>DHVB01000016.1:30139-39542 GCA_002412425.1 Bacteroidales bacterium UBA5219 | reverse complement strand
ACTTTACGAACTTTATGAACTTTAAAAACTTTACGAACTTTACAAACTCTTAACAGATATAAAAAAACACATCTTCGCCGGGGAGACGAAGATGTGTTAAAAAAATTAAGCATTGTTATTTATTAAGGAGAGGATTTTTATTCACATCTATTCATATAAACCAATAAGTTTTTAATTTGTTCACAAATAAAACGAAAAATTTTAAAAATTATTGTATTTATTTTAAAAATTAAGCCTTTATTTAATAAAAAAACATTATTTTTACAAACTTGTTTAATAAAAGTAAAAAAATCCCGCCGGGGAGACGGGATTTTTCTTTTAAAAATTAAGCATTGTTATTTAAAGGAGAGGATTTTCTTATTATATTTAATGTAAAACCGTTGTTTTTCATTTTCTCTCTGATGCAAAGAAACAACAATATTTTAAAAACTAGTGTTTATGCAAAGTTAAATAAAGTTAAAATAATGTTAATGAGTAAATAATGATACAATTGGTTTATATATATTTGTAATATGAAGAAGCGAAAAATGGTCAACGGAATAATTGTTTTAATGTCAATTTCATTGATATTGATAATCATTATGCAAGCTACACACCTCTCTAAGTCTTACAAAAGCTCAAAAGAAATTGTTGAAAGAGGAATTGCAGAAGCTATTTCGCGTAGCATAGTCGTATTGCAAAAACAAGATGCGGTATTTTTTGTTTATGATAAACTTCATCAAAAAAATAAAGTTGTTGACAGTTTAGTTCCCATTGACCCTTATTTAGTTCAATTGGGGTTAAGACCTATTTTTAATCAGTATTCAAATATACATTTTCAATCTTTCCCAGGAACAGGACTAAGCTCTGTGTCTTTTCACTCAGAATTTTCTGATTTATCTTATATAGAGTCGTATATGTTTCAACAATTTACTCAAAAAACCATAGAGTTCGACCAAATAATTAATCAATTGGAAACTGAGTTTTTACAAAGACAAATACCTATTGAACAAAGATTTGACGCAGAAACTGTTGAAATAACTCTTAAAAAATCATTGGCATCTGTTGGGCTTAACCTTGATTTCGAGTTTGCTATTAGCGACAACGACCAAAACATTAAATTAAAGTCTTCAAATTTTAATGCTAAAAACTTAAAAAATTGCTATAAATTTAATTTAACTCCTGCATCTGTTTTTACAAATCCAGATGTCCTACTAATTGATTTTCCAACTAAAGATAAATATGTATTAGAAACTATTTACGCACAATTAGGCACTTCAATAGTATTAATTTTAATTTTTGTTTTAACTTTTAGCACTTCTTTATATGCACTAATTAAGCAAAAGAAAAATGCTGAAATTAAAAACGATTTTATTAATAATATGACACACGAGTTCAAAACTCCTATTGCCACTATAAAACTTGCAGCAGCATCTATACAAAGCAATAATGCAAAAGAAAATCCTGAATTTGTAAATAATATGCTCAATATTATAAATCAAGAAACCAACAGAATGAACTCACATGTTGAACAAGTTTTACAAATGGCGGTTTTAGATAAAAAAAATGTTCAATTAAAAATATCTACTGAAAATATAAATGAATTAGTTGCAGAAGTTGCTAAAAATATTGAGCTTGTAATTTTGGAAAAAAACGGAGAATTAAAATTAAATTTATGCGAAGAAAATCCAAACTTACGAATAGACAGAGACCTTATTGCCAATGCTTTAAACAATTTGTTAGACAACGCTATTAAATATTCTAAAACTTCTCCAGAAATTACAGTAAACACTTATATTAAGAATGATAAGTTCAATATTTCTGTAGAAGACAAAGGAATTGGAATGTCGAAAGATGTGCTTAACAAAATTTTTGAAAGATTTTATAGAGCTCACACAGGGAATTTGCATAATATTAAAGGGTTTGGCTTAGGTTTGAATTATGCAAACGAAATTGTAAACGCCCATAACGGACATATAAATGTTAAAAGTACTTTAGGAAAAGGTAGTACTTTTATTATAACTTTGCCAATGATTAATTAATAAATATAATATATGAATAAACAAAATAACAATAAACAAAAACTTTTATTAGTTGAAGATGATGTAAATTTTGGCTTCGTGCTTAAATCGTATTTAGAGTTAAACGAATTTGATGTTGATTTAGTTAGCGACGGTAAAGACGCTTTCCCAACTTTTAATAAAAACACCTATAATTTATGCATTCTAGACGTAATGTTGCCAAACGTTGATGGTTTTACTATTGCTAAAGACATTAGAAAAATCAACAAAAATATTCCTATAATTTTTCTTACAGCAAAATCGCAAAAAGACGATGTGTTAGAAGGGTTTAAATCTGGTGCCGACGATTATCTAACAAAGCCTTTTGATTCTGAAGTGTTATTAGCTAAAATTAGAGCTATTATACGTAGAAACAGCAACAGACCAGGACAAAGTCTAGATAAGAAAATTAATATAGGAAGATATGTATTCAACACTCAACTAAGAACGCTTCAAGACGGAGATACAGTTCATAAACTAACTCCCCGCGAATCAGACTTGTTACAAGAATTATACTTATATAGAAATAATGTTTTAGACAGAAATCAAGCTCTAAAAAAGATTTGGGGCGATGACAATTATTTTAACGCTAGAAGCATGGATGTTTACATTACTAAACTTAGAAAATATTTTAAGGATAGTGATACTGTACAAATAAATAATATACACGGCTCTGGATTTGTACTAATATTGAAAGACGAACAATAATAAGTTGTATAATCATCAATTGGGAAAAAACTAAAGTCGCTTATTAGCATTATTTATTGTTGTAAGATGAAATTTGTGAAAATATTAAAATACATTTTAATACTTCCTTTTCTTATATTAGTAAAACTTTATCAATGGCTAATATCTCCTTTAATTCCACCTTCGTGCAGATTCACTCCTACATGCTCCAACTACTCGCTAGAAGCTTTTAAAAAACATGGTCCAATTAAAGGTTTTATTTTAAGTACTTGGCGAATTTTAAGATGCAACCCTTGGGGCGGACATGGACACGACCCTGTACCTGAAAAATTTTATATTTTTAAAAGAAAAAAATGATTTAAAACTATGGATTGGATAATCTTATTTATTGCAGGTTTATTTGAAACTGGATTTGCGTTTTGCCTTGGAAAAGCAAAAGTAACCAACGGCACAGAAATGTATTTGTGGTATTTTGCATTTTTAGTTTCGCTAACAATAAGCATGTTGTTGTTAATAAAAGCTACAAAAACTTTACCTATTGGTTCTGCTTACGCAGTTTGGACAGGTATTGGTGCAGTTGGAACTGCATTAATAGGGATATTTGTTTTTAAAGAACCAACAAATTTTTGGCGTTTATTCTTTATCTTTACACTTATTGCTTCAATTATTGGATTAAAAATTGCATCAAATTAATCTGAGCTCAAAGAATCTCGCATTGATTTAAAACCTTCGCCTATAATTTCATGTGCTTCTGCAACTGTTATAAAAGCCTTTGGGTCAATCTCATAGATATAGTCTTTTAATAATTCAAACTCTCTACGACTTACAGTAGTGTAAATTATTTGTTTTTCTTCTTGGCTATACATTCCTTTCCCATGAAAAATTGTACCTCCACGATTCAAATCTTGAATAATAGTTTCTTTAATCTCGTCATATTTATCTGAAATAATAAATATAGCTTTTTCGTAACTAGCACCTTCTAAAATAATGCCAACAGCCTTACCTGTAATATAAATCACAAGCCAAGAGTATAAAGGAATTGTCCAATCTTTAAACGCTACTAAACTTATAAGAACAATAGCGGAATCCACATAAATTACTAAAGTTCCAAGCGGAATGCGTGTATATTTATTAAGAATCATGGCAATAACATCACTACCGCCAGAAGAAGCACGAGATTTAAAAACCAAACCAAGCCCCACTCCTATCAAAACTCCACCAAATATTGCCGACAATAATGTATCATCTTTAACTAAAGGGACATCACCATTAAAGTAAGTTAACAAATCGACAAAACCAGCCATTGAAACAAAACCCACAACAGTTTTCCAACCAAATTTTGGTCCTAATAATTTTAAGCCTAACAAAGTAATTGGAATTTCAAAAGCCAAAGCTGTCAAACCTATTGGCAAATCGAATAAATGGTGAATAACTATTGCAATACCATAAACGCCTCCAGGTGTTATTTTATATGGGGAAATAAAATACACATAACCTAAAGACATAATAAATGTTCCACTCAATATCAAAGCCAAGGACTTAAACCACTTAGCCGAAAACAATTTTTCTTTATTTAAGAATTTCATAATCTTCTAAATTTGGAATGCAAAAATACATTTTATAATGAATTGGAAAAAATAATCAGTTAAAAGTCGAAAGTTAAAAGAAGTTTTATGATTGGCATTTCTTTATGAACTTTACGAACTTTATAAACTTTTAACTGATAGTTCAATTGTTTGCTCCCTATCAGGACCTAGTGATAAGTATTTAATTTTTACTTGTGTTTTTTCTTCTAGATATTTAATATAGTCTAGCAGTTCTTTTGGTAGTTCTTCGAGTTTTGTGCATTTGGTAATATCTTCTTTCCAGCCTGGTAGTTCTTCATAAATTGGTTCAATATCATCGCACATATCATAAGGCATATAATCAATTATTTCGCCTTTATACTTATATTTTGTTGCGACTTTTATTGTATCTAAACCGCTTAACACATCAGATTTTGTAACAATTAAATCTGTAACTCCATTTATCATTATAGAATATTTTAAAGCTACCATATCCAACCAACCACAACGTCTTGGTCTTCCGGTAGTAGCTCCATATTCGTGTCCTTTGTCTCTCATATATTGTCCAACCTCATCAAACAATTCTGTTGGGAAAGGACCTGAACCTACTCGTGTACAGTATGCTTTTACAATTCCGAAAACTTTTCCAATTTTTTGAGGCGAAACTCCCAACCCTGTACAAACTCCAGACGAAACTGTGTTTGAAGAAGTTACAAAAGGATAAGAACCAAAATCAACATCTAAAAGAGTTCCCTGTGCTCCTTCTGCCAAAACAGATTTATTTTCGTTTATTGATTTATTAATAAAAATTTCAGAGTCTATAAATTTGAACTTTTTAAGAAATTCAACAGCATCAAACCAGTCTTTTTCTAATTTGGAATAATCTTCATTAAAATTATATCCTTTAAAAATCTTTTGATGATGGTCTTTTGCAGTATTATATTTTTCTTTAAAACTTTCGGTAAATATATCTCCTATTTTTAAAGCTAGTCGAGCAGTTTTATCTGTATATGCTGGACCAATTCCCTTTAAAGTAGAGCCTATTTTATTTTTGCCTTTATACTCTTCATAAGCTTTATCAAGCAATTTGTGAGTGGGTAAAATTAATTGTGCTTTACGAGAGATATAAAAAATTTCACTTAAATCTACACCTAATTTTTCTGTATCTTCAATTTCTTTTTTCAAAATAATAGGGTCAATTACAACTCCATTACCTATTATATTAATGGCATTTTTTCTAAAAACACCACTTGGGATTGTGTGTAAAACATGTTTTATTCCATTAAATTCAAGAGTATGTCCAGCATTTGGACCGCCTTGAAATCTAGCAATTATATCATATTTAGGCGTAAGTACATCAACTATTTTGCCTTTACCTTCATCGCCCCATTGCAAACCTAATAAAACGTCTATTTTCATCTTTCAATATTATTTTTTATATTCTTCTTTCTTTTGACATTCATTGCAAATCCCATATAAATACAAAGAGTGATTTAAAACTTTAAAATCGCTGGCTTTAGAAATAGTTTTTTCAATTTCAGCAATTCTTGGGTCGCAAAATTCTATAACTTTTCCACAATCTATACAAATCATGTGGTCGTGTTGCATACAAGCATAAGCTTTTTCAAATGTGCTTATATTTTTTCCAAATTGATGTTTAACAATCAAATTTGCGTCTAACAAAATATCAATATTGTTATAAAGCGTAGCTCTACTAACACGATAATTTTTATTTTTCATAGATATATACAAACTCTCAATGTCGAAATGACCATTTCTAGAGTAAATTTCATCTAAAATAGCAAATCTTTCTGGAGTTTTTCTATATCCTTTTCTTTCCAAATAATCAGTCAATATCTGACGTACAGGAATATTATATTCTACGGCTTTCATTGTTTGTTATTTTTTAGACTAAATTAAAATAATTTTTCTCATACTCAAAACTTATTTTAAACAAATTATCAACAAAATTTGAAAGTAAATTTTTAATTAAATCGATTTTAATATCTTTGAAAAAATATTTATTGTGATTTTTTTCAGATTAATATTAGATAGTATAAAATTTTCGTTTTCGTCATTAATTAATAATAAGTTAAGAACGTTTTTATCGCTTTTAGGAATTACCATTGGGATTTTTAGCATAATCTCTGTAATGGCGACTATAGATTCTTTAGAAAGAGGCATTAAAAACAATATAGGACAGTTAGGTTCAAACACTGTTTATATCCAAAAATGGCCCTGGATTTTTGAAGCAGACTTTCCTTGGTGGAAATATATTAATCGTCCTTCGCCAAAATTATCTGAACTTACACAAATTAGAGAATTATCAACTTGTGCCGACAAGATTGCTTTTGCAGCTTCGACATTGCAAACCATAGAATACGAAAACAAAAGTTTAGACGATGCTGGTGTTGTTCTTAGCACACATGATTATATGCAAATAAACTTTATGAATATTGAAAAAGGTAGATATTTTTCACAAATGGAATCACATACTGGTCAAAATGTGGCTATCTTAGGGGCGCAATGTGCTGAAAGTTTATTTGAAAATACCGACCCCATTGGAAAACAAATTAAGCTAAATGGCAAAAAACTAACTGTAATAGGAGTTTTCGAAAAGCAAGGAGAAAACATGTTTAGTTCAGGCTCTGATGAGTTGGTGTTAATTCCTATAAATTTTGGAAAAACAATTTTTGATATTGAAAACGACGACTTAAATCCATTTATAATAGTGTCGGCTAAAGAAGGAATTACCTCCGGTGAATTGATTGATGAACTCACAATAATTATGAGGACAATTCGAAAATTAAAACCTTTAGAAGAAGATAATTTTTCGCTAAATCAAGCAAGTATGATTACAAAAAGTTTAGACAAAATTTTTAAGATACTCGATTTAGCAGGAATAATTATTGGTGGTTTTGCTATTTTAGTTGGAGGTTTTGGAATTGCAAATATTATGTTTGTATCTGTAAAAGAAAGAACCAAAGAAATTGGAATACTAAAAGCTATTGGAGCAAAATCATATCTTATTTTAATTCAATTCTTAACAGAAGCGACAGCTTTGAGCTTAGTTGGCGGAATTTTAGGATTAATATTAGTATGGTTGTTAACCGCTGTTGCGCGAAGTCTAACGCCACTAGACTTAGCTTTAAGTTTTGGAAATATTATGTCAGGAACGCTAATTTCTATTTGTGTTGGAATAGTTTCAGGCTTTGCTCCTGCTCGCAAAGCTGCTAAACTTGACCCTATTAAGGCGATAAATCAAGGAACTTAAGTTAAAAGTTTATAAAGTTCCTAAAGTTTATAAAGTGGGAATATTAAAAACTTTCTGTTTAAAGTTTTTACTTTCGAGTAAAAAAATTATATTTGTAAAAATTTAAAACTTTAGATTATGGTAAAAAGAATTATTGGAATTACTATGAGTTTATTGCTATTAGCAAGTTTAAACTCTTATGCTTGTACAAATTTTATTATTACTAAAGGAGCTTCAACAGATGGCTCTGTAATGGTTTCTTATTCAGCAGACAGCCACGTATTGTATGGCGAATTATATCATTGGCCCGCAAAAACATATCCTAAAGGAACAATGTTAGACATTTGGGAATGGGACTCTGGTAAATATTTAGGAAAAATTCCTCAAGTGGAACAAACTTATAATGTTGTTGGAAATGTAAACGAATTTCAGCTTTCTATTGCAGAAACAACATTTACTGGACGTGAAGAGTTAGGTACTCCAAATGGAATTATGGATTATGGAAGTTTAATTTACGTAACATTGCAAAGAGCAAAAACAGCTAGAGAAGCAATAAAAATTCTTACCGATTTAGTTGAAGAACACGGTTATGCAAGTACTGGCGAAAGTTTTTCTATTTGTGATAAAAATGAAGCTTGGATACTTGAATTAATAGGTAAAGGCGAAGGTAAAAAAGGTGCAGTTTGGGTAGCTCTTCTTATTCCTGATGGATATGTTAGCGCTCATGCAAATCAAGCACGCATTACAACTTTCGAATACCAAAAGAAAAACGATTGGTTTAATCCAAAACAAACAGTTTTTAACTCCAAAGATGTTATCAGTTTTGCACGCGAAATGAAATATTTTGATGGCAAAGATTCTGAATTTAGCTTTTCTGACACTTATGCACCTGTTGATTTTGGTGGAGCTCGTTTTTGCGAAATAAGAGTGTGGGCATTCTTTAATGCTGTAAAATCTGGAATGGATCAATATTGGGATTATGCTAAAGGTCATATCAAACGTGGTGCTCACGGATATGCAACTAACAGAATGCCTTTATGGATAAAACCTGATAAAAAAATTTCTCAAATTGATATGTTCAAATTTATGCGAGACCACCTAGAAGGAACAGAATTAGATATGAGAAACGATATTGGTGCTGGACCTTACGGAAATCCTTACCGTTGGAGACCAATGACTTGGAGCGTTGACGGAGAAGATTATGTAATGGAAAGAGCAACTGCAACTCAACAAACTGGATTCTCTTTTATAGCTCAACTAAGAAGCTGGTTACCTGATGCTTTTGGTGCAATAAATTGGTTCTCAGTTGATGACGCAGGATTTACTGTTTATGTGCCAATGTATTCTACTATCACAAAAATACCACGTCCTTACGCAGTTGGAAATGGAGATTTAATGGACTTCACATTAGAATCTGCTTTCTGGGTATTTAATATGGTATCAAACTTTGCATATACTAGATATGAACTAATATATCCTGAAATTGAAAAAGAACAACACAGATTACACACAAGCTTTGTGAGAGAAACTCTCGAACTAGAGAAAAAGCTAATGGAAATCCACGAAAAAGATCCAAAACTAGTATTGAGAGAAGTTAACAATTATTCTAACCAAGCAGCTGAACGCACACATCAAGAATGGAAAAACCTTTTCGCATATTTGTTTACAAAATATATGGACGGAAATGTAAAAACAAAACAAGAAGTTCCTGAAGGATACAAATATTATGCTCCAAAAGTTCAGCAATTTGAACTTAGCGACAAATGGAAACGCCTAATTGTAAATGATACTCAAGGTAAAGTTAAAGTTATCAAAGAAGGCGAATAAAATAATTAAAAAAACGGCGGTGTCTCATAAGT
>DHVB01000016.1:15591-29851 GCA_002412425.1 Bacteroidales bacterium UBA5219 | reverse complement strand
TTCGTCCTCAATTTCAGCGCCTTGCATTTTAACACTTCTGAAACACCTTGAGAGGTTGTTGGTTCAACACTTGTTTTGAGACAACCTCGTTTTTTTTTACTAAACCATTCAACAACATGACTTTTAAAGTTACTAGAAAAAAATTAGTTATAATATCAATCGGCATAATACTTTTATTTTATTTAATAAATAGACTAAATGTAATTATTAACTCCGATTTTGCTGATGCTCAAGTTGTTGGAGAAAAAATACAATGTAACCAAGACTCTACTCACTGTGAAACGATAATAGTCTATATAGGATTTACATATAACAATTCATATTACATTTGCGAAAGTGAAAAAAGTGAAATATATCCAATTGGCGAAGAATTAACAGTCATTATTAAAAATAAAGACCCACACAATGCCTCATCTTTTAGGTTCGCAGGATTTTGGCTAAATAGTTTGCTTTACACTCTATTACCTATAATGGTTATTGCTGCGTTAATTTTAGCTTTTATTAAAGAAAATGCTGTTTTTATAATCAACTTAGGAAAGAATAATAAAAAACATGCAACCCAAAAAAATGATGAATACATAGGTTTAGACAAACTTTAAGACTAGGTCAAAATCCCATAAGCGATATTTTATAATCTATTGATTTATTGGTTAATTCGCAATTCGTATAATAATAAACAAATTTTTTTTGGTTAATATTTTCAAATACCTTATATTTGTTTCAAAATTTATGAGCAATTTAAATAAAAAACGGTTTTTGAAAATTAAAGGGCTGACTACCCAAAGTGACAACAAAACATTATTTTAAAATTCATAGTGGAGCCAGAGCCCACTTAAAAAAACGGGGCGAAATCCGAAAAGCCTTACGAGTAGGAAAATTAAAAATTATTATTATGGTAATTCTTATTATTTTTTATTTAGCAATCTTTGTTTTATTGATTGCTTCATTATGGAAGATTTTTACAAAAGCAAACAAACCTGGTTGGGCATGCTTAATTCCAATCTACAATTACATTGTTATCTCTCATTAAAAAAGAATACGAATTGACAACATAGAGCTGAAAGAATTAGTATCTTGGCGAAAATGAAATTTTAGAATTATAAATGAATACAAAACACGATATAGTAATTGGAGATAGCAGACAAATGGATTTCATTGAAGATGAGTCAGTACAACTTGCTATAACTTCGCCGCCTTATTGGCAATTAAAAGACTATGGCACAGAAAACCAGATTGGATATCACGAAGATTATGAAACTTATATCAACAATCTAAATTTGGTTTGGAAAGAATGTTATAGAGTTCTTGAAAAAGGATGTCGCCTTTGTATAAATATTGGAGACCAATTTGCTCGAGCTGTTTATTACGGTCGTTACAAGGTAATTCCCATTCGGACAGAAATTATTAAGTTTTGTGAAAGTATTGGGTTTGACTATATGGGAGCTATAATTTGGCAAAAACAAACTACGACAAATACAACCGGAGGTGCATCTTTGATGGGAAGTTATCCAAATCCAAGAAATGGAATTATCTCAATTGATTACGAATTTATTTTAATCTTTAAAAAACTCGGACAAGCAAAAAAAGTTTCAAAAGAAATAAAGGCACAATCAAGTATGACCAAAGAAGAATGGAAAGAATTTTTTCAAGGACATTGGAACTTTGGTGGAGCAAGACAAGACGGACATATTGCAATGTTTCCGGAAGAACTGCCACATAGATTAATAAAAATGTTCTCTTTTGTGGGCGATACGGTTTTGGACCCGTTTCTTGGGAGTGGAACAACATCCTTGGTTGCAAAAAAACTGAATAGAAATTCTGTTGGTTATGAAATTAATCCTGAATTCCAGCCCTTCATTGAAAAAAAACTTGGAATTAATGAACCAGAATTAATTCCGTCCGAGATTGATTTTCATTCTCAAAAACTTAAAATAGATTTTGAAGAGGAAATACAGAAACACCCCTATATTTTTAAAGACTTTCATCAATTTGATAAAAAAATAGACCCAAAGAAATTACAATTCGGTTCAAAAATTGACAAAGACAGTAAAGACAGGGAGGATTTCTATCGTGTAAAAGAAATTATTAGTCCTGAATTAATAAGACTGAATAATGACTTGATTGTACGACTTATTGGAGTAAAACAAAGTAAAAACGCGAATGGAGATGCAATAGATTTTTTAAAAGAAAAAACTGAATCTCAACAAATTTTTCTACGATATGATGAACAGAAGCACGATGAAGAAAATAATTTATTAGCCTATGTTTATTTAAAAAATAAAACATTTCTTAATGCTCACTTAATCAAGAACGGATTTGCTTTTGCCGATACCTCTTTAGAGTATAAGAATAAAGAAAAATTCATAAAATTACAACATCAATATGGCAAAGAAGCAAACCAAGAAGTACGCTAAACCTTTCGGTACTAAAGAAAAAGTGTTAAATTATGCAAGTAACACCTATCAATTAACACGCCCCAAAAAAGTAGGTGCAGTTATGGCATTAATCAGAGAATGCCAGCCACAAGCATTAGAAGAATGGGAGGAATATTATTTTGAAAAGGCTTATACTGCTACCAAAGAACCAATAAAAGTAACACAGGAATTATTAGATGAACTTGGAGAAAGACTTTATGCGAAAATTACTGAAGTTGTCATTCCTGAATGGACTAAGGCTTTTGAGGATTTGACTTTAGAAGATTGTAAAGAATATATCTATCAAGTTACCATTGTTAGAACTTATGATGGCTTTTTATTAGAAAAATCGGTAGTTAATGACGGACTTGCAAAATCTTTTCCAGAAGTTGAATTTGAGGAATCGGATGCCGAATTAGACCACGCCGGTGACATTGATTACATCGGGAGAGTAGGAAAATATGCCTTTGGCATTCAAATCAAACCTATAACGGCAAGTGCCAATTTTGGAAACTATAAAGTCACAGACAGAATGGCTGCAAGTTTTCAATCTTTTGAGAAAGAATTTGGTGGTAAGGTCTTTGTGATTTTTTCTACAAGAACAGGAAGTAAAAAGAGTATTGTTAATAAAGAAATTTTAGACGAGATAAAAATAGAAATCGAACGTTTAAAGAAATATAAAAACGAGAGATAACAAGCAGTTTGGCAAGATTTTTCTGCCGCAGGCGCAACACAGAAAAACCTCGCCAAGCTGCCGCCACGTTATGTTGGAAATTATTGGAAAACCATGGTGGTGGTTATTATTGTTCTTTATTCCAATAGTAAATATTGTATTTGGCATATGGGCAACTAACTTATTGTCAAAAAGCTTTGGTAAAACTGAAGGATTTACAGTTGGTTTATTGTTATTTTCTATAATCTTTATACCAATATTAGGCTTAGGTAGTGCACAATACGTTGGTCCTGCAGGTGCAAAACAAGACTAGTACATAAAAATATTTAAGAAAACATGGGGTGAATGTTAATTCACATAAGATTTATTTTTCTTAGCAACTTTTGTTTTTGAGAACAAATAAATCTTTCGAAAAACTCCATGTTTTCTTATTTTATTACAAACTACAAATCGTTAACAAACAACAAAAAACATATCAGAATATGAAAAAAATTAGCATTTTATTATTTGTAGTAATCCTCGGATTATTATTAACATCTTGTGATAAAGATAAGTTAAATATTTCAACACTTAAGGGTAAGGCACAAAAAGGTCCATTCGTTACAGGAACAAATATAACTCTTAACGAATTGAACTCAGACCTTGCACAAAAAGGAAAATCATATACGACTACAATTGTTGCGAATGATGGTAGTTTCAATTTAAACAATATTGAATTAAATTCAAATTTTGCTTTACTTACAGCAAATGGATATTATTTTAGCGAAATTTATGGAGAATTATCTAGTGCTCCACTGTCTTTACAAGCAATTACAGATTTAAGTTCCAATGAATCTGTAAACATAAATGTTTTAACTCATTTGATAAAAGCTAGAATTGAAAATTTAGTTTCTACTGGAATGAGTTTTGAAGATGCCAACACACAAGCTAAATCTGAGTTTTTAGCTTTTTTAGGCATAACAAATACATTTAATGTGGACTTTGAAGAATTAGACATTTCATCAAACGAAGATTATAACGCAGCCCTTTTGTCGTTCTCTGTAATCTTACAAAGATATACTAAGTTTTTAAATCAAAAACCAACTCTAACAGCAGAGTTAACTCAACTTCTTGCAGATATTTCTGCCGACTTTGCTCCAGATGGTATAATTTCTCAAACAAAAATTATCGATACATTACTTCACAATATTTCACAATTACATCTTATTGATATTCGTAGAAATATTGAACAAAGATATTTAGAACTTGGACAAAACCTTGTAATTCCTAATTTTGAAAAATATATTGATGTATTTCAAGAAAAACATTGCAGTAATATTTACACTGACTTTACCTATCCTTTAACTGCTTCTCCCGACCCTACAATAGCTCCAGATTCTGAAACCCAAAATATTTTAGTACCCTCAAACACAACTTTTCAAGCAAATCCATATACTGTAGCTACAATTACTCCATTATATAAAACACTAAAATTAAATTTATTGGTTCAAACGTCAGTATTGGAAGTATAAATACAGGTTGGGAAATAATAGATGAGTATCCAAATGGATTTACAGTAAATTCACAAAGACAAAATGCATTAATGAGTATGTTAATAAATTTGGAATCATCAGGTAGCGCTACAATCGAATATTACGAAGATAATTCAGAAACACCAACGTTCACCAAAAATATTACATGGGAATCAGCAGAATAGATAACTTGTATCTAAAATTCTATTTTCGATATTTTACTGTATTTTTTTGTTTAATATTTTCAAATGCTTTATATTTGTTTCATAAATTAGTATATTAACTGCAATTATATAAACTACCATGAAGCAAAAAACAATAATATTACTAATCTCTTTTTTAATAACATCAATTAGTTTTGCTCAAAAAACATCTGATACCACTGGCTTGTATTTGGAAGTTCCATTATTTGATATTCCTTATCAAATATATGCCACAAAAACAACAGGCAACTTTTTTACTAGTTATGTAAATCCAAGTATGAAGCAATCTTTGGCAATGTCAAATAACTTATATGGTTCTGCACACTGGGGCATAAACAAACTTACTAAAACCAAAAGTGAATTTACAGATATTCTTTTCAGAAACCTTGCTGCTGCGGGCTTTGATTTATTTACATTTTATACTCCTTTGGGAATTGGTTGGCTTCACGAAGAATATCATAGAGCAGTAATGACAAGACGCAAAATAAATAGTTTCAACGATATGAACACTTTTCCTTTTGGACAATCCTTGGTCTATGTTAGAAAAGTAACAGATGAAAATTTGATTATGCTGTCTGATAATTACAATAACGATTTTAGACGACTTATGATAGCTGGAAACGAAGGTCAATTTCATCAAATTCAAACAATGCAAAAAAACAACTTCTATCTAAATCAAGATTTACCTAATATTCCCTTGTATTGGATGAGCACAATGACAAATATTATATATCTAAATCAATCAGGAGATGATATTTTCAATGAAAGAATTGATGAAGCCAATGCAAAAGAAGGAACAGATATAAGTAGTCGAGATTTTACAGGTGCTGACTTTACCACTTGGGTAGATGCATTATTTTTCCCCGACAAACCATATACAGATAGAGGATTGCACCCATCAGGAGTTGGCATAAATCGCTATATTAAGCCATCACAACTTTCAGGTGAAGCAAGAAGTTATTTAAAAAAACAAGGTAATTTGCATTGGTTAAATATATTATCACCTCACTTAGTTGGATTTCCAAAAATTAAACTAAAATCTACTGAAAATGGAAATTATTATGGTAGTTTTGCAGTAAGGCATTTATTAACACCATTTGGTAACGACATAAATCTTGATATTTTTTATCAAACTCCAAAACATAATTTTTTCTTTGCTTTTCATAATTACAACAACCTAAATTCATCATTTTTTGGACTTGAAGGTGCTTTAATTGATAAAAAACTTCTTGACGACAAACTTTTGCTTAGTACTAGAGCTATGATTTGGACACAACCCAAAAATCAATCATTTTTCACAAATATAGCAAGCATTGGAGCTATGTTTAGCATTTGTAGTTCATACGCTATAGGACATTGGCACCCATATATTGCAATAGAAGGAAAAACAAATGGTTGGGTAATGGGAAATGTATTTTTAGAAAAAAATATTAGTTTTAATATGGGAATATCATTAAGAATGCAATAAAAATAAGTCTTATGATAAAAACAAATATAATATATTGGATAGTTTTTTTAATTATTGCCTTTTTTTCATGCAAAACTCATTCGTCAAGCCATACTTCAAACAATAATGAAGGAAATGATAACGAATCAAAAAGAGTTGCTATGATATTGCTCAACATCACTAATTCTGATGGTAAATATTCAACTTCAATTGTAAATTCTAAAATAATTGAAACTACAAAAGATTTTAATGATAAAGAAAATGATACATGGCGTGAGAATGATTTTGTTTGTTTTGTTTTAGACAAAAATGAAAGCATTTTAGACACAATTTTGATATTTCAACCACTGCACCCACGTTTTGAGTACCCCGAAGACGACAATACTATTGGTTCAAAAGTAATTGAGCAAAAAAATAGTTCTGTATTGCTGAAGTTTTCTTATTTATCAACTATGAAATATTTGCGTATAGAAAAAATCGAAGAAGACAATACTTTGAAATTAGTAAACATATTAGAAATTCCGTTAACTCAATAAAAACTAAATTTTAAAAATTATGAAAGCATTTATAAGGATTATACAAATTAGCGTTTTACAATTATTGTTAGTATTATCAACATCAATAAGCGTAAAATCCCAAACATTTGATATTGACACAATATTATACAATGGCGACCCTGATAAATTTATAAATTTTGTTTATATGGGCGATGGCTATAAAGCTGAAGAGCTATCAGCTTATATAGAACACGTAACCACTACAAGTAATTTTTTATTTACTACTCATCCATTTACATATTACAAGAATTATTTCAATGTGTTTGCAATAAAAATTAGTTCTAATGAATCTGGAGCCCAGCATCCAAGAACTGCACCTGATTGTCCGCCAGAATCAGAGCATCCTTCTTTATTCGTATATAACTATTTTGGTTCAAGTTTTGATTATTATGATATTCACCGTTTATTAGTTCCAACAGATTATGAGACAGTGCATTACACTTTGCTTGAAAACTTTCCGCTATACAATAGTGCGTTTATGCTAGTAAACACTCCATATCATGGAGGTTCTGGAGGTTGGATATCTACTTCTTCAATAAATGAATATTCAAATCATATAGTAGTTCATGAAATTGGACATACTTTTGCCAATTTAGCAGATGAATATTGGGCAGGCGACATGTACGCCGCAGAAAAAGCAAATATGACACAAGAAACAAATCCAAATTTAGTAAAATGGAAAAACTGGATTGGATATGAAGGTGTTGGCATTTATCAACATGGAGAATCGGGCGTAGCTGCCAATTGGTACCGACCACACGAGAGCTGTCAAATGCGTTTTTTAGATAGTCCATTTTGCCCTGTCTGTACAGAAGCTATTGTTTTAAGAATTATTGAACTATTTGGCAATCCTATTTTATCTTACTATCCTGACCAATCTAATATTTCTTTAACCGAAGATTCCATACAATTTAATTTAAACATTGTTAAACCTGAGCCAAATACAATAAGAGTTAAATGGATTTTAAATGGAAATCTTTTTACAACAAATATTGATTCTGTAAAAATTTATTCTAATCAATTATTAACAGGGAACAACGTACTTCGTGTTGAAGTTTTAGATACAACTAATTTAATTAGAGCAGACAATCATGAAGCAAATAATACTTTTTCTCTCCAATGGGTAATAAATAAAAACACATCAAACATTATTGTTTCAGATTATGAAAATAATATCAAAGTATATCCAAATCCTGTTTCAGATGATTTAATTATCGAAATAGAAGACAATAATAATATTGTGAACTTTGATATTATTAATTCAATGGGACAAGTTGTTTATACAGGTAATTTGCTCAATAAAACAATTGTAAAGACAAATGATTTTACACCTGGCACATATATTATTGCTTTAGAAAATGGACGAAAATTTGAATTTAGAAAAATTGTAAAAAAATAAAATCCAAAAACTTAAAATTATGAAAAAACATCTTATCATTGTCCTAACATTAGGATTGCTAATTAGTCAAAACATTTTTGCAGATTCTCCTTTGACATCAACAGCTTTTAGCAAGGCTTATAAAGATTCAAAAATTGTACAGCTAGCTTCCCAAGCTGAAGGTAAATTAAACAAAGAATTGATGGATTATTTGATTGATAAAAAAAATCCAATTGAGTTAAAAGTAGCTTTAATAAATGAATTAAGTTGGGATTTTAATGGCAAAAACAATTCAGAACTATTCTCTGAATATTTGAAAAAAAATAAAGTAAAAAACATCAACAAAGCTAGTGCCGACATACTAATTTGCTATGCATATTTAAAAGCACTTGACAATTATTTTGAAGTTGACGAGGCAATTACTTATGCTCAAAAAGCTAAAGCTAAGAATAAGAAAAAAAGCTATACAATAAATATTATTTGCGCACTTATAGAAGCTCAAAAAGCAATGGATTCAAACTGGTGTAATGTTTATACACTAACAAATGACGTTAGAATAGATGAAACTTTAACCAAAGACATGAAAGAAGAAGCTGTAAATATAATATTTGAGTATATGGATATATATAAGGATTATTGCAGTTAAAAGTTGTATATTTGTTACTTAATTTGGGTTTAAATAATATTAAGATGAAAAAGTATTTATTTATAACTTTTATATTATTAAGCTTATGTGGATTTTCACAAAAGAAGCCTCTTTGGTTAGAGGCATCATGGCGTGAAAGCCACTACCCTGCCAATAGTTTTTTAACAGGTTTTTCCCAAGACATAAGAAAAAAAAGAGAACCCATAGCAGAAGCCTCCGAAAGAGTTAAAAACATTGCAACTGGATATGTGGCAAAAAACCTTATATCAAATATACAAACTGTATCGGAAAACTATTCTAAAAGTATTGCACACGGAAATAATGAAAAATTACAAAGCACATTTGAAATGCAAACCAAAGCTGAAACCGATGCAATTATAACTGGCATTAAAGTAGAAAGCTACTATGACAAAAAAAGCAAGCAAGTATATGCTTTTGCTTATGTAAATAAGAAAGAAGTAAGTGGCTACTATAAAACCCAAATAAGTATGCTTATACAACAAGTTGAAGGACATATTTTCACAGCAGACCAATTAAAACAACAAACTGAGAAAATAAAAGCTGAAGCCGAATACAATAAAACAACACCTTTATTTACCAAGATAGAATATGCACAAATTTTGTTATCTGCCCTTGATAAAAATATAGACGAAGAAAGTTCTCAAATACAAAAAAGCATAAATTTACGAAACAAAGTAACGCAAGCCCTTGCAGCCTTAGCTCAAGGACCAAGTTTGTTTATAAATTGTGATGCACAACTTTTTAATATTTCAACCAATATGTTGGAAAATAAACTTAAAGCAGAATTAGCAAAAAACAATTGCATTTTTGTTAGCGATAGTTTACAGGCTGACTGGTTAATTAGCATTGAAGCTCAAGCAGAAAAATACAACGATATTTACGACACCTATTATTCATATGTAAATGCAACAATTACGCTACAAAAAAGGTACAACAATCAAGTAGTTTACAAAAATGAGCTAAAAGAAAAAGGAGGCAGTGCCAGAGATTATAAAGATGCTGCAGAAAAAGCATATATTGAAATTGCAAATAAAATAAGTGAAGAATTAATTAAATATATAGAATAACATGAAAAAGTTAAGTTTTTTAATAATTACCGTAATAATTGCTTTAAGCACTTTTGCACAAGAAAACAGAGTAGCAGTTTTTGACCCAGAGGATCCAAACAATACTGGTTATAAAGATATGGTACGTGAGATTTTGAGTACAGCAATAGCAAAATCTGATAAGTACAAGCCTGTTGAGCGTGTTTTAATTAACAAAGTATTGGAAGAAAACAAATACCAAAAAACAGGTATGGTTAAAGACAGCGAAGTAAGCGAGTTAGGTAAACAAATGGGAGCTAATTTTGTGTGTATTTCAATAATAAGGAAAATTGGCAGCAACTTTTTTATTACTGCTAAATTAGTAAATGTTACTACTGCCATGGTCGAATCGCAAGAACATATTAAAACTGAAAATGGCGTAAATGACCTTTATGAAAAAACAGAAGAATTAGCTAATAAACTTTTATCCATAAAAAGCGAAACTGCTACAAATATAAAATATGCAAACAAATCTGGTTCTAGCTACAAATTACCAACCGTAGAAATTAACTATCAAGTTTATATGGTATTGCCCGAAGATTTGAATGGCAAATACACATGGCAACAAGCAAAAAACGCCTGCGAAAATTTAAACGGTTTTGGATATGACGATTGGTTTTTACCAGAAATTCACGAACTAAAAACATTATACGAGAACAAAGATGCAATAGGCGGATTTAAGCAAAAATGGACTAGTTGTTTTTATTGGAGCAACACTTCTGCAAACGATATGAGTTACAGTCTTGAACCAAGTCACTTTGGCATAGGATTTAGAAAAGGTCTCTTCCAAATTCCAAACCCCTACCCAGATTATAATAGCTTGAATGTGCGTTGTGTGAGAAAGGTGAAGTAGGTTTTGGTGGGTAGAAATAATAAGAATTATAGAATTTTTTTGGGGGATAGTTTGGAATTTGTAAATTTGTTACGGGAATTTCAAGTTTTACATTTTATTTCCACAAAACACTATTACCAAACAAAAAGTTATCAATCATTTTGTTGAAAACTATCCAAATGAATCAACATATAATTAGTATAAAAGTTGTATTTTTGACAAAACCTAAAATTTATAGCAACAGATAAACATGGTTTTGTTGAATTTTAAAACAAAAAAATGAAACACATAAACCAAAAAATAAAAATATGACAAAAACAATATTTCATAACGCCCCCTCACTTATAACTAAAGTTTTTGGTAACAACATTCAGCTTTTGCCAAGTGTAGATGAGTTGTTTGAAATAGAATTGGCTTATTTAGAATTTAATTGTCTTTCCAAAGAACAACTCATAGATCGTTCGGCATTTATAAAGTCTATTGATAATGAATATACAAGGCATTATTTGTTGTATTCAAATTATAACGAGGCAATAAACGAAAATAGGTCTGCACAGACTCAAACATATTTTGAAGCAGGGCAATTTTCGACAGGTTACGCTACTCACGGTCTTTTTCCATATCGCGGAAAATTCCACCCGCAACTGATTAAAGGATTATTAAACATTTTGGGAGTGGAAAAAGGAGAAACAATTTTAGACCCAATGGCGGGCAGCGGAACGACAAATATAGAGGCAGCTTTAATGGGTATAAATTCCGTGGCTTGCGATATTAGTCCGTTTTGCCAATTTATGACAAAAGTCAAATACGAATCTCTGACGATTGATGCTGACTTATTGGAAGACACTCCGTTTGACCATAAAAGTTTATTTGATTTTTTCAAAAAAGGGAATGTTTTACAACGAATTACAGAAATAAAAGACACTAAAAAACAAAAAATATATAATCTTGCCTTTTTAGCATGGTTAGATGCTTTGGGATATTCAAAGCGTGTAGTACGTTCCAATCATGAACAATTGTTTGAAAAAGTTTTACCACGTTATGTAGAAACCGTAAAATCAACTTTGAGAAATCCATATTTTAATCAATGTGAAGTAGGAGCAGTTGAAATTTTACCCGATTCGGAAGCTCTTAACATAGGCTTGCCTGATGAAAGCGTTGATTGCGTAATAACTTCGCCACCATATTCATTTGCAATAGATTATGTAGAAAACGACAAAGACCAATTAGATTTTTTAGGCTATGACACAAAAGAGTTGAAAAACAAGTTGATAGGATTAAGAGGGAAAAATAAAACAGAAAGGCTAAACAACTATTTTGTCGATATGGATAAGGTTTGTGCTGAAATTTCGAGAGTACTAAAAAAAGATAAGTATTTTTGTATGATTATAGGCTCAAATACAAATCAAACAGGAGGAATACGATTAGAGCAAACCATTATTGATTCTGCAAAAAAATACGACTTACCATTAGTAAAATCTATTCTAAAACCCATTAAAGGAATGAGAAATACGATGAAAGACGAATATATATTAATTTTCAAGAAAATATAAAAATGAAAAGCGTTGAAGATAAATTTACGACTGTCATTCAGAAAAACACCTTTTATTTCATAAATCAGAAATTTGAGGAAGATTATGAAGGCTATATTAACTCATTTAAAGAAACCTTGTTGATTGTCAAAAACAGAGTAGAAACAGAAGGACTTAGAAAAGAGATTTTTGAATGGCTACTGAAAGAAAAAGAAAACGGATTGAGAGCTTTATTAGCCTTAACTGGATTTTCAAATGAATATCTAAAACGACTAACCACTATTATACGAATAGTTGATGAGCCTGAACTTAATTCACTTGTATATAAAGATAAGTGGTATAAAGAAAAAAATCCTGACAATATTCACGAATGGTCGGATAGTACAATTTTAAAAAAGATACAATCAAACGAGCACTTTCGTAAAGGCTTAGTAAATCTTTTCTTTGAAGGGGCTTCTATTCCGTTTTTAGCAAATACAATTCCACTTTTTGAATTAAAAAAATTGAGTATATCTAAACTTAATTTTGAAATTCCAGAACTGATAGATACAATTATTCGCTATAAAGAAAAAGGAAGTTATTCTGGAATGAAAGGCAATAATCCTGAAATAGTAATTGCTGAAATACTAGAAAATTTGGGATTGACATACGAAACAGGCGATTTAACAGAATTAATAAGCAATGCACCTGATAACAAACGAACTATGGACTTTATCATTCCGAACAAAAAAATCCACTCATTATTGTTGAAAGCTCTTTTTTAGCAACAACTTCATCAGGACAAGGAGACAAGTCAAAAACTGAAATTTCAATTGATGCTTTAATCAAAGAACACTATCCTGAAGCAATTTTTATAGGTTTTGTTGATGGCATTGGTTGGTATGTTCGCAAGAGCGACTTAAAACGAATGGTAACAGCTTATGAAGATGTTTTCACATTCCACAAAGATGAACTAAAACGATTTGAGAAACTATTAATTAAAACATTTAAAAGTGTTAGATAAATATTTAAATAGAATTATTCAAGGCGACTGTTTAGAGTTGTTTAAAAATATCCCTGACAATTCAGTGGATATGACTTTTGCTGACCCGCCATTTAACTTACAAAAAAAATATACAAGTTATAAAGATAATCTAGAATTTCAAGAATATCTTGATTGGTGTGAGAAATGGATTGCAGAAATGGTGCGAGTTACAAAACCAACAGGTTCTATTTTTTTACATAATATTCCAAAGTGGCTTACATTTTATGCTACTTATCTAAACAAGTTTGCTCATTTTAAGCATTGGATTTCGTGGGATGCTCCTACCGCTCCAATGGGTAAATCATTACAACCAGCTCATTACGGAATTTTATTTTATACAAAAGAAGCTAAAGGGGCAAAAATTTACGAATTACGTTACCCACATAAGCGTGATAGAAAACAAGGATATTTGTTGAAAGATTATGGCGGGAAAAAAGACGGTTTACACCCATTTGGACCTTTAGTTTCAGATGTTTGGACAGATATACACCGTATAAAACACAACTCCAAACGTGACCCGCACCCTTGTCAGTTACCTTTGCATTTATTAGACAGATTAATATTACTTACAACAGACGAAAATGACATTGTGCTTGACCCATTCTCAGGAACAGGCACAACAGCAATTTCGGCAAAACGGCTCGGCAGAAAATATATAGGTTTTGAATTGGATAAAAAATATGCCGAAATTTCGCAACAGAAATTAGAACAAGTAAAACCGAATTTTAAAATCGGGGAAATTTGGGTAAGTTTTTATTTGAAAGATATAGCTACAATCCGAAATAACGATTGGCATGACTTACAACAATATTTTAATATTCCCAATCCTGCTCGTTCAATAGATTTTCAAAAAACTACTTTGAAAAAAGAGGCTGTCTCAAAACAAATTTTGAAACAATGAATTTTTAAGGTGTTTCAGAAGTGTTAAAATGCAAGG
>DHVB01000016.1:9992-15386 GCA_002412425.1 Bacteroidales bacterium UBA5219 | reverse complement strand
TTTGACACTTATGAGACACCGCCAAATGATTTTGAATTTAATACTGAAACAAAAAACGAAGTTACTAATAAACAAACAAAAGAAGAAAGGATACCATTATCTCCTACCAAAGTTCCTGACAAATCAAAGTCCAAAGTTGTGGCTTATGTAGCAACTAAAAGTATCAATAAAACAGAAAATATAGAAGTATAAATAATTAAAACGATAGATAGATAGACAATCAAGCAAGTAGAAATTGCATATTTTAACACCAACTTGCCTTCTATTAATAACGTTCTATCTTTGCAAAAAAACATTATGGGTAAAGTAACAAAAGTAAAAAATTCCCCTCACTCAACCAAATTCACACACTCTCCCCCTACCCCCCAAATCCATAAGCTGCCTTTCTCATATCTGCTACATTTTTGAAAGGTTTTGAGGGTTTTAAGTAGGCTTGTAAAAATTTGTAAATTATAAACCTAATTTCAACTGCTTGTTTTGTGTCTATTCTATCAAAGCCATGTCCACCGTCAGCATCTTGGAAAACCTTGTATTCAAAAACTTTATTATGAGCTTTCAAGGAGTCTATCATTAACAAAACTTCTTCTACATAAACATCGTTATCGTTAGTATTAGTATGAATTAGCAATGGTTTTGAAAGCAAGTGTGCATAAAATGATGGAGACCTTCTCTTGTATTCGTATGGGTTTTCTAAAATAGATTCTCCAATATGATAAGGAGCTGTAAAATACTCTGTATAAGAAGAATCGTGAGAAGCTAATCTGTTTTCCAAATCGCTAACAGGAACGCCTGCAAAAGCACAAGCATATTTATCGGGATACCTTAAAATATTCATTAAAGCAATCATACCACCATGACTCCAACCAACTATGCCAACCCTTGTGCTATCAACAAAGCTATAGTTTTCAATAATATAATCTCTACTTGCTAAAACATCTTCGTTTTCTAAACCTCCATAATCAATATTTTCATAAACCATTTTTCCGTAACCTGTGCTACCCCTATATTCTGGAGCTACAACAACATAACCCTGAGCAAGTAACTCTTTAACAATATGTGTGTGATAAGTTGTAAAATCAGCATGAATACCGCCATGAGGTAAAACTATAAGTGGATAAGATTTCTTTACATTTACATTTTTAGGAATAAAAACATAAGAATAAAACTGTAGCGGATTTTTTGCAAATCTATCATCTTCTGTCTTTGCTCTCCACCTTGCTGGACCAACAATTCTAACTTTATCAACATAAGCAATATCATCAAATAAAATACGCCACATTATATCATCAATACTTTTGAGAATTTTATCATAAACATGTTTATTATCAGCAACTTGTTTTTTCAAAGTTTCTATTTCTTTTAAAAGTAAAGAATCATTATTTTGTGTAAATAAAGAGGAGAAAAAAAATAAACCAAATAAAAATAAAATAACTTTTTTCATAATATTCGTGTAAAAGGTAATACTTAGTATTTTGTAAATTATGTTTTTTCTAAAATCAAAACTTTTTTTGTTTCATCAGAAATTCTAAATCTATTATCTAATCTCAAACCAAGTAGCCATACAATTTTCCCATCAGATTCAAGAATTTTTAAATTTTCCTTTTCAAATAAATTTAATTTTTCATCTTTTAAAAAATCTGATAACTTACGATAATTTTTCATTCCAAAAGGCTTAAACCTATCCCCTTCTTGCCATGTACGTAAACTCAATGGAAAAACTAATTTCTCAAAATCAATATATGCAAAATTACTAATTTTATTTATCTTTAAATCAGGCTGATAATCAACGAGTTTGGCAGAAACTTTAAACTGTTCTAGCAATTTTAATTCATCAAAATTATTTATGAAAACAGTTTCAAATTTTTCAATTTTTGAATTTTTATTTATTATCAAACTATTTCTATCCCTCAAAACTGTAATATTCAAAAATGAACAAGTTTTTCCGCTTTTTGAATCAATTAAATTTACACTTTCACTTGCCAAAGGTTTTGGAATCCCCTCGCCTAACAATAATTCAAATAAAACAGTTTCTGGAGCTACACATTTTTTTAATTCACGTAAATCAATTTCAATATTTTCGCCAATATAATTCAAACATTTTTCTTTACAAGATTTTACATACTCACGCATAATAACCTCTGTATCAGTAAGATATTTTACAGATTTTAAAATATTTGATTTTGCCGAAGTATTAATTTCTTCTAATAGTGGAATTATTTTATGCCTTATTTTATTGCGAGAATATTTTGTACTCTTATTTGTTTCATCAATTTTAAAATCAATAGCATTTTCTTCAGCAAAAGCCTCTATTTCCTCTCTTGACGTAAAAAGCAAAGGTCTAAAAAGTTTGTCTTTCACAAAACTCATTCCTGTAAGTCCTTTTATTCCAGTGCCACGAGCTAAATTTGTAATTATTGTTTCAACTTGGTCGTCTGAATTATGTGCTAAAGCGATGTATTTACAATTATATTGCTTAGCCATTTCGTTAAACCAGTTGTATCGCAAATCGCGTGCAGCCATTTGAATAGACAAGCCTGTTTTTTCTGCATATTTATATGTGTCGAAAGTTTGGCAAAGAAATTTAAACTCAAATTTTGCAGCTAGTTCTCTTACAAAGTTTTCATCATCATCAGAAGCTTTGCCTCTTAATTGAAAATTACAGTGAGCGACAATACAATCAAAACCAAAATCGTCTAAAACATGCAACATAACAGTAGAATCTACTCCACCACTTATTGCACAAAGTAGTTTTGTTCCTGTTTTTATATTTGCTTTATCTATTTGCTCGAATACTTTTTTAAGCATAATTTATATGTTTACGTTTACAAATTTACGCAAATATTCTGAATAATTCGCTCTAGAAATAAATTCTCCACCCAAACTTTCTAAAAGAGGAGTATGCAACTGACAATCAATAATATGAATATTATTTTCCAAACAATAATTTACAAGATGTACAAAAGCAGATTTGCTAGCATCAGTTTGTGTATGAAACATTGATTCTCCAATAAAAACTCCGCCAAGATTCACACCATAAAGTCCACCAACTAAATCGCCATTAAAATAAGTTTCAAAAGACATTCCGTAACCCAATCTATGAAGCATTATATAAACATAAAGCATATTTCTGTCTATCCAAGTTCCTTCTTGACCTTTACGCTTAATTTTTGCACAACTAAAAATTACTTGCTCAAAATTTTTATTTATTGCATATTCAAAGTTTTTATATGATTTCTTCAAGCTTTTTGAAACTTTGGCTTTTTCTGGAAACACAACAAATCGAGGGTCGGGAGCCCACCATAAAAATGGATAAGTATGTTCTTCGTACCAAGGAAAAATGCCAATTGTCAAAGCTTTTAAAACTTGCTCAACCGAAATATCAAAACTATAGCCCAAAAGTCCTTCTTCTGTTGCTTTTTCCACAGAAGGAAAATTCAAATCTTCGATATATTGCAATTTTAACATCACACAAAATTACAAAAACTTAGGATTGTAAAAACAGGTAAGTCAAGAAATTTAACTTTTTATACTGAAAGAAAATTTAAACGATAAAATTAAAACCTCTGCTCACTCGGATTTGTAATCCTAGTATTGGTAATGTTTCACTCGGATTACAAATCCGAGCGAGCGTCAGGGGTATTGTGAGTGATTTATTAATTATCAAATGCTTGTCCGTAGGACAACATGTGATTAACCGTAGGCGGCAGCCTGCGGTAATTAGACCCTCGAAAGCCTTGCCCGTAGGGCAACACAATTCTTTATTATTATGAGTGCTACAATATGAAAACAGTAAGATAAGTCAAAAAATTAGCTTTTCTGAAAGAAAATTTAAACAATAAAATTAAAACTGAAAATTTCTAATATCTTCATTTAATCTTTCATCAAATTTCGTCATTAAGTCTCTTAAATATTTATTATTTGAGCTAAAATAAATATTATTTATTTTTCGTACTGGTAAAACTTTTGGCGATGTTCCTGAAAGAAAAGCAGAATCATAACTTTCAATTTCAGCCAATGGAATATCCTTTTCTACCAACTCTAATCCAAGTGGTTTAGCAACTTCAATAATATATTTTCGGGTTACTCCCAACAAAATATCTTCGGGTTTTGCTGAAATCAGCTTGTTATCTGCAATAAAAAATAAATTAGAACGAGAACCTTCGCTTAAAAAATTGTGTTTATTTACATAAACTACTTCAAAAACGTTTTGTGTTTTTATCAAATCGTCAATATTCTCTCTAAGATTTTGATTCCAAATTTTAAGATTAGGATTTTCGCGTGTATATAAATAAGTTGCTAATCTCACTCCATTTTTATAGTCATAATCACTTGGATAATGGTGAGGAATAATAAAAGCTTTAACTTTATAATCCGTTGAAACTTCGTCAAATACAACTTCTACTTTTATATTTCCGAGTTGAAAGTTATTGGTATCAATTAAGTTTTTTATCTCTAAAATAAAACTGTGATATTCCAATTTTATGTTTCTATTATTATTCAAAATAGAATTACACAAACGTTGATAATGCTCTAAAGCGAATAAAGGTTTAGAGTCAATTATTCGTAAAACCTCATAAGCTATCATAAAATAGAAATAGTTTTAATTAAAATTTCAGTTAATTTTGTTACAGACTTGCTGAAATTATCGAGAACAATTTCTATTGAAACAGGTTCTTCGTCAATTTTCCAGCAATCATAATCTGTAACTATTGCAATAGCGGCATAAGGAATATTTGCCTCATTTGCTAAAGCAGTTTCTGGAGCTGTGCTCATATTTATTAAATCTGCACCCCATTTTTGAAACATAAAAGACTCTGCTCTTGTTGAAAATCGTGGACCTTCAATAGTAATCATAGTACCAGATTTATGTAAATTAACATTGCACAATTCGGCAGCTTTAATAATTGTATTTCTCAAACTTTCTGAAAACGGGTCAGACATTGGGCAATGTTGCATTTCGCCAGGTTTAAACTCGTCATAAAAAGTATTAATTCTATGCTTAGTAAAATCAATAAATTGGTCTAAGACAACAAAATTTCCTGGGTGCATTTCTTCTCTCAAGCTACCGCAAGCAGTTGTTGCAATTATATTTTTACAACCTAAAAGTTTTAACGCTTCAATATTTGCTCGATTATTAACATGACTTGGAGTTATTGTATGCTCGTGTCCATGTCGCGAAAGCAAAGCAACACTTTTATCATTTATTGTTCCTATCGTTATTGGCGAAGAAGGCTTGCCATATTTTGTCTCTATATTTTTTACTTGTGGATTTTTAAAAATATTTGATTTTTCAAAACCAGTTCCACCTATTATTCCTATCATCTTTATCTAAATTTCTTCTACACAATCAATTATTCAATTAACAATTCATAATTATCAATTATTCAATTATCA
>DHVB01000016.1:0-9846 GCA_002412425.1 Bacteroidales bacterium UBA5219 | reverse complement strand
TTATCAATTATTCAATTATCAATTATTCAATTAACAATTATTCAATTATCAATTATTCAATTATCAATTATTCAATTATTTTTCTCCATTTTCTCTTTCATCGTTTTAATAATTGCAACTAGCAATTTTAATATTTCATTAATATCCTTTTTTAGATCTAAGAACTCTTTTTCAGTTAAATAATTCGCGTAGTGTAGTAAGTCAATCCAGTAATCGGTCTCATTAGCCTCCTTTAATGCAATAGACAATTTATGCAAAAAATCGGCATCACTTTGTGCGTGTTCTGATTCACGGATATTTGCACCAATTGAAGTTCCTGATCTTAAAAATTGTTTACTTAATACAAATTCTTTTTTATTTTCCATCAAAAATTTATACAGCTTCACAACCTTCAATGCAAAATCATATGATTTATCTCTTACTACATTTTCCTTTTTCATACTACGTAAAATTTCAATTAACTCATTATCAATTATTCAATTATCAATTATCAATTATTCAATTATCAATTATCAATTATTCAATTATCAATTATCAATTAGTTAATCATCATCTTCATCATCTACATCATCATCTTCATCATTTTCATTCAAACTATTTAAGACAATACTTTTCAGTATAAGTTTTTTCTTTTCGTTTTTTGGTTTTTCTGCCTTTAGCTCTGGATCATCTATAAGTTTTAAATTATATTTTAACAATTCACAATCTGGAAAGCACTTAACACCTCTATTTGCGACATTTTTAGCACTATCGACAAGTGGTGTTTCTTGATTCATTAAAAAATTAACATAATAGTCAAAAGCGTCTATCATAATAAAATCGGTATTTAGCTCTTCTCTTGCTTTTCTGCTATCAATATTTGCAAAAGTTTCTCTAATTAAAGGATTTCCAGTTGCTGTATCGCCTGTCATTACAGAAAGCACTCCATTTAAGAACTTGAAATTCTCATCTGAATAAACTTTCATAATTTTTCTCAAGTATGAATTTGCTTTAGGAACTCGTTTTATTGACATATAATGGTCTATATAATGAATTCCAGTTATTGCAATTTCTTCTAACATAAAATTATTTTTTGGAAAAATAATTTGTGTTTTTTTATCTTTTCTTTTCGCAACTGTTGAATACTTTAAAGCATAATTATAGGCATTCAAATACTCTGGTACTTTGTTAAGCAAAGTAGAATCTTCTAAACACATTAAAAAAACCTTTGCATACGAAGCTGCCAAATATAAGTTTATTTCTGGATCATTTTTGTATTTTTCCTGCAGTACCATTCTTTCTGCTCTAAAAGCACAATCTTCCCACCTTTCTTCTGCATAAAATTTCTCTAATTTCGTTTGTCGTCCACCTATTACTTGAGCATTCAAAACGCTTACAAACATGACTAACACAAGTATTAAGTTAAATTTTAATATTTTCATAATCTATAAAAATTTGTGGCACAAAATATAAAATCTTTAGTTCATTTCAATACGTATTTACCGAATAATTATAAAAACTTATTAACGGCATTTATAAACAATTCAAATACCATTCCAAAATCAAGAAATGCTTTTCTCTTTATCCTTAGCGAACTAACTGAAAGCAAAAGTTTTTAAAGATTCACTAAAAAACAAAAAATAAATAACCATCAATTATTAATTCTTAATTATCAATTCTTAATTCTAAATTAATTTTCCTATTTTTGTTTTTTAGTTTTATAATAATGTACAGTAAATCAGAGGCGGCAGAAATTCGCAAAAACTTTTGGACAGCTTTCGACACTTACTCTCGAAAACATCTTGGACCAAAACGAAAGTGGATTTTGTATAATACTGGTATTAAAGACTTTGTGATGAAATTTGAAATTAATCGCCAATTTGCTCGCGTAATGATTGCTTTTGAAAATAAAGATGAAAACAAACGTTTTGACAATTTTCTAAAACTAAAAGAATACGAACTTTTGTACATTGACATTTTGGGCGAAGATTGGATATGGGACGAGCATTTTACAAACGATTCTGGAAAAATTGTATGTGCTTTGTACAAACAAATTGACAATGTTAATATTTATAGAAAAAATGATTGGGGCATAATATTTGAGTTTTTTGCCTTAAACATGCTTAAATTAGAACAAACTTTTGAAGAAGTGAAACCTTTTATTGAAGATTATATTAAACAAAATTAAATTATAAATTATGAATAGAAAATTTTCTTTTTTACTGTCAGCACTATTTTTGCTAAGCATTTTCAGTTTTGCACAAAAACAAATAGAAATCGAAGACCTTTATAAAAAAGGTACTTTTAGGCAAAGTTATGTTTATGGAATTGAATCCATGAAAGATGGTGAACATTACACCAACTTGAATATGGCAAGAAATTCTCTTATTAAATATTCTTACAGTACTGGCGAGCAAGTTGAGACAATATTTAAAGCTAAAGATTTTGAATCAGATGTTATAGATTGGATTTTTGATTATCAATTTTCGGCTGACGAGAATAAAATCTTAATTAGTTTTCAGTACGAACCAATTTACCGTCATTCGTATTTAGCAGAATATATAATTTACGATCGCACAAAAAATACTATAACTCGTCTGTCAGAAAATGGGAAACAACAACTAGCATTTTTCTCGCCTGATGGAAATAAAATTGCTTTTGTTAGAGATAACAACATTTTCGTAAAAGATATAAGTCAAGAAAATTCTCAGGAAGTTCAACTAACAACTGACGGAGAAAGAAATAAAATTTTAAATGGAGTTCCAGATTGGGTTTACGAAGAAGAATTTAGCTACAATAAAGCATACGACTGGTCGGCAGATAGCAAAAAAATTGCTTTTCTAAAATCTGATGAGTCTGAAGTTAAAACTTTTACATTTCCAATTTTCGGAAGTTTATATCCTAAAAACTATGAATTCAAATATCCAAAAGCTGGCGAAGACAACTCAAAAATTAGCTTGCACATAGTTGATATAGAAACAAAACAAATTATTGATGCTGATATGGGTAATTTAGACGACATGTATATTCCACGTTTAATGTTTACTCAAAATCCAGAAGTTTTAGCAGCGGTAAAAATGAACAGACTTCAAAATAAATATGAACTTTTTTCAATAGATGCTAATACTGGTAAATCAAAAATAATTTTAACACTTACAGACCCAAAATACATTGAAATAAACGACGATTTAAAATTCTTAAACGATAAAAAGCATTTTGTTTATTCTCACGAATCAGATGGTTTCCGCCATTTATACTTATATGATTTGAATGGAAAACTTGTAAAACAACTTACAAGCGGGAATTGGGAAGTTACAGAATTTTATGGAATAGATGAAGCAAATAGCAAAGCGTATTTCCAAGCTGCAAAAGTTTCGCCACTAAACCGCGAAATTTATTCTGTAAACTTAGAAGGAAGCAATTTAACAATGTTATCAAAACAAGTAGGAACAAATTCTGCAAGTTTTAGCAAGACTTTTAAATACTTTATAAATGACTGGAGCGATGCAAACACGCCAAATCAAACTTGCTTATACAATAATAACGGCGAACTAATTAGAGAATTAGAAGTCAACAAATCACTATCAAAAAAGATAAGTGAAGAATACAAATTTGCTAAGAAAGAATTTTTTACTTTTAATTTAGAAGACGGTACAGAACTCAACGGCTGGATGATAAAGCCTAACAAAATGAAAAAGAAAAATCCAGTTTTCATGTATGTTTATGGCGGTCCAGGCTCGCAAACTGTAACTAATTCGTGGGATAGAGATATGGCATGGTGGCAACTTTTAGCTCAAAATGGATATATTATTGTTTCGGTTGACAACAGAGGTACTGGTGCAAGAGGAAAAGATTTTAGACAAATCACATACAAAGAACTTGGAAAATATGAAGTTCTTGACCAAATTGAAGCTGCAAAATATTTAGGAAGTTTAAAATTTGTTGACCCAAGTAGAATAGGAATTTTTGGCTGGTCCTATGGTGGATATATGTCAACCTTATGTGTAACAATAGGTGCAAAATGGTTTAAATTAGCTATAGCTGTTGCTCCTGTTACAAACTGGAGATATTACGATTCTGTTTATACAGAAAGATATAATGGTTTGCCTAAAGACAATGCTGATGGATATGATAAAAATTCGCCTATTAACCACGTTAAAGATTTAACAGGAAAATATCTTCTAATCCATGGAACTGCTGACGATAATGTACATTTTCAAAATGCTGTTGATTTAGTTTCAAAACTTGTGGACGCTGACGTTGATTTTGAAACAATGTATTATCCAAATAAAGACCACGGAATTTATGGTGGAAATACACGTAATCATTTATATAGAAAGATGACTACATATATTCTTGAAAATTTATAAACAAATTGGCGGTGTCTCATAAGTATCAAACTGCTGCGTTGCTTTCGATATTCAAACTCAGTCACGTACGTTTTGTACGCTCCTTCGTTTTCAATCTCAGATGCCTTGCATTTTAACACTTATGAAACACCTTGAAAATTTACAATACTTAACTGCCAATTAGAAAGACTAGTTGGTATAAAACCCGGAAAAGGATTACGGGAATATGAAATCCTTAACTTACGGTTTACATTAGCCTCCTTTTGCGGAGGCTTTTTTATGTGGTGTTATAGGATATTACAAAACTTATATTATACGTAATTTACATAATAAAGTTTCACTTTTTGCCCACTAATTTGAATATGTCATACAAATAAAATTATTACGCATTTTTGTTAAATTTTATTTATTTTTTCTTGGTTATTTCAAAATATATTTGTATAATTGCATATAATGTTTTGATATATTTTTGTGATGAGTTTTTTTGTAAAATACTATAATAATTTTCGGTTTAACAAACTTGCTAAATTTTCGTATTTAATTTTGTATTTAATAAAGCATCCACACACACACACACACACACACACACAGAAATACTGCATTACAACTATATTTTACTTATTTCAATTTGGAAACTTTGTAAAAACGACTTCGAGCATTTGCCCTCGTGTAAAGTTTTTTTACAATTTAAAATCTAAGCGAGGGTATAAATAAAGCTGAGTATGGTCGGAATATGCCGAAAGAGACCAAAAGCCGAAGTAGGTAAAATTTTAAATAATAAAAATTATGAAAACACTTATTCAAAAAATCAAGTCAAACTTGAGTTTTATTTTTGCAAGTATTTTTTTAGTACATTGCTATGGTTTTGCTTTTTCACAAGCTAATAATTTATACTTAGACGAAAGCTTTGGAGAGCAAGGCAAAGTGGTCTTACCTGATGATATTCAGCATCTTAAAGAAATAGAATTTGACGAACAAGGTAATATTTTAGCTGCAGGATTTTCTACAAATAATTCTAATAAACATTTGAAAATTTTAAAAATTTCTGAAAATGGCATTATAGACGAAAATTTTGCTGACAATGGTTATGTAGAAATTGAAGTTGACCCTTCTTGTGAAATTCGTCATCTCTACATAAAACCCGATAACACAATGTTTTTAGTTACAAGCAATATAATTGATTCAATAATTAAAATTAAGTCATATTCTTTTAGTCAAAATGGAAATTTAGAGCAAGAAATAGACTGCATTCCTAGCTTTGAATTTGGTCTCGATACTTTTAATTTGAATGCTGCTTGTTTTAGAAACGAACATTTTCTTATTCCTGATAAAAACTATGTGTATAAGCTAAAATACTCAGGAGAAAGTTTTGCAAATTTTGGCGAAAATGGAAGAGCTAATGTTAGAGATAATTATGAACTATATATATATAAAGTATTAGAACAAGATTATACCAATTATATTGCTGTAGCTGGTATTATGAAATTACCTATGGATAATTATAATACTTTTGTAAGAAACTTTTTTGATAATGGGACATCAATGACAGATTATCCAACAACTTTTGCTATATATTCTCAAGGACTTATTGATGACTTAGGAAGATATGAAAAAGTTACTACTATGTTTAATATACCTGAGCATAAATTCGTTGTTGTTGGTGGTCCAAGTTTAATGGGCAATGTTTATAATACAGTTATGTTAAAGTTTTATGGACACCTTATGATGAATGTATATAATGGGATTGCTGAATTTCGTAATTTTGTTGCTTTAGATTTACCTGTAGCATTTTATGAAAACACTTTTTTTATTGGTGGTAAAAATGGAGAAATTGCAAATTTTGATTTTAACTTAATACTTAACGAAGGCTTTGCCAACGATGGAGTTTTTACTTTACCTGCCGATATTCGCTATCTTGATATAAAACTTCAAGGAACAGACAAACTTCTGTTAGCTGGTTATGACAACACATCTGGAACAGATAAGGCTGTGTTAGCTCGTTTTGGAATTAGTACAAATTCATCAGCAAATATACAAAGTGTTTCAAGTTCGATATCAATATATCCAAACCCATCAAATGGTATCTTCCAAATTGAAAGTCAAGTATTCTCTGTAGAGGTTTTTGATAATTTAGGTAGAGTAATCCTAAATCAAAATAATACAAATACAATAAACTTACAACAATTTGGTTCAGGCGTATATTATGCTAAAATACTAACTACAGCTAATGCTACAACTAATACAGTGAAATTAGTTGTGTATTAGTATATTATTTTAAATTAATATTTAACACTTAACAAAAAAACCTGTAGAATATAATTCTGCAGGTTTTTTTTTATTAATTCAAAACTAAATTATTCAATTATCAATTATTTCTTATCTTTGTAGTAATAAAATTCTTAAAAAAAAATGAAAATATTACTTATATACGCAAATTACAAAGAGCAGAGTTTTACTTCTGCTGTAAGGGATACTATTGCATATACTTTTCATCAAAAAGGACACGAAGTAGTTATTCGCGATCTTTACGAAATAAAATTTAATCCTGTTCTAAGCAAAAAGGATTTAGAATCTATTGAAAAAGAAATTTTTCCTGTTGACATAATGGACGAGCAAAAATTTATTCAATGGGCAGATTTTATTTGTTTTGCATATCCAATTTGGTGGTCGGGAATGCCTGCTATTTTAAAAGGATATATAGAAAGAGTATTTGTTCAAGGATACGGTTTTGATTTTGTTGACGGAGAAATTATTCCAAAATTAAAAAACAAAAGAATAGCTATTTTCAATACTACAGGGCTTAACAATATTTACAAAGACCAAGCCTCACTTGATGCACTAAACAAAATGACCGAAGAATGTATTTTAGGATTTAGTGGTATGAAAACTGTAGTACACAAATACTTTAAATCAGTTAGAAAAGCTAGCAGTAAAGAAAAAATAAAAAGTTTAGAAGAAGTTAAAAACGCTGCTGAAGAACTTTTAGAAATGCTGTAGAGAAATCGAATAAACATCAACTTGTTGATAAATTTTATTAAAAAAACATATTTATACTTTCAAAATTACGAAATTTGAAAACGACATTTAGTTTTATTTTATGGACACAAAAAACATAAAAGAAAAAAATAATTTTTTACTTAAAACATTAAATTTTATTATCAAGCACAAGTATGTTGTTACCTTGGTTTTTTTTGCTTTATGGGTAACATGTTTTGATACATATAATTTGATAGATAGATTTAAAAAGTTAAGAAAACTAAATGCTCTAAAAAAAGAAATAAAATATTACGAAGACGAAATTAGCTTATACACACGACAATACGAAGAATTATTTTCAAATAAAGATAATTTAGAAAAATTTGCAAGAGAAGAATATCAAATGTTAGAAGAAGACGAAGATTTATTTATAATAATAGATGATTAGTTTCTTTAATTAAATTCTGGATTTTTAGGAAATTTTTTCCAGATTTCATACTTTTTATCAACAAAGTCTAATGCTCGCTCCCATTGATTTTTGAAATCGCTAAAAACAAACTCGCGTGTTGTTTCGGAAACTAACCAATAATTAAAATTAATTTCATCGTGTAATTGTTCGGGTGCCCAGCCAGAATTTCCAATAAAAAACCTTGCATTAGAATTATTTATAATTCCTAAATTTACTAAAGTCTTTATTGTATCAAAATTACCGCTCAAATAAATACCATCATTTATATGGATTGAGTCGGGCAGATAATCAATAGTATGAATACAAAACAAAACATCTTTTTCGACTGGTCCACCAATAAACACGGGCAAATTTTCTATTTCTACACCGTCTATTAGTTCGTGTAGATTTCTGTTTGAAGGATTATTTAAAATAAACCCAAACGCAGATTTGTTTTCCATTCCTGCAATTAAAATTACTGAACGTGAAAAAATATCATCTGACAATAATGGCTCTGAAATAAGTAGCCTTCCAGTAGCCGGCTCTAAATCATTAGAAATAATATTAAATATGTCTAAATTTTTTAACATTTAACAAAGTTAATAAAAATTTTGATACGCGAAGAAATAAAGTTAATTTATTTTATTGCTTTTTATATGTTTTTTAATGGAGAATAACTGAATAAGGAGACTATAAATCTAATAATTGAAAAAAAACTATAAATAATTCAATTATTTTTCTTTTCTTTGCACCAGAAATCAAATTCAATTTTGATTTTTTCTCTTTTTCATGGTTGATTGGGGTTAGTAATAGAGCCGAAATTCCAAATTTCGGCTCTTACTTTTTCTAGACAACTGTATTTCATACAGATTTAAGTAATTTTAATTATTACAAATAAATACAAAATTATTACATTTTTAATTTGCTTAAAACATGTAAAAGTATTAACTTAGCCAAAAATATTAAATATTACAATTTTAAAAATTATAAAAAAATGGCTACAAGTTATAAAGAATTAGGCTTAGTGAATACTAAGGAAATGTTTGAGAAAGCGACTAAAGGCGGATATGCAATTCCTGCTTTTAATTTTAACAATATGGAACAAATGCAAGCTATAGTTGCAGCTTGTGCTGAAACACGCTCACCTGTTATACTTCAAGTTTCGAGTGGTGCAAGAAAATATGCAAATCAAACTTTGCTTAGATACATGGCTCAAGGAGCAGTTGAATACGCTAAAGAACTTGGTTGGGAAAACCCACAAATTGCATTACACTTAGACCATGGCGATACTTTTGAACTTTGTAAAAGCTGTATTGAAATGGGATTTTCGTCTGTAATGATTGATGGTTCTCATTTACAATATGAAGAAAATATTGCTTTAACAAGAAAAGTAGTTGAATATGCTCACAAATTTGACGTAAGTGTTGAAGGCGAACTTGGCGTATTGGCTGGCGTAGAAGATGACGTTTCGGCAGAACACAGCACCTATACAAAACCTGAAGAAGTTGTTGATTTTGTTAGCAGAACTGGAGTTGATTCTTTAGCAATATCTATAGGAACTTCGCACGGAGCAAATAAATTCACTCCCGAACAATGCACAAGAGATGCAAATGGTAAATTAGTGCCTCCACCTTTACGTTTTGACATTTTGAAAGAAATTGAAAAACAAATTCCAGGATTTCCAATTGTTTTGCATGGCTCTTCATCTGTTCCAGAAGAATATGTGAAAACTATCAACGAAAATGGTGGTCGTTTAAAAGATGCAATAGGCATTCCAGAAGACCAATTAAGAGAAGCAGCCAAATCATCTGTTTGCAAAATCAATATTGACTCTGACGGAAGATTGGCGATGACAGCAACTATCAGGAAATTCTTCAACGACAGTCCTGATAAATTTGACCCACGTCAATACTTAGGTCCTGCTCGCGAAGAATTGAAAAAATTATATATACACAAAATTAAAAATGTATTGGGTAGTTTTCAAAAAGCATAAAACACAAAGGCGGTGTCTCATAAGTGTCAAACTGCTGCGTTGCTTTCAATATTCGGACTCAGTCACGTACACTTCGGCTTTGCTCAGTGCAACGCTTCATG
>DHVB01000087.1 GCA_002412425.1 Bacteroidales bacterium UBA5219 | reverse complement strand
TTATAATAGAACGCAACTTGGTATTATATAAATTAGTTATCCTACTTTCATTGTTTCAACACACAAAATAATAAATCATATTTTATCATCAATAGTTAGTTATTGCAAAAAAAAGGCAAACCAAAACAAAAATAAAACAATAAAATTTGTCAGTTTTTTAGAATGCGACACTTTTAACTCAACGGACAAACTCTTGAATAAAAATTCTTCCCACAGTAATTCTTTCTTCTATAGGCACGTTATGAGTTACTTCTTGAGAGTTTATATATATTTCTTTTTTATAAACAAGTCCGATATTTTTGGCATATATTTCATAAGCCAAATCTTTATGAATTAGCGACACACTAGAGTCTTGCATAACCGTAAGACATGAATCAAACTGAACAGAACCAATATTAAATTTATGGTCAAATCTTAAAATTTCGTATTCTTGAACTTTTTGGTTGTTTAATAAATTTCCATTCCAAGACAGATTTTCTTTTATTGGAAAACGAATTTTTATTTTTCTTTGATTTTCTTCGACTTTCACAGCATATTTATTTGTGAGTTTTGCCGACCACACCGAATTGATAATCCAACTATAATTTTCATCTTTTCTAGTATATCTTTCTATTCGCCAAGCCGTATCGTTTTCGTTATCAATAAAAGGCGATTCTACAATTTCGTTCAAATAATAAATGCTTGTATCATAAACATTTGAAGGCTTATCAATATTAATTTCTGTAACTTTATAAATAATACTATTCCCTTCAATTAATGGAAAATATTCTTGCCCTAATGGAAATTTTCGAGGTTTAATATTTTCTTTATTGCAAGCAACCAAACCAAGACTTAATATTAATAATATGAAAATTCGTGTTTTCAATTTAAAGCAAAATTAATTAATTTTTGCAATAATTCCACCACAAACGAGGTCATTATTTTCATAAATAACTGCCGATTGCCCTGGAGTAACCGCAGATACGGGTTGTTTGAAATTAATTTTAATCATTTCGCCTTCCATTATGAAACTACAATCTTCGCCTTCGTTATTATATCTAATTTTACAATTACCTTGCATTTCGCCCTTTATTTCTTCATATTTCATTAAGTTTACATCTTTTATCCAAACTGTTGTTTGCAAAAGTTCTTCTCGTTTTCCAAGAGTAATTGTGTTTGTTTTAGCATCAATATTTGTAACATAAACTGGATATCCCATAGCAATTTCCAAACCTTTTCTCTGTCCAATAGTATAAAATGGGAATCCTTTATGTTTACCCAAAATATTTCCATTAGTATCTATAAAATTCCCTTGACCTGGATTATCATTAATTTCTGGGATTCTTTCTCGCAAGAATTGTCTATAGTCATTGTCTGGAATAAAACAAATTTCTTGGCTTTCTTTCTTATTTGCTATTTTCTCGCATTGATGTTTATGTGCAATTTCTCTAACCTCTGATTTTAATAAACTACCTAAAGGAAAAATTGTTTGAGCAAGATTTTCTTGGCTAAGAGTCCACAAAAAATAAGTTTGGTCTTTATTTGTATCTTTGGCTTTACGCAAAAAATATCTACCATTTTCATTTACAATTTGAGCGTAATGTCCTGTTGCATAATATTCGCAATTTAAATTTTTCATTAAATCTAACATTTTGCCCCATTTTACTGTTTTATTGCATAGTACACAAGGGTTTGGCGTAAAGCCTGCCATATATTCTGATATAAAATTAGTTATCACAATTTTATCGAAATATTCTCTTATATCGAGTATTTGGTGAGGAAAACCAAGTTTTTTTGCCAAATTTTCGGCTTCTACAAATGAATCAAAATTATCTGCACAAGATTTTAAAATATTATCGTAAGCATGAAAAGTAACCCCCTGAACATCAAAACCTTGCTCTTTTAGCAACAAAGCTACTACAGAAGAATCTGTCCCTCCACTCATAGCTAATAATATTTTTTTCTTTGTTGCCATTTTTTGAAACAACAATTACGATTTATTAATGTTTACAAGTTAAAAATAAGATTTTTAATGGGCAATAACCTTAAACTCAACTCGTCTATTCATTTGTCTGCCTTCGTCAGTTTCGTTTGTAGCTATAGGTTTTTCGAATGCGTAACCTTCATAAGTTAATCTATTTTTATCAACACCTTTTTCTATAAGATAATCAACAACAGATTGAGCTCTTTCTCTCGATAATTTTTTATTATATTCAAGCGAGCCTCTATCATCGGTATGTCCAGAAATTTCAATTTTTAATTTTGGTTGGTCATTCAAAATAGCTAAAACTCTATTTAGTTCAGCAAACGATTCAGGACGCAAAGTTGCTCTATCGTAATCAAAGAAAATATTTTTTAGAACTACTGTAATTCCGACTTCTATTCTTTGCAAATTTACATCAATAACTGCTTCATTATATTCGGCGGTATCAGCAATATTAAAGTTTTCTGAATGGAATAAATATCCTTCTTTACTAACATTTAGTCCGTAATTTTTACCAGAAGGCAAATTAATTAGATACCCACCTGTTTGTGAGTTGGTTATAAATTCAGCAATAACTTCATCTATACTATTATCTATAATTTCGATTTTAGCCTCTAAAGGGAAAGTGGTTGTAGCATCTCTAACTACTCCTTTTACAAGTGTAACTAGAACCTTATCTTCTTCTTTTTGAGTTTCTTTATCAACATGATATTTTAGTTCGTACAAATCTAGCAATCCATAACCTTCGGGACGTACCGAAGCATAATAAGCTGTTGTTCCGCTTGCAGTTGTTACATAAAATGCATCATCTAATGGTGTATTAATAGGATAACCAAGATTTACTGGTGTTGTCCATTCTCCATCTGCATTTTTAACAGTTTTAAAAATATCTAAACCTCCCATCGAGTTATGACCTTTAGAACAAAAATACATTGTTCTACCATCTGGGTGAAGGAAAAAATCGACTTCATCATATGGAGTGTTTACTACTGGACCGAGATTTACTGGTGATGACCAATTCCCATTTTTATCTAAGGTAGCGTAAAATATATCTCTTCCTCCAATCGAAGTAGCAGGGTTGTCCGAAATAAAATACAAAGTTTTGTTATCATAAGAAATTCCAGCCATAGATTCGTGATACTTAGTATTTACATTACCTTTTAATGGTGTTGGTTTTGACCATCTACTTCCTTTAAGTTTAGTTTCGTAAATATCTCCACCATTAGTATCCATATAAATATACATAGTTTGTCCGTCTGGAGAAATACCAACAACGGCATCATGTAGTTTGGTATTTAAAGGCGAACCTACAGATCTTGCTTTTGTCCAGCCATCTTCAGTTTTATTACTTTCATATATATCTTCAAAAAACATTCCATCTGGTGCTACTTGTCCTCCTGTAGAGCCTTTTCGGCGAGAAGTAAAATACAGTTTTGACCCGTCTGCAACTACCATAGGTCCATATTCACGATATTCTGTATTTATATTTTCTCCCAAGTTTATGATTTCTACTTTGACAGTATCTTTTACCAATTCTTTTCCATTTCTACATTCGGCAATATGCTTTCCAACAGCTTCTAACTCTACTTTATCTTTTACATCTTGTAAATAACTAGAATACAATGAAATGGCTTTATCAAAATCATAATTAAAATGATAGCCTCGAGCAAGATAAAACTCAATTTTTTTATCTACTTTAGGATTTAATTCATATGCTTTTTTAAAATATTCTAAACAATCGTACTTTTGAGAAGAATTATAATAACAATATCCTATTTTAAAATTCAAATCTGAATTGTTTGGATTAAATTCATTTGCTTTAAGATATAATTTAAGTCCCTCTTCTATTTTATTTTCTGAATACACATAAATATCAGCATTTTTTATTTGAGACCTTGCTACTTTTAATTGTTCTTTTTTATTAGGAAAGTTTGCTGGTGTAAACTTTACATCAACTTGAGAATAGGATAAAACACTAATTACACAAAAAATTAATATTACTAATATTTGTCTCATTATTAACGATTTATTTTATAGATATAACTTTAAATTCAACTCTTCTATTTTCTTGACGTCCTTCTTCGGTATCGTTAGTTGCAATAGGTTGTAAATACGCATATCCTTTATAAGTTAGTCTTGGTTTGCTAATTCCTTTGTCAACTAAATAATCAACTACAGATTTTGCTCTAGCTTCTGATAGGTCGGTATTGAATTTTAGACTTCCGTGATTATCTGTATGTCCACCTATTTCTATGGTCATACTTGGATATGAATTAAGCAATGCTACTAATCGGTCTAATTCAGGGAAAGAAGTTGGACGCAAAGTTTCTTTTCCATAATCGAAGAAAATATTTTTAAGTACTATTTTCGAGCCTATTCCGACTTTACTCAAAACAATATCTTTAGTAACTTCTTGATAATCTGTAGCATCGGGAATATTAATATTTTCGCTATAGAACAAATAGTCTTGTGCTTTAACTGCTATACCATAATCTTTTCCTGAAGGCAAGCTTACTAGATATTTACCTGTTGCTGCATTAGAAGAAATTGTAGAAATAAGTTCATTTTTCTCATTATCAACAATTTCTATACTTGCCTCGACTGGTGCAGTAGAGATAGCATCTGTAATTGTTCCTTTCATAATTGTTAGTCTTACTTTTTTAACTTCTACTACTTCTTGTTTTACTTTTTGTGAGATTGTTGCATTAGAGCTAGCTATTAAAATGTCTTCTGCTCCCATAACCATCATTTTTTCAGGACCTAGAAAAGTAATTTTATAAATATCTTGCAATCCATATCCTCCTTCACGCGAGCTTGAATAGTAAGCATAGCGAGCATTTCCTGCAACAGTAAAGAAAACATCGTCTTCGGGTGTGTTAACTGGGTATCCTATATTCACTGGCTCTGTCCATTTGCCCATATCATCTTTTTCGCTATAATAAATATCATAGCCTCCCATTCCTCCTTCGCGTTTAGAAGAAAAGTACAGAGTTCTACCATCGGGATGTGAAAACACTCCTTCTTCGTCATATTTTGAATTTATTGGTGCTCCAATATTTTTAGAAGGTCCCCAATTTCCATTAGGTTGCAATTCGCTTACATAAATATCTTTACCTCCATAAGAGGAATTTCCAAAATCATCTTTTGGTTTATCACTAACAAAATAAAGTCTTTTTCCATCATAAGAGATAGAAGCAGAAGTTTCATGATATTTAGTATTAATATTTTTGTTTAATTCTTTTGGTTTTGACCAAGTGTTTCCTCTTAATTTACTTTCAAAAATGGTTCCATCTGGCACTCCCTTGTAAGTGTATAAAGTTTGTCCATCTGGCGACAAACCAACTGTTGCATCATGCCCGTCGGTATTCAAATCTCTCATATTTACTGCTTGCGACCAACCTTTTTCATCATTATAAGAAACATATAAATCTTCATAATATATCATGTCGTTTGGGTCTAATTCTCCACCAGTACTACCTTCCCTTCTAGAAGTAAAAATTAAAACTGATTGATCGGCAGTAATTACAGGTCCATAATCAGGATATTTTGAATTAATGGCAAGTCCGAGGTTATCAATAAAAACTCTAATTGGATTTTTGATTAATTTTTTACCTGATTCACATTCTTCAATTCTTTTGTCAACATCATATTCTGGTCCATCTTTTTTCTTAGATTTTTTTGAAACAACACCAGAATATTCATGTTTAAAACTCCTATAACTAGTTAAAGCTTGGTCAAAATCATAATTATATTGATAAGCCATACCCAATAAATAACAAACATCAACTGCTACATTTGGTTTTGCTTTATAAGCTTTTTCTAAAAAAGGCAAAGCTCTTGTTTTTTCTGTTGAATATAAATAACAAGCACCTATTTTATAATTTAATTCTGGAGAATGTGGATTATATTGATTTGCTTTTAAATACTCTGGCAAAGCTGCTCGATAAGCTCCTGATTGTCCTAAGCTATAATAATATTCTGCAACTTTTAGAGCCTTCATAGCTTCCTTATAACCATCTTTAGAATGCTTAAATTCTTTTTTATTAATTTCTACTTCTACTTGAGAGTATGTTTGAACTCCTATCGCAAAAAGTATTGAAAATATAATTAAAAATTTACTCGTTTTCATTTTTCTAAATTTTAAAATTAAAATTGACTAATATTCTTTGCATACTGAACAATATTCTTTTGCCACTTCAAGCCCAAGATCTCTAGCTTTTTTCCAATCAGCACATGCATCTTCCATTTGCCTTAACATTTCATAAGCGCTACCTCTATGAATATAAGCATAAGCATAAGAAGGATCAAAAAAGATAGCTTTATTATATGCTTCTATCGCAGATTTATAATCTTTATCTTTATAGTAACATAAGCCCATATTATTATATGCATAAACATAATCTTTTTTTAGCTTTAACACATTATTAAAACATTCTATTGCTTCTTGATATTTTCCTTGATCGTATAAAGTAATTCCTTTATTATTGATAGCTAAAAAATAATCTCTATCAATTCTTAATGCGTGGTCAAATGCTTCAATAGCTCCAGCATAATCTTTATTCAAACGCTTTACACTTCCCAAATTATTATATAACAGAGGATTGTATGCGTCTAACTCAATAGCTTTACTATAATCAGAAATAGCTGCATCATAGTTTTCCAACATTCTATTTGCAGAAGCTCTGTCATTGTATGAAAACACGTGCTTAGCATCAATTTTTATTGCCTCATTATAAAATTCTATTGCTTCAGAATATTTTTCTTGATTAAATTTAATCACACCAAGGAAATAATAAAGGTTTACATCTTTATGATTTAATGACTTAGCTTTTAGAAAGTTTTTTTCAGCATCTTCTAATTTGTCTAAATAATATTGAGAATATGCTAATAAATAAGCTGCTTCTCCGCTGTTTTGTTTTTTCGCAAAGAATTTTTCAAAATCAGATTCTGCACTTTTAAAATTAGATACTTGCACATAACTAGAACCTCTACCTTTATATGCGTCAATTAAATTAGGATTCATCTGTAAAGCTTTTGAATAACTTTGTATAGCTGCCTGATACTGACCTTGTTGATATAATTGTACTGCGTCATTAAATGCAACATTTGCTTCTTGGTCATCAGCAAGGACCAAAGTGCTTGTAGTATCAGATATGGCTGTGCGATCACTATCATATCCTATTTTGATAGGAATAATAATTTGCGAAGTATCAATTTCTTGAGCCAATGCAAAAAATGGAATAATAGAAATAACAAAAATTAAAATTTGTTTCTTCATAACTCAACAAAATTACAGTTTATACTTTAAAATTATAGCAAATATATAAAAATTTTCTTGTATATAAAAAATTAATCAGCGTTTATTCCATGACAGTGTTTATATTTTTTACCACTTCCACATGGACAAGGCTCATTTCGTCCTACTTTTTTCTCCACTCTTACTGGGTCTGCAACAGATTTTCCTTTACTTGGGTCGTGATAACCAGGATCTTCACGTCCTGTTTTCATTTTACTCATATCTAGCTTAGATCTTACTCGAGCCTCCCTAACCTCATCAGCTTCTTGAACAGGTATAAAACCTCTCATCAAACTATAAACTACTGATTTATTAACCTTATCTAGCATTGCTTTAAACAATTCGAAAGATTCTAACTTATAAATCAATAATGGGTCTTTTTGTTCGTAAGAAGCCGACTGTACCGATTGTCTTAAATCGTCCATTTCTCTCAAATGTTCTTTCCAATATTCGTCAATAGTTTTTAAAACAATGGTTTTATCGTAAGCGTTAACAATTTCTTCGCCTTTATTATTGTATGTTTTTTCCAAATTTACAATAACTGGATATTCTTTTTTGCCGTCCGAAATTGGCACTAAGATATTGTTATATATTGATTGTTTATTTTCAAAAACTGTTTTAATAATAGGATAAGCTTGATCGGCTATAGCTTGAGCTTTACGTTTGTGATTTTCTCTTGCTTTTCCATAGATATAATCTATAAAGTCATCGTATTTAAGGTTTTCATATTCCTGTTCGCTTAAATCAAGTTCTATTGAAAGCTTTCTAAATAGTTCTAATTTAACTTCTTCGTATTCATAATTTTCAAAATACTCATCAGCCAAACTTACGCACACATCATATATCATATTAGCAATATCTGCTCCAAGTCTTTCGCCGTCTAATGCATTTCTACGTCTTTTATAAATAACTGTACGTTGCGAGTTCATCACATCGTCGTATTCCAAAAGTCTTTTACGTATTCCGAAGTTATTTTCTTCTACTTTTTTCTGAGCTCTTTCTATTGACTTAGAAATCATTGAATGTTGAATTACTTCTCCTTCTTTCAATCCCATTCTATCCATCATTCTAGCGATTCTTCCCGAGCCGAACAAACGCATCAAGTCATCTTCTAAAGACACAAAGAATTGCGAAGAACCTGGGTCTCCCTGACGACCAGCACGTCCTCTCAACTGACGGTCAACACGACGAGACTCATGTCGTTCTGTACCGATAATTGCCAAACCTCCTGCTTCTTTAACTTTATCGCTTAGTTTAATGTCGGTTCCACGACCAGCCATATTTGTTGCAATAGTAACATTTGAAGAATAACCAGCTTCTGCAACTATATCAGCCTCGCGTTTATGAAGTTTAGCATTTAAAACATTATGCTTTATCCCTTTTCGAGTAAGAATTTTGCTTAAAAGTTCAGATATTTCTACAGAAGTTGTCCCTACAAGAACTGGACGTCCTTCTTTTATTATTCCTTCAATTTCGTCAATTACTGCTCCATATTTTTCGCGATTTGTTTTATAAACCAAATCTTCTCTATCAAAACGAATAATTGGTCTATTTGTTGGAATTACTACAACATCTAACTTATAAATATCCCAGAACTCTCCAGCTTCGGTTTCGGCAGTACCAGTCATTCCCGAAAGTTTGTGATACATTCTAAAGTAATTCTGCAAAGTAATTGTTGCATAAGTTTGAGTTGCTGCTTCAATTTTAACGTTTTCTTTAGCTTCTATTGCTTGGTGCAAGCCGTCTGAATAACGTCTTCCTTCCATTATACGTCCTGTTTGTTCGTCAACAATCTTAACTTTATTGTCTATCACAACATATTCAACATCTTTTTCAAATAAAGTATAAGCTTTTAAAAGTTGACTTACAGTATGGATACGCTCTGATTTTATAGAAAAATCGCTAATAATTGCGTCTTTTTTGTTTAATCTTTCGTTTTCTGGCAATGTACTTTTTGATAATTCTGATAATTCTGTTGCTATATCGGGCAAAACAAAAAAGTTAGGATCAGAAGTTGCATGTGCCAATAGGTCAAAACCCTTGTCGGTAGGTTCTATAGAGTTTTGCTTTTCATCAATTACAAAATACAAATCTTCGGTAACTAAATGCATTTGTCTGTTATTGTCTGCCATGTAAAAGTTTTCGGTTTTTTGCAAAAGGGTTTTCATTCCTTGCTCACTCAAAAACTTAATTAATGGTTTATGTTTTGGTAAAGCTTTAAATGCTTGAAGCAATTTGAAACCTCCATCTTTTTCATTGTCGGCAGCTATAAGTTTTTTAGCTTCGTTAAAGATTTCGTTAAATAAATCACGTTGAGCATTTACTAATTTTTGCACATGAGGTTTAAGTTCGTCAAATAATTGGTCTTCGCCTTTTGGTGTTGGTCCCGAAATAATAAGCGGAGTACGTGCATCATCAATCAAAACAGAGTCAACCTCGTCAACTATTGCATAATTGTGTCTGCGTTGCACCAAATCTGATGGGTTTAAAGCCATATTATCACGCAAATAGTCGAAACCAAATTCATTATTAGTTCCAAAAGTAATATCTGCCATATATGCAATTCTACGAGCTTCAGAATTTGGTTCGTGCTTGTCGATACAATCAACCGACAAACCGTGGAACATATAAATCGGTCCCATCCACTCGGAGTCACGTTTTGCAAGATAATCGTTAACTGTAACTACATGCACACCTCGTCCTGTAAGTGCATTTAAAAACACTGGAAGAGTTGCTACCAAAGTTTTACCTTCTCCAGTTGCCATTTCGGCGATTTTTCCAGAGTGAAGCACTACTCCTCCAATAATTTGTACATCGTAATGCACCATATCCCAAGTAACTGTATTTCCACCAGCTACCCAAGAATTAAACCACACTGCTTTATCGCCTTTAATTTCAACGAAATCGTTGTGAGTTGCTAAATTTTTATCGAATTCGCTTGCAGTAACTACAACTTCTTTATTTTCTTTAAATCTACGTGCAGTTTCTTTAACTATTGCAAAAGCTTCGGGTAAAATTTCGTTTAAATAACTTTCAAGGTCTTTATCTATTTTTTCCTCTATTTTATCAATTTCGTTAAAAATTTCTTCTCTTTCCCAAATATCTAAAGACTCTGCTTTTGCTTTAAGCTCTGTAATTTCGTCTTGCTCAGGTTTTATATGTTCGGCTATTTTCTTTTTTAAATTTTCCGACCTTGCACGTAATTCATCATTAGAATCTTTAGTTATTTCAGGCTCTATAGCCAATACTTTGTCCAAAAATGGTTGAATTGCTTTTAAATCTTTTTCTGATTTAGAGCCAAATAACTTTAAGATAAAACTACCAAATCCCATATTTTTCTTTATATATTTTTTATAATTAATTTAACTTACAAAGTTACATTAATTTATTAGAGCTACAATAAAATATGTGAAATAATTGTGTTTTTAATAACAACAAATTTTAAACCCTTTTATTAGAAATGAACACAGCAAGTTTAAAATTATTTTTCTAAATACTTTGTGTATATATCATAATTTACCACTATATCGTTATTTTTAGAAGTTAATTACTTTTCTCGTATTTTTATTATTTTAATAACTTTCAACTCTTCCATTGGAAAATTGTTTGAACCTGGTGGATAAGGTTCAATATTTCCATTTTTACAATTACAGGTTTCATCTAAGAATTTTATTGTTGCAACATATTCTCTATTCCACCATTCCTTTTTATTTAAAATTGAGTCGGGAAGCTCATATTTTGATTTTAACGAACTTTCCCCATTCACTATTTCTATAGTCGTACCACACCATTCCCCACATATAAAATCCCCCGAACCATTGCTAAACCTAATTGTAACCTCTTTTTCTAATCGTTCCTTTTGACAAGAAAAAAATAACAATAGAAATATTACTGACAATAATTTTATTCTTTTCATAGTTTTATTTTTTTATAATTTTTTGAACTAACATATGTTTGTCTTCAATAAGCAGTACAATAAAATAAATATTACTTTGTAATTCTGACAAATTAAATTCTTTGTGAAAAAAACTTTGTGAAATTGTATGAATCCCTAAATCTTTAACCGTACTGCCAACATAATTCAAAACTTTTATATTAACACTTTCTTTATCTTCAATATTAAAACTTACTTGTATAGTATTATCCACAGGATTAGGATATACAAAAAAATCTTGAAATATATTTTTAGAATCACTTGTTAAGTATTGTGGTTCATCAGTTGCAACGCCAAAATTAGAGTTTTCTCCATCTAGTTGCCCACAATTGTTTATATCAACTATTTCAGCAACAAAATTACTTCCAGCTTCTGCTGTAAAACCTGCCCCTAATATAATTTCACCTCCTGATCTAAATGAATAGTTTTGACCACTTTGAATAGTTACCATTCCCAATGTTTCAATTTTATTCTTTGCAATTATATCACCCCCTAAAGAATTGCTAATGTCGCTACTTTGAACTATTAAATTATTTACAGGTTGCAAAAAAGCCATAGCATTGGGTATTTTTTCGTTTAACATTCTTGCATTGTTATGAGAATTTGTTGTACCCATTGGTACTCCTCCAAAATTAATATTTGGATTAGACCAAAATAACAATCTAGGACAACCGCCAGTACAATCATAAGCCATAATAGTTCGCCAATCGTTATTTGGGCTTTTATATCCGTGCGCAAATGGATAGGCAGATGATACACCAGTATGAATTGGATCACTTGTATGATGCTGACAACCTATTAAATGAGCAATTTCATGAGCAAAAGAGTAGTAGCCTGTTGCACAATCATAATTTACCAAACAAAAAGCATTTTCTGCTGAAACTTTAATCCCTTTAGCTATTCCACATAAACTTTGATCGTCATAAAACAAAACGCAAATGTCTGCTTGATGCTTCTCTCTTAAATTATGCACCTCATCCATATATCCGTCTGATGTACATGAAAAACGCACTAAATCATTATCTGCTCCACTATATGAAAGACTTGACTCGACATAATTAGTTTCTCCGACATATACCAACTCAACATCTTGATTTACATTGCTATTTATAAAAGACAATTTCATTTCATCAACCGCTAGTTGAATAGTATTAAAATATTTGAGACAGCATTTTTAGCAGCTGGAGTATATAGCACCAACAATCTTAATCGACAAGTAAAAGGTTCATCAGAAATCATTTTATAAAAACTTTCGCTTGCATCATTTTGTGGATAATAATCAATATCTTTAAATTCTTCTTTTTTCATTGAATGATTTCCGTATTCTTCTTTAGGGTATTTACTTTGATCTATTTTTGTCATAAAATATTTATTATCAATTGTTTCTATTCTAAAAAGATCTGTTTTATGGGCTACGATTCCTTGAATATCATTGTCTGATACAGTAATAATAACTGATGTCGTATTATCTAAATTAGTCCCAAACCAAGAATAATTTTTTAAGTTTCTAATATCAAGTTTTACTTGTCGAATTTCTTCATCTATCCCCCAAAACATGATTTTTCCTTGTTTTTTATTTAATACATCCAAATTTATATTTACAGGGCAATAATCTATGACTGCCATTCGATTATTAAATGTTTCGATTTTTATATTTGATTTATATTCAGATATTTCAATTAAATTTTGCCCAACAACAACTATACAATTTATCAAAATTAAAACAGTTGTGATTATTTTTTTTCATTCATTTTTTGCATCTTACTATTCAATTATTATTTCAAACTACTATGAGACTTATGCCATATTATTTAATTTCTAAATATTTTTTGAAAAATTAAAATTTCATTCCATTTTATCTTTTTTCTATACAAGTTATTTTGTAAATTGAACATAAACCGGAAGCATCGTCAAACCATACCAGTTTCTTTTATTTTTATCTCTTTTAAACATACACCAACATTGGGTGTTTCTTGTAATCTAAACTCTTTTGGTATATAGCCGTCAATAAAATACTCATTATCATTTGCATAAACAATAGCTTCAGCTGTTCTAATTCTTCCGCGCACAGTATTTTTTTACCATTTTCAAAATAAACAAATTTGCCCTCAATTCCACAATCACAGCTTTCTAACTTTGTACAACTTCCAAGACCTAATAGTATAATAGAGAACAATAGTAAAATTAACGTTTTTGTCATATGCAAAAATATTTAAGGTTAAACCCCTCATCTATATCGAAACTTATTATAATTTATTATTGCAAATATAAACTATTTTTAACAAAATAGCAAATCAAAAAATAACTAAAATGCCCACTACTCTAACAACAACCAATTTAGCGAAAAACTTGTAAAAACATTATCTGTATAATTATCTTTTTCGAAAAACAATCCTATATCTCCATTTTGCAAAACACATAGCGAAGAATATGCAGCAGAACCCGCATAAATAGTTTTAGATTTTGACCAAGTTGCTCCATTGTCAAGACTGTATTTTACAGATAAATTTTCTCTTTTATTTTTCGATTCCAAATTTGAAAAAATTAATATGCTTTTACTTTCTCCTTCTATTTCGTAAGAATAATTTAAAATACTTGCATTGCAACTTGGGTCAATTAGAACAGAATCAGGTTTTGAAGTCCAAGTTTTTCCATAATCATCAGATAGGTGAACATATCTATAGCCCAAACCATTAACTCTACTGTTTATCATCAAAGTGCCATCAACTAATTCAATAATTTTTGATTCGTCTGCTGGTTTTATTGCATTATCAATAAAATACCAAGTCTCACCATGATTATCAGAGCCAAAAACACATAATCCATTTTCGAGATTTACCAAAGTGTGTAAAAGTTTTCCCGAACTTGTTTGAATTCCTTCTCCTGAAGTTATGAATTTAAAATTATTATACCATTCTGATTTTGAAATTTGCTCAGTAATATCAATATGTTTAGACCAAGTTTTTCCATTATCCGCACTTTTATTATTTGCATTATATTAAAAGTGCGGATAATGGAAAAACTTGGTCTAAACATATTGATATTACTG
>DHVB01000003.1:18054-46621 GCA_002412425.1 Bacteroidales bacterium UBA5219 | reverse complement strand
AAACAACCTTGTGAAACTTGACACTTACCAATAAATTATTAATTATAAATTATCAATTAAATAATTATTTTTATTTTCCAGATTTTTATTTAAATTTGCAATCTTGAAACTTATAAGTTTTGATTTTTAAAAACGAAATTAATGAAGACGAGTAAATTAGGATTAGATCAGAAAAAAATTGAATCTGCAAGACAAATTGCAAAGAATATTGCAGACGAAGTTCAAGATTTTGTTAATCAATATACTACTGTTGCAGTAGAGCGCTCACTTTGTCGCCTTTTAGGAATAGACGGAGTTAATTCTAACGACATACCTTTACCAAACGTTGTTATTGACCAAATTCAGGAAAACAAGTCGCTAAGTGAAGGTATTTTATTTTTTCTTGGAAATGCAATTTTAGAAACTGGATTAAATCCACAACAAATAGCCGAAAAAATTGCAAACGAAGATTTTAACATTTGCAAACTTCCAATAAGAGATAAAGCAAGCATTGAAAAAGCTATAATGCCATACGTAAATGCTAGCGTTGAAAAAATCAAGAAAAATGTTGCAATTCGTAATGAATATCTTTCTCGCTTAGGCGAAGGTAGTAAACCTTATATCTATGTAATTGTTGCCACAGGTAATATTTACGAAGATGCTATTCAAGCTCAAGCTGCTGCTCGCCAAGGCGCTGATATTATTGCAGTAATTAGAACTACTGGACAAAGTTTATTAGACTATGTTCCTTATGGTGCTACTACCGAAGGCTTTGGCGGAACTTTTGCCACTCAAGAAAACTTTAAAATTATGCGTGCAGCATTAGACGAAGTTGGCGAAGAAGTTGGACGTTATATTCGCTTGTGCAACTACTGTTCAGGATTGTGCATGCCCGAAATTGCTGCTATGGGAGCTATAGAACGACTAGACGTTATGTTAAACGACGCACTCTATGGAATCTTGTTTCGCGATATAAATCAACAAAGAACAATTGTTGACCAATATTTTTCAAGAGTTATAAATGGATTTGCAGGCGTAATTATAAATACTGGCGAAGATAATTATTTAACAACTGCTGATGCTTATGAACAAGCACATACAGTTTTAGCTTCAGACCTTATAAACGAACAATTAGCACTACTTGCTGGAATGCCTGAAGAACAAATGGGTTTGGGACATGCTTTTGAAATGGACCCAGAAATGGAAAATGGATTTTTATACGAACTTGCTCAAGCTCAAATGACTAGGGAAATTTTCCCAAAAGCTCCTTTAAAATATATGCCACCAACAAAATTTATGACTGGAAATATTTTTAAAGGACATATTCAAAATGCACTTTTCAATGTTGTATCTATTTGGACACAACAAGGAATACAACTTTTGGGAATGTTAACCGAAGCTATTCACACTCCATTTATTTCTGATAGATATTTAGCTATAGAAAATGCAAAATATGTTTTTAACAACTTAAAAAATATTGGAGACGAAGTTGAGTTCAAAGAAAATGGAATAATTCAAAAAAGAGCGCAAGAAGTACTAAACAATGCACATGCTTTATTGAGCGAAATTGATAAAGTTGGATTATTTGATGCTTTAGAAAAAGGATTGTTTGCCGATACTAAAAGATCAAAAACTGGTGGCAAAGGATTAGCAGGTGTTGTACAAAAATCCGAAAATTATTTTAACCCATTTATCGAAATAATGAAAGGAGGAAACAAATAATGAGTGGCGGAAATTATTCAATGGATAAAAAAGAATTTGATAAAATATTAGACCTTAAAAAAGTAAAACCATATGGAGATACCATGAACGATGGAAAAGTCCAGCTTAGTTTTACTTTGCCAGTACCTTGTAGCGACGAAGCAAGTGAGGCAGCAAAACAACTAATGAGAAAAATGGGTTTTGAAGAACCACAAGTAGTTTATTTCAAAGAACTTACAAAAGGATTTACTTTTTTTGTTTGTTATGGTTCTTGCACTCATACTGTAGATTTTACAAGCATTCACGTTCCAAAAGTAGAATCAAATGTGATGAACATGGCTGAAACAGACGAATTCATAAGTCAAAATATAGGAAGAAAATTAGTTGTTATTGGAGCTAGTACTGGAACAGATGCTCATACTGTTGGTATTGATGCAATTATGAATATGAAAGGCTATGCAGGACATTTTGGTTTAGAAAGATACGAAATGATTGAAGCCTTAAATATGGGTGCACAAGTTTTAAACGAAGATTTTATTGCTAAAGCAATTGAGTTAAAAGCTGACGCATTATTAGTTTCGCAAACAGTAACACAAAAAGATATTCATATTAAAAACCTTACCGAATTAGTTGAAATGTTAGAAGCTGAAGGACTAAGGGATAAAGTTTTATTGATTTGCGGTGGACCAAGAATTTCACATGAGTTAGCAAAAGAATTGGGCTACGATGCTGGCTTTGGAATGAACTCTTATGCTGATGATGTTGCAAGCTATATAGCTCAAGAAATGGATAGAAGAATTAATAATAAATAAAATAAAATTTTAAAGCATGGACAAAAATCAAATGCGAGAAGTAATCGCAAAACGAGTTGCCAAAGAAATAAATGATGGCGATATTGTAAATTTAGGCATTGGTATTCCTACTTTAGTTCCAAATTATTTGCCTGAAGGAGTAAAAGTAACCTTACAATCTGAAAATGGATTGTTGGGTATGGGACCAAGTCCTGAACCAGGCAAAGAAGACGAAAACTTAGTAAATGCTGGAGGTGGTTATATTACAGCTAATCTAGGTGCTGCATCATTTGACTCTTCACGATCTTTTGGTATAGTTCGTGGTGGACATGTTGACGTAACTGTTTTAGGTGCTATGCAAGTTGACCCAAGTGGCGACTTAGCAAACTGGACAATTCCTGGAAAATTAACTCCAGGTATGGGTGGTGCAATGGATTTATTAGTTGGTGCTCGCAGAGTTATTTTAGCAATGGAACATACTGCAAAAGGAAGACCTAAAATTTTAAAGAAATGTACACTACCACTAACTGCAAAAGGACAAGTAAATACAATCATTACCGAAATGTGTGTAATGGAAATTACTGAAAAAGGAATTGTGTTAACTGAAATACATCCAGAATTTACTGTTGAAGACATTAAAGCAGTTACAGAAGCTGATTTTATAGTATCAGAAAATCTAAAAGAAATGCAGTTAGATTAATGCAATAAATTTTAATTAACATAAACTTATTATAAAAATGAAAAAAGTATTTTTAATTGAAGCTAAACGTACTGCCATAGGAAAATTTGGAGGTAGTTTGGCTACAGTTTCGGCTTCCGACATGGCTGCTGAAGTTATAAAGACAATTATTTCTAACACCGGCATTAATCCTGCCGATTTAGATGAAGTAATAACAGGAAATGTTTTGTCGGCAGGACAAAGACAAGGCGTTTCTCGTCAGGCTGCAATAAAAGCAGGAATTCCAAACGAAGTACCAGCCTATTCTTTGAATATGGTTTGTGGTTCTGGTATGAAAGCGGTTTCAAATGCTGTTTCTGCAATTAGAGCTGGCGAAGCAAACTTAATTTTAGCAGGTGGTACAGAAACAATGTCTGGTGCTCCAATGCTATTACCAGCAAGTGTTCGTACAGGTACAAAAATGGGCGACTTTAAAGTTATTGACCACATGATATTAGACGGACTTTGGGAAGCATTTAATGATTATCATATGGGAAATACTGCTGAAAATATTGCAGAAAAATATAATATTTCACGCGAAGAACAAGATCAATTTGCATTTGCATCTCAAACTAAAGCAGCAAAAGCCCAAGATGCTGGAAACTTCAAAAAAGAAATTATTCCTATTAACATTGTAACTAGAAAAGAAACCATAGTTTTTGACCAAGACGAATTTATTAATAGAACTACAGACTTGGAAAAACTTGCAAAACTTCGTCCTGCTTTCAAAAAAGACGGAACAGTAACAGCAGGTAATGCATCTGGCATCAATGACGGAGCTTCATATGTATTAGTAGCAAGCGAAGAAGCTGTTGAAAAATTCAAACTAAAACCAATGGCAGAAATTGTTGCGGTTGGACAAGGTGGTGTTGACCCTGCAATTATGGGAATGGGACCAGTTCCTGCAATTAACAATGTATTGAAAAAAGCAAATATGAAACTTCAAGATATAGAAGTTCTTGAACTTAACGAAGCTTTTGCAGCTCAATCATTAGGAGTTATCAAACAACTTTGCACTGACCACGGAGTTGACAAATCTTTCTTTGACGAAAGATGTAATAAAAACGGTGGTGCAATTGCTTTAGGTCATCCTATTGGAGCTTCTGGAAATAGAATTATTGTGTGTTTAATTCACGAAATGAAAAGAAATAATAATAAATTTGGTTTAGCATCACTTTGCATAGGCGGAGGAATGGGAACCGCAATTATTTTAAAAAACATTTAAAAGTTTAAAAAGGTGAGTACAACATATTTAACTCACCTTTTTTTATTTTTCATATTTATCTTTGGAAATAAAATTTAAATTTATAACTTTACCTTGTTAAATCACAAATAAAAAAATTATGAAAAAAATTAGATTATCAAGCACAATTATAGTGCTAGTTTTAGTTGCGGTTTTCTTTGTTTCCTGCTCAAAAAACAATTCTTCTCACATTCCAAAAAATGCTTTTGTAGTAGCGGTTATTGATGGTAAAGGTCTTAAAGATTTGACAAATAACAATTTCTTAAAAGACAATGAAGAATACAAGCAAACAATGGAATCTCTTAAACAAGAAAGTGAAAAATTAGTGGAGTTGATTGAAAAAACACAAAAAAATCCTGATGAATTAGGAATTTTATTAACAAAACGTTCTTACGCTTTTGCAAGCTACGACAAAGAAGAACTACTCTATGGATTTATTATTCCAATAAACAAAAAGAAACTTGAAGCAAACTTAGATATGATAGGCTCTGAGTTAGGCTTCCCAATTTCTGCTGTTTTATCAACAAAAAACGACATTAAATATTTTGATGACGAAGACATGATTTTTGGATGGAATAAAGATGTATTTATCTTTTTAGGAAAAGAAGGCGGAGAAGTTGATTTTGCACTATTAGAAAAACATTTTAATTTGAAAAAAGATGAATCCATCTTAGCTAACGATGACTTTAAAAAATTCCACAAAAATTGTAAAGACCTTAATTTATGGATTAGTTCTGACATCATAAAAAATATTAATGAATTTGATGGTGAGGTTAAAGAATTTGAAACATTAACCGGCATTGATTTAGCAAATAATTATGGTCATATGCACCTAGAATTTGCAAAAGGTCAAATTAATATCACATCTAGTTTTAGATATAATAAATCAATCCAAGAATTAGACATAAAGAAACTTAATGAAAATTCTGAAACCCTAGAAAAGTTTTTCAACAAATATTTAAATTTATTCAATCCTGTAAATTCTTATGATGTTTATGATTATGAATATGATGAAGATATCAACTGGGAAGACTACCAAAGCGAGTTCACAGAAGAAGAATGGGAAGAATTTTTAAAAGCTTTAGAAGAAGTTGAATAATCTATTTGGTATATTTATATGGAAATAAGATTTTCCAAAATAATCCCTATTCCAATTCCTGAAAGCAATATTGCTAATTCTGAAATTTGGAATAGGGATTTATTATTTGAACAAAATAATAAATATTTAATCTACGCCGATTCTGGCAAAGGCAAAACAACTTTTGTAAATATCATTTTTGGCTTACGAAAGGACTATACAGGCAATGTGTATATTGATGGAGAAGACATCTCGAATTTTAGCATAAACCAATTTTCTCAATTAAGAAAAACGCGGCTTAGTATTGTTCCGCAAGGGCTTCAATTATTTCCAGAATTAAGTGTTTTAGAAAACATTAACATCAAAAATAGAATTCAAAACTACAAAACCTCAAAACAAATATCAGAAATGATTGAAAAATTAGGACTAAGTGGTTTTGAAAATAGAAAAACTGCAAAAATGTCGTTCGGACAAAAGCAAAGAGTTGCAATAATTAGAGCACTCTGCCAAAGTTTTGACTATATTTTACTTGATGAACCATTTAGCCACTTAGATGCAAAAAACACAGAAATTGCATGGGATTTAATAAAATCAGAAGCTGAGCAACAAAATGCAAGCATAATTGTAACTTCTTTAAAACAAGATTTTGAAACAAATATAATAAAGTTGAGGGTGTAATGATTTGGAAAGTTTTAAAAAATAATATAAAACCTGCTCAGCTAATAGGTACATTTTTTGGCATAACGCTAGGCTTGAGTATTTTAATGGTAGCGGTGTCGTTTTATCTTGATGTAAAACCAATATTTGAAGATAAAGAAAGTTTTTGGCGTGACGAGTATATTATTGTAAATAAAAAAGTGAAAATCACAGACTCATATCACCAAATTAGAGAAGCTGACAAAGAAAAACCATATTTCACAGAAGAAGAAATAGAAGACCTAAAAAGACAAGCCTTTGTAAAAGATGTTGCAGAATTTTCAAACTGCTCATTTGCCATAAGTGCTTCGGCTGACCGAGACAGTCCTCTAAGCGGATTTTACACAGATTTATTTTTTGAAGCAGTTCCCGACAACTATGTTGATGTAAATTATAAAAATTGGAATTGGACTGAAAATAGTGCCTATATACCTGTTATTTTGCCAAAAGTTTATCTAAATTTATACAATTTCGGATTTGCTCAAAGTCAAAATTTACCACAAATTTCAGAAAGTGGAGCTTCGTTGGCAAAATTTAATATTCATGTTTATGGACAAAAAAAGCACCAAAAGTTTGAAGCTAGAATTGTTGGTTTTTCTGAAAGAATAAATACAATTTTAGCACCTAAATCATTTGTTGACTGGGGAAACAAAAATTTTGGCGAGCATGAAAAATCAAAACCTGGCAGAATTATTATTATTGCAAAAGACCCGTCAAGTCAAGAACTAGTTGAATATATTGATAATCACGACTACGACATAAACAAGTCAGAACTTAGTAATAGCAAAGCACTAGCATTTCTAAAAATAATAATAGGAATAGTTGTAACAATAGGCATTATTATAATTTGCTTAACATTCGCATTAATAATTTTATCAATACAACTATTGCTGCAAAGAAATAACGAGAATATTGTTAAACTAAATATGCTTGGTTATTCTTTAAAAGAAATTTCGCTACCTTATAAAATAATGGTAAGCATATTGTTTGCTGCAAGTTTTATTAGTTCTCTTATCCCATTATATTTTTTAAGAAATTATTATTTCTCTAATTTAGTTTTATTTGGATATGAAAGCACTACTCAACTGTTTAGCAATATCATATTACCTTCTTTAATATTTATTTTTATAGTGGTACTATTATTAATAAGTATGCTAAAATCAACAATAAAGAAAATTATTTCTAAAAATTAAATTGAACTAATTTCCTGCACGTTTGGAGTAATCAACAATCTATAAAAAATCAAATCAATAATTTGTCAAATTATTTGTTTATTATTATTTTTGTTTCGGTAAAACAATATCACGCTATTTTTGGTTTGTATAAAAGTTTCGAATAGTTTTGATATTTTTGTAAAAATTTTAAAATAAATAAAATGAAAATTTCAATAATTGGTACAGGGTATGTGGGTTTAGTTTCTGGTACATGCTTTGCTGAAATGGGAATAACTACATCTTGCTTAGATGTTGACCAACAAAAAATTGAAAACCTTAAAAACGGTATAATGCCCATTTGGGAGCCTGGATTAAAGGAAATGGTTAAGAGAAATTTCGAAAAACAAAGATTGAGTTTTACCACAAACATTTCAGAAAGTATAAACTCGGCTTCTGCTTGTTTTATTGCTGTAGGTACACCACCCGACGAAGATGGATCTGCCGATTTACAATATGTTTTGGCTGTTGCAAAAGAAATTGGTCAAAACATAAATAATTATATGGTCGTAATTATAAAAAGTACTGTCCCTGTTGGCACAAGCGAAAAGGTAAGAGCAACTATACAAAAGGAAATTGAAAAACGAGGAGTTAATATAAAATTTGACATAGCCTCAAATCCAGAGTTCTTAAAAGAAGGAGATGCTATTGAAGACTGTCTTCACCCCGACCGCATTATAGTAGGAACAGATTCTGAAAAAGCAAGAGAAATAATCAATAGAATATACTCGCCATTTGTATTAAATGGACATCCAATTATTCACATGGATATTGCATCAGCAGAATTGACAAAATACACCGCAAATGCAATGCTTGCAACTAAAATATCATTTATAAATGATATTGCAAATTTATGCGAAATTGTTGGAGCAGACATTAATGCTGTTAGAAAAGGAATTGGCACAGATAAAAGAATTGGACCATATTTTATTTATGCTGGTACTGGCTATGGAGGTTCATGCTTTCCAAAAGATGTAAAAGCAATTATTAAAACCGCTGACGAACATGGACATTCTTTAGAAATTTTAAAATCTGTTGAAAATGTTAATAATCGCCAAAAAGAAATACTTTTCCATAAAGCAAACAAACATTTTGAAGGAAATTTGAAAAATAAAAAATTTGCAATTTGGGGATTATCTTTTAAACCAAACACAGACGATATGCGTGAAGCTCCTTCAATCATATTAATAAATAATCTTTGGGAAGCAGGAGCTGATATTTATGCCTACGACCCGGTTGCAATGAAAGAAGCAAAAAAAATACTTCCTAAAAAAGTAAAATATTGCAAAACACCTTACGAAGCAGTTGAAGAAGCTGACGCATTATTTTTAGTTACCGAATGGACAGAGTTTAGGGTTTTAAACTATAAAGCATTAGACAAAATGAAAAACAAAGTAATTTTCGACGGCAGAAACATTTATCAACCCGAAGAACTTAATAAAAACGGTTTTACATATTATGGAATAGGAAGATAATACTATTATGAGTAAAATTGAAGTTACAATTTGCCTAGGCTCCTCCTGCTTTAGCAGAAAAAAAAGAGATATTGTAAGTGCTTTACAAGACTATATTGATCAAAAAAATTTGTCAAACAGAATAAATTTAAAAGGTGGGCATTGTTTGGGAAAATGCAGTGTAGGACCAATTATAGTTGTAAATGAACAAATTTATACCGGAATAACACCAGCTAAAGCAATACGCATAATTGAGGAATATTTATCAACTCAAAATAATTAAAATGCAACTAATAACTTTTGATAAAGAAAAATGCCTTTCTTGCTATGCATGTGTAAAAGCATGTCCTGTAAAAGCAATTACAATAAGTTCTTCAGAGGAAATTTTAAGTTTCAATCACAACAGATGTTTAGGTTGCGGAAACTGTTATATTAGTTGTGGACCAAAAGCTATCGGCTATATTGATTCTACAGAAGCAGTTTCACAACTATTAAATTCAGAAACTCCTTGCATTGCAATTGTTGACCCATCAATATCCGCAGAATTTCCAGATATTTTAGACGTTAGAAATTTTGTGGGAATGATTAGAGCTTTAGGTTTTGAATTTGTTAATGAAATTTCGTTTGGTGCTGATGTTATTGCATATAAATACAAAAACTTATTCGATAATTTTAAAGGAAAATATCATATAACAACAAATTGCCCTCCTATTTATGATTATGTTGAAAAATTTCAAACTCACATAATTGATTCGCTTGTAAAAATTGATTCCCCAATGATTGCTACGGCAAAAATTATGAAAGAAATACATGGAGATGACTGTAAAATTATTGCCATAACACCTTGTATAGCTCAAAAACGCGAAGCAAAAAGATTTGGCTTTGTTGATGAAGTAATTAGCTTTGAAGAATTGCGAATATTGTTTAATCAAAATAAAATTTATGAAAATTCAGTGGAGTTTTCAGAATTTGACATGCCCTTAGGTGCTAAAGGCTCATTATATCCGCTTAGCACAGGAATTTTAAATGCTGCCGATATTAATTATACAGATATTGATTCTAAAATAATTACTAAAGACGGGGCTGAGCATTTTACCCAATTTATGAACGACTTTGCAAGTATTAGTTTAATAAAGCACCATTTGAATATTTTTTATTGTCATGGTTGTGCTATGGGACCTGGCTCTAAAAACAATAATAGCTATTTACGAAATCATAGCTTAGTTGTTGATTACACTAAACGAAGATTAAATTCTGCTGTTGATAAACAAGAATGGGAAAAAAATCTTGAAAAATTTTCGAAATTAGATTTCACTCGCAGTTTTACTGCCAACGACCAACGCATTCCTACCCCATCACAAGCAAAAATAAAAGAAGTTATTGATTTGTTAGGTAAAGATCAACTTTATGAAGTTGGTTGTAGAAGTTGTGGTTATAAAAATTGTTCTGAATTTGTTACAGATGTTGCCAAAGGTTTAGCACGTCCTGAAATGTGTCAAAACTTTTCAAAAACAAATAAACAAGACTATATAAATAAAATAAATATTGCAAATGCCAACCTTGAAGAAACTAAGAAAAACCTTGAAGAATTAGAAATCAAATTGCAAAAAGAGCATAAAGATGTAAAAGTAATGGCAACTTTAACAAAAGCAATAATAGAAAAAATTCCTTCGGCAGTAATTGTTGTTGACGACAAATTAAAGATACTTCAATCAAACCAAAAATTTATAGAGCTTTTAGGACAAGACGCTAAAGAAATTGATGAAGTAGTTCCAGGACTTATTGGAGCAGACATTAAAACTTTGTTACCTAGTCAAATTTATAATTTCTTTAGTTTTGTTCTCAACAAAGACGAAACCATTGATAATAAAGATGTTGAAATTGATGATAAATTAATTACAGTTTCTATTTTCCCAATAGAGAAAGGCAAAACTATAGGTGCAGTATTTAAAAATTTATATCAATCAGAAGTTAGAAAAGAAGAAGTAATGTATAGAATTAACGATGTAATTGAAAAAAATCTAGGAATGGTTCAACAAATAGGTTTTTTATTGGGCGAAGGAGCTTCTGAAACAGAAAGAATGTTAAATAGTATTATTAATTCTTTTGAGAAAGAAGATAAAGAAGAAAAATAAAAAAACATGTCTGAAAAGCTATACATAGAAGTTGATGTTAGGCAAATAAACTATCACGGCGAAAGAATTTGTGGCGATGTCTTTCTTAAAAAACGAGTAAAAGAAGACAATAGAATTATTGCTGTTTTAAGTGATGGTATGGGACATGGCGTTAAGGCAAATATTTTAGCTACACTAACATCTACCATGGCTTTAAATTTTACTATAGAACATAAAAAACCTGAAAGAATTGCAGAAATAATTATGAACACTTTGCCTGTTTGTAGCGAAAGGCAAGTTTCGTATGCAACCTTTACAGTTGTTGACATAGAGTTTGATGGACAAGTTCATATTTTAGAGTACGACAATCCAGCTTTATTAGTTTTTAGAAAAAATAAATTACTAAAATTACCTTACGAAACCATTGAAATGAAAAATCCACCTCATGCTGGGAAAAAATTAACATATACAAGTTTTTATCCAAAATTGCATGACAGGCTTGTTTTTTGTTCTGATGGAATTTCTCAAAGTGGAATGGGAACCGACAAATATCCTTTTGGTTGGGGAGTTTTAGGAATTGAAAAACATGTAACAGGCATTTTAGAAATTACAAAAGATATTTCTGCTTCAAAACTTGCTGAAAAAGTTGTGAATAAAGCTGTTGCTAACGATATTTATATTCCAAAAGACGACACTTCTTGTGCTGTTGTTTATTTTAGAAAACCACGTAAACTCGTTATTGCCACAGGACCTCCAATGTACAGAGAATCAGACAAAGAATTAGCTGAGTTTATAAAAAATTATGACGGAAAAAAAATTGTAGCAGGAGGTTCAACAACTGATTTGATTGCAAGAGAACTTGATTTAAAAGTAAGCACATCTCTTGAATTTGCAGATCCAGAATTGCCACCAATTTCACATATAGAGGGAATTGACTTAGTTACAGAAGGAATTTTAACACTAAATAAAGTTTGGAAAATTTTAACTGAATATGAACCCCAATATAAATTAGGCAGAGGACCAGCCGACCAAATTGTAAAACTAATATTAGAAAGCGACCATATTGATATTGTGGTTGGAACAAAAATCAACGAAGCACATCAAGACCCAAACGTTCCTATAGATTTAGAAATCAGAAGAACTATTGCAAATAGAATTGCTAACATATTAGAAAATAAATTTCTAAAACATATCACAATAAAATATTTCTAACAAGCAGAAAACTAAATTTGCAAAAACTTTTAAACTTACTTACAAAATATAGTTGAAGAATTGAATTTGTTTTTTATTTTTGCAACAAATTAAATGTTTATATATAAATGTTTGAGTACATAAAAGGATTATTAACAGAATTAAGTCCGACTTATGCCATAATAGAAGCTAATGGAATAGGGTATTTTATAAATATTACAGTAAATACATATTCTAAGCTTAAAAAAGGGCAAGAATGTAAATTATTTTTACACGAAATTCTTCGCGAAGACCTTCATGCTATTTATGGTTTTGAAAATCTTAGCGAACGCGAAATGTTTAGAAAATTAATCACTGTAAACGGAGTTGGTGCCAATACTGCTAGATTAATTTTATCATCGCTAAGTGTAAATAATGTTGTTCAAGCAATTAACGAAGAAAACATAAATGTTTTAAAATCTGTAAAAGGCATTGGAGTTAAGACAGCACAACGAATTGTAATAGAATTAAAAGATAAACTTAGCGACTTTGATATACAAATTTCAGAAATTTCTTCAAGTTTAAACAATACTTTACAAAAAGATGCGTTAAATGCTTTAACAATGTTAGGTTTTTCGAAACCGAATGTTGAAAAAGTGTTAATTAAACTATTGAAAGACAATAAGGAAATAAGTTTGGAAAATCTTATTAAATTGGCATTAAACTATTTATAAAGAATTGCTTTGATAACAAAGATTTTTAAATATACATTTTTATTTAGCTTAATAATAGGAATTTTTTCTATTATATTTGCTTCTAATGCTAAATTAAATTACAATATACCTAAGCGTAATCCAATCTTAATTGATAATTTTGATGATGATACCATTAAAGGTGCTAAGTTAAATTATCCTATTCCAGAAGAGGATATTAATCCCGCAAATAATAAAGACAAAAGTCCTCTTTATGGTTCTGATCCTTCGAATATTGAAACAGAAGTTGTTTACGATGCAGAATCAAATCAATATATTTTTCAAAAGAAAATAGGTGGCGAAAATTTTGGAACTCCTTATTCAATGAGTTTTGATGAATATTTAGACTACGACTTTGAAAAAGCCATGAAATCATATTGGCGACAACGTTCTAAAGATGACATTTCAGAAACAAGAGATGTTTTAATTCCAAAATTACAAGTTGATGGCGAAATATTTGATAGAATTTTTGGTGGAAGCAATATAGATATTAGACCTCAAGGTTCTGCAGAGCTTATTTTTGGATTAAAAGTTGATAAAATTGAAAACCCAGCTATGCCACTTCACGCTCAAAGTCCTGTTACTTTTGATTTTCAAGAAAAAATTCAAATGAACGTTGTTGGACAAATTGGAGAAAAAATGAAAGTTAATCTTCAATATGACACTGAGTCGGCTTTTGATTTTGAAAACTCTGTAAAACTTGAATACACAGGACACGAAGACGAAATTATACAAAAAATAGAAGCAGGAAATGTATCTTTGCCATTGACAGGAACTTTAATTACTGGTGGTCAAAGTTTATTTGGTTTAAAAACAGAAGCAAAATTTGGAAAACTTACTGTTACAACGCTATTCTCTCAGAAAAAAGGAGAAATGTCAACTGTACGGGTTGAAGGCGGTGCACAATCCCAAGATTTTGAAATAAAAGCTGATGAATACGAAGCAAACAAACACTATTTCTTATCTCATTATTTTAAAGAAAATTATGATAGAGCCTTAGCTCAACTTCCAATTATAAATAGTGGAATAAATATCACACGTATTGAAGTTTGGGTAACAAACAAAGCTGGTAATTTTGAAAATGCTAGAAATATTGTTGCTTTTGCTGACTTAGGTGAAAGTAACGATAACAACATACAATCCGATTATGTTAGAACTGCTAACGGTAACACGACAACAGTATATCCTCATTCTGAAATTAATATTTTAGGAGAGATAACAACCACCTATCCCGATGTTAGAAATATTAACAACGTAGGAAATACATTATTAGGTTTAGGAATGACAGGCGGAAGAGATTACGAAAAAATTGAATCGGCTCGTTTGTTATCACCCAACGAATATACTGTTAATGAAAGATTGGGATATATTTCTTTAAATGCTACTTTAAATCCCGACCAAGTTTTAGCAGTAGCTTACGAATATACAGTTGCAGGAAATGTTTTTAAAGTTGGGGAATTTTCTAACTCTGCAATTACAGCTCCTGATGCTTTAGTTGTAAAATTAATTAAAGGAACAGCATTTACTCCACAATTAAAATCATGGAGTTTGATGATGAAAAACATTTACAACATAGGTGCGTATGGAATAACAAACGAAGACTTTTGGCTTGACATTATGTACACCAACGATAAAACTGGTACCGAAATAAACTATATTCCTGCAGGTGCTATTGATTCTATTCGTCTTCTTGAAGTTTTAAATTTAGATAATTTAAACTCGCAACACGACCCCTACCCTGATGGAATTTTTGACTTTATCGAAGGATACACAGTTTCAACAAGCAATGGAAGAATGATGTTTCCAGTTACAGAGCCATTTGGTTCATATTTAAAGAAAAAAATTACTGGCGGAGACGCTTCTTTAAATAATATTGCAGAAACATATATTTTCCAAGAGTTATACGATAGTACGCAAAATACAGCAGGACAAATTGCTGAAAAAAATAAATTTAGAATTAAAGGGAAATTCAAATCCGCTGGTGGTAGCGAAATTAGATTGAATGTTGCAAATATCCCTCAAGGTGCTGTTATTGTTACTGCTGGAGCTGTTAAATTAGTAGAAAATGTTGACTATACGGTAAACTACAACTTGAGTACTGTAAAAATTATAAATCAAGGAATTTTAGATTCAAAAACTCCTATTGACATTTCCTTAGAAAGTAATTCTGGTTTTAATATGCAAACCAAAACCTTAATAGGTAGTCATGTTAATTATGAATTTTCTAAAGATTTTAACATAGGTGCTACAATTTTAAACTTAACAGAAAAACCATTACAAACTAAAGTTGGTATAGGTTACGAACCTATTTCAAATACCATTTGGGGTTTTAATACATCATATAGAACCGATGTGCCATTTTTAACAAAAATGATTGACTTTATACCATTGATTGAAACCAAGGAAATGTCAACATTAACTTTTACTGGTGAGTTTGCTCATTTAATTCCTGGACACTCAAGAGCAATTAAAAAAGAAGGAAACGCCTATATTGATGATTTTGAAGGAACAAAAACAAGCTTAGACTTAAAATCTCAATCTGCATGGACTTTAGCAAGTACACCTGCCGATGTATCCATGTTTCCAGAAAGTGTATTAACAAATGATTTAAGATATGGATTTAATAGAGCAAAACTAAATTGGTTTACAATTGAGCCCATGTTGTTAAAACCTAACAACTCGCCTGTTTCTATTGAAGACCAATCAAGCCATTATGTTAGAGAAGTTTATGAAAAAGAATTATTCCCAAATAGAGAATCTCAATCATCTATACCTGTAAATTTATACACACTAAATTTAGCTTATTATCCACACAAAAAAGGACCTTACAACTTTGATGTTGACGGAACAAATGCTGATGGTAGCCTTAAATATCCAGATACAAGATGGGGAGGAATTATGCGACCAATTCAACAACCTGATTTTGAACGTGATAATATAGAATATATTGAATTTTGGTTAATGGATCCTTTTGTAGAAGATTCTACCAATGTTGGAGGAGATTTATTTTTTAACCTAGGAGATGTTTCTGAAGACGTGCTAAAAGACGGACGCAAATCTTTTGAACAAGGATTGCCAACTCCTTCAACAGATAATCCTGTTGACACAACAGCTTGGGGTTTAGTACCATTAATGCAAGCCTTAGTTCCCGCTTTTGACAACGATGCAGAATCACGTGTAGCTCAAGACGTTGGTTATGATGGTCTTAGCACAGAAAAGGAAAGAGAATTCTTTAAAGCATATTTAGACAGCTTAGCTGCAAAACATGGAGTTAATTCACCTGCTTATATCAAAGCTTACAATGACCCTTCAAATGACGATTACCATCACTTTAGAGGCTCAGATTACGATAGCGACAATCTAGGAATTCTTGAAAGATATAAACTTTACAACAATCCAGAAGGAAACTCACCACCAGCAGAATTTTCACAAGAAAATTATTCAACTAGTGGAAAAACCGACCCTAATGTAGAAGATATTAATAGAGACAATACATTAAACGAAGGTGAAAATTATTTCCAATACAGAGTTAGCATTCGTCCACAAGATTTTGAAGTTGGGAAAAATTATATTACCGACAAAGTAATTGTATCATCAACTTTTGTAAACGACAAACAATCTAAAGTAGCTTGGTATCAGTTTAAAATTCCAATTCACAGTTATGATAAAAGAATTGGTAACATTCAAGATTTTAAATCAATAAGATTTATGCGAATGTTTATGACAAACTTTACTGCTGACCAAACTATATTAAGATTTGCAACTTTAGATTTAGTACGTGGCGAATGGAGAAAATACAACGCTTCGTTTATGCAACCCGGCGAATATATAGTAGATGAACTTGCTGATACCCCTTTTGAAGTTAGTGCAGTAAATATTGAAGAAAACTCTAATAAAGTTCCTGTAAACTACGTATTGCCTCCAGGAATCAATCGCGAATCAGACCCAATGAATCCACAGCATAGACAACTTAACGAACAATCTATGTCGCTAAAAGTTTGTGGACTACAAGATGGAGATGCAAGAGCAGTTTATAAAAATGTAAATCTTGACGTTAGAAGATATTTACGTTTAAAAATGTTTATTCATGCTGAATCAGTACCTGGCGAACAACCCATTCAAGACAACGACATTTCGGTATTTGTACGATTAGGAACAGATTATAAAAACAATTATTACGAATACGAAATTCCTCTAAAAGTTACTCCTAATGGCAGATATGACGGAACTTTAGACGAACAAGCTCCTGATAGATATATTGTATGGCCCGAAGAAAATGACTTGAACTTAGATTTTGATTTATTGCAACAAGTAAAACAAAGCAGAAACGACAAAATTAGAAATGGAGATCCAAACGTAAGCATAACAAGACTATATTCTATGGTTGATGGAAACAACAAGATTAGTATTATGGGTAATCCTAACCTTTCTAATGTTCAAACAATTATGATAGGTATTCGTAATCCTAAAAAAAGATCAGTTAACGACACAGACGATGGACAACCAAAATGTGCTGAAGTTTGGGTTAACGAACTTAGATTAACAAATTTTGACGAAAGAGGAGGCTGGGCAGCAAATGCTAGACTAACAGCCAAACTTGCTGATTTAGGCTCTGTTACTGTTGCAGGTAGTACAAGTAAACCAGGCTTTGGCTCAATAAATCAAAAAATTGGAGAAAGACAAAAAGAAGAAATAAATCGCTACGACATTTCATCAAATTTTGAACTAGGAAAATTCTTCCCCGAAAAATTAAATGTTAGAATTCCAATGTATATTGGATATTCGGAAAATGTTAAAAACCCAGAATTTAACCCACTAGACCCTGATATACCATTTAAAGTAGCTTTATCAGACCCAAATCTAACAAAAGAATATAAAGACAGTATTAAACATATTTCTCAAGATTATAGCATGAGAAAAAGTATTAACTTCTCAAATGTTAAAGTTAATAAAACTTCTGGCAAATCAAATATTTACGACCTTGCAAACTGGTCTTTAAGTTATGGATATAACGAGACATACCAAAGAGATGTTAATACTATTTACAACACAACTAAACTTTATCAAGGAGCTATAAACTACAACTATAATGCTACTCCAAAAATTGTTGAGCCTTTCAAAAATGTGAAATTATTTAATAAAAAGGCTTTCCAATTAATTAGAGATTTTAATTTCTATTATTTACCTTCACAACTTTCGTTTAGAACAAATATAAATAGAAGTTATGGAGAAACTCAATTAAGAAATGTTTACAATTCTTCATTAGCACTACCTGTAAATGTTAGAAAAGATTTTACTTGGATACGTCAATATGATTTTAAATTCAATATTACCAAAAATCTTAAATTAGATTTTACTGCAACCAATAATGCAAGAATAGACGAACCTCAAGGAAGAATTTATAAAGATGATCCTTTCTATGAAGAAAAAAGAGATACTATTTGGAATAATTTCAAAAATTTTGGAAGAAATACACAATATCACCACCAATGGGATTTAACATATAACCTACCTATTAATAAAATTCCATTATTAAACTGGGTTACGGCAAATACTAGATACTCAGGCTCTTACGACTGGATAACAAGTCCAATTACAGCCGATACAATAAAATTAGGAAACACACTTCAAAATGGTAACACAATGGCTGTAAACACTCAGTTTAATTTATTAGGATTATATAATAAAATCAAATATTTAGACCAAGTAAATAAAAAATATAGAGGTCGTCAAAGTTCTAGACCCAAAAAGAAAGAAGTTGAAAACGTTACATTCGAACAAACAAATGTAAATCTAAAAGCAGATAAAGCTAAAAAAATTAATCACAAACTAAAAACTGAAGATGTTAATATCAAGGTAATAGCCCCTGATGGAGTTGAAATTGTGGGTGAAATGAAAATTATTGATGCCAATAGAATTGAATTTACACCAAAAAATGACGTAAAAGATGCGACACTTACTGTAACTGGAAAACGAGAGAAAAAAGAATCTATTCCAAAAATTATTTTTGACAACACTTTAGTTGTGTTAATGAGTGTTAAGAACATTTCTATAGCTTATACAGAAACTAATGGAACTTTATTACCTGGCTATATGCCAAACACTTACATTATGGGTATGTCGAAATATATGGCTGATCCTGAAATATTTGGACCTACTCCTTCTATCTTAACACCTACAATTCCATTTATTTTTGGCTGGCAAGAAGACGGTTTTTCAGACTGGGCGTTAACCAATAATGTAATTACTAAAGACACTACTAATCTACAAGCATTTATGCTTACTAATAACAGAAATTGGAATGTAAGAGCTTCGATAGAACCTTTTAGAGATTTACGTATAGACCTTAATTTAACTCATTCATTTAGTCAAAATAGAAGTAATTTCTTTAGATACGGATACGATGCTAGCCAAAATGCTGATGCTTACATGACTTTAAATCCTTCTCAAATGGGAAGTTTCTCAATGTCAACAATTACTTGGGGTTCTGCTTTTGAACCTTTAAAGAAAGGCGGAGATTATAGTTCAAAAGTATTTTCACAATTCTCGGAAAACAGAATTATTATTGCCCACAGACTAGCCTCACAACGACCAGGCTACAATGCCGATGATATTGATACTTATGGTTTCCCATCAGGGTATGGAAAAACTTCACAAGACGTGCTAATCCCAGCCTTTTTAGCAGCATATACAAATAAAGATGCAAAAGAAGTGGGTTTAGAAACTTTCCCATCGATATTGAAAGCCTTGCCAAACTGGAGAATTACATACGACGGCTTAGGAAAAATTCCTGCTCTAAGAAAAATATTTAGAACAGTTAATATTACACATAATTATAGGTCAACATTTAATATTGGTTCATACAAAACAAGATTAGAAAATGAATACTATGAATCTGACGGTTTCAATATTATACGAGACGAAATAGCGAACTACTATTCTAAATATGAAATAAACGGAATTAGTATTTCAGAACAATTTGCTCCCCTACTATCTGTTGATGTAACAATGATTAATAGCTTTATTGTAAAACTAGAACTCAAAAAAACAAGAAATTTGAATATGAGTTTTAGCAATAACCAGCTAACAGATATGAGAAATAACGAATACATTATTGGAACAGGTTATAGATTTAAAGATGTTGAAATAAATATTAAGAGCGGTGGAAGAACAAGAAATTTCAAGAGCGACTTAAATGTAAGATTAGATTTTTCACTAAGAGACAATCTTACTGTTACTCGTAAACTTGAAGAAGGATTTAATCAACCTACTGCAGGAACTCAAACTTATACAATTAAGGCTTCGGCAGATTATGTATTAAGTAACCGTTTTAATTTACGCTTATTCTACGACCAAGTTATAAATAGACCAACTATGGGAGTGTCGTTTAAATCATCAAATATAAATTTTGGTGTTAGTTTAAGATTTACTCTTGCAACTTAAAAAGATTTTTATTTACTTTGAAAAAAATAGTATTAACAATTAAAATTTAACACAATGAATATTCCAAAAAATTTAAAGTATGCAGAATCTCACGAGTGGGTACGCGTTGAAGGTGATGTAGCAGTAGTAGGAATTACTGATTTTGCTCAAACTAGCTTGGGCGATATAGTTTTTCTTGATATCGAAGTTGAAGGCGAAACTCTTGACAAAGGAGAAGTTTACGGAAGTATAGAAGCTGTAAAAACTGTTTCTGATTCGTATATGCCTGTTAGTGGCGAAGTTATCGAAGTTAATCAAGAAGCTATTGACGATCCAAGTATTGTTAATAAAGATCCTTATGGAGAAGGCTGGTTGCTAAAAATTAAAATGAGCGACCCTAGCGAAGTTAATAGCCTATTAGATGCTGCTGGATACGAAGAAATTGCTAAAGATTAAATAATACAGGCTAACTCGAAATAATGATGGTGCCTTAGAAGTGTTCATTTTTAACACTTTATGAACTTTATAAACTTTAAGAACTTTATAAACTCATAATAGTTGAACACTTTTGAGACACCGTTTTTTTAACATAATTTTATATGGTTTATGCTATAATTTTATCTGGAGGAATAGGAACAAGATTTGGAAATCAACTGCCTAAACAATTCTTAAAGATAAATAATAAAACCATATTAGAATATAGCATAGAAACTTTTGAAACACACAACTTAATAAATAAAATTATTATAGTTAGCAATCCCAATTTTATTGAAGAAACTAAAGAAATTCTTGCTAAAAATAATTATAAAAAAGTTTGTGCTATCATTTCTGGCGGAAACACGAGAGGAGAATCTGCATATCGAGGATTAAAACAAATAAACGAAACTGAAAATGTTAAGGATAAAATCAAAGTTCTAATTCACGATTCTGTAAGACCAAACACATCTAACAAAATAATTTCTGAAATTATAAAAGGTTTTGATGAGTTTAAAGCACTTAGTCCGGCAATAAAAACTACAGATACAATTTACATAAGCAATGCTACACAAATTATAAAATCAATTCCTAATAGAGACAATATTTACAAAGCACAAACGCCTCAAGGTTTCGATTTCAACACAATTTTCAACGCATATAACAAATTAGACGACTCTCAAAAATTTGCTTTTCCTGATGATTGTTCTGTACTAAACTTTGCTTATCCTAATATAGAAATAAAAATTGTTGAAGGAGACAACAAAAATTTAAAAATTACCTTCCCCGAAGATTTAGAAGTGTTTAAGCAACTTTTAACACAATAAAAGTATAAAAAAGCTGAAAAATTTCATTTTTTTTCATTTTTCCATGCAACGAAATGATGAAAATTAATGTCTTATGTTCAGTTATTATTTGTTAAAAATTAATTATATTTGTATAATTGTAAAAAACATTGTTATGAAAAAGTCAGTATTAAAAATAGTTTATTTGCTTATAGTTCTTATAAACTCAGCCTTATATGTTAATGCACAATGCACAACTAATGCTGGTAACATGAATCAAACCGAGCCAGTTTATCTTTGCGACAATCAGTGTAGCGAAGTTGGGCATAGTGGTGCTGTTTTAGATGGAGATGATATTTTAGAGTTTGTATTATTTGATCCGAATAATTCTTCTCAAGTCTTAGCAAGGAAATCAACACCAGATTTTTGTTTTTCAGACATTCCTGATGGTCAATACGGTATTACTTATCATATTGCTGCTAGAGCAAGAAATAATCTAGGTGGCATTGTTGATCCTGACGACCCATGCATGCATCAATCAAATCCATTTGCTATTACTTGGTTTAGTACACCAACTGCTCAAATTTCACAAACTCAAACAAGCTTTTGTGGACTAACAGGTTTTTTAAATGCTACGCCACCGCAATCTGGATTAAGTGGCTATTGGAGTTCAAATGTGGAATTTGTTCCAATCAATGGTGGTAATGTTAACGATGCAAATACAGATATTATGGTAAGTCAACCAGGCACACACACTTTTACTTGGACTGTAACAAATGGAACTTGTTCTGATGTAGCATCTGTGGAAATAACATTTGTGCAAGCACCTAATCCAATAGTAACAAACGCTTACGATACAGTTTGTGGAAATTCATATAATTTAAACGTAATCACTACTCCAGATGCTGATGGGCAATGGAGTTCATATATCTGGAATGATGAAGAGAATAATTGGGTAATACCAACTACTCCACCATATATATCACTTGTTACATCTCCTAACACTACAGTAAATATTGCGAATTATCCTGGTGCGACTTGTCGTTATCGCTTTGAATGGACAGAAACTAATACTACTGGAGGTATAATTTGCCAAGGGACAGCTTCTAAAGAGGTAGTTTTTGCAAAAACACCAATGGCTAGTGTTGGACTTGTAAGTGAAGCAGAACTTTGCGGAAACTCCTTCCAATTAGATGCAGACACATCAGGTTATAGCTGGGCAACTGGAAAATGGATAAGCTCTAATATTGCAAATCCATTTGACGATCCTAACTTGCCTAATGCTACAGTAACCATCTCTAATCCTGAAAATTTTGGCGATTCTGCTTATGTTCAATTTCCTTTTGTTTGGACTATGACTAACACAATCTCATTACCACAGATACTATGTGGGTAACTTTCTATCAACGCCCTCAAGCAAATGCAGAATTAGATGATGCTGTTTGTGGATATGAATATAATTTACATGCTCAGTGGAGCCTTGCTCCAAGCCCTAACTATACTCCTAGCGGGGTTTGGCAAATGGTTCCACAACCAAGCACAGCGACAGCAGATATACAAGACATATACAATAATAACTCTCATGTAACTGTAAGTGAAACAGGAGTTTACCAGTTTGTATTTAGAGAAAACAATACTAATCTAACAAGTTGCTACACTACTGATACCGTTCAAATTGAGTTTGTTGAAAACCCAATTGCTTATGCGGGAGAAGATCAAGATGTTTGTGGTTATTGTGCTACTTTGGGAGCAATAAGCGGAGGTTTTCCTGGTGCATGGTTGCCAAATGGTACTTCTTACGAAGATCATACAGATCCAACAACTCAAGTATGCACATCTTATTATGGAACAATAGTATATACTTGGAAAGCATCTAACACAGCTATTACTAATAACTCTTTCACATGTGTTGCTACAGATGATGTAAGTATAACTTTCTGGAAAAAGCCAACTCCTAATATATTAACAGACCCAGCAGACTCAACTGCCTGTGGATTAACCTATTATAAATTAAGAGCAGAATTTCCAGGCATAGGCATTACAGGCTATTGGTATTGTAGTACAACTGGTGTTGTTTTTGAGAATTCAAACTATACTGAAACTTCTGTAACAGTTCCTCACTACGGATACTACGATTTTTACTGGATAGAAGAAACTGGACCAGAATTATCTCCAGGATTTTGCACCGACACCGCAGGACCTTATACTGTTCATTTTATGGAAGCACCTCTAGCAAATGCAGGTGGAGACACTTATTTCTGTGGTCTAACAGGACAACTTAATGCTATCCCAAGTATAGGAATAGGCACATGGTCAACAAGTAGTACTGAGTATATAAATTTTGAAGACACTAATGACCCAAACACCACAATTACATCTACAATTATAAATACTGAAAACTCAGACCAACCTTACTTTGAGGTAATTTGGACAGAAAACTACACAAATGGCTGTACAGATGCAGATACCATTAAAGTTGTATTTGCAACTGCATCAAATTCTTATTCAGAAGAACACAGCATTTGTGAAGGCGATATTTATTCTTGGAATGAACAAGATTATACTGAAACAGGAACTTATACAGCAGAATTTACTAATGTTTATGGTTGCGATAGCATTATCACATTAAACCTAACTGTTAACCCTCTTCCTGAACAAGTTGTAGTATCACAAAATCCAGAAAATGGAATTTTGCCTGAAGGCACAAGCGGTGGTATTACTATAGAAAACAGCATAGCAGGAACTTATTATTGGGTTACTATGGGTGGTGTTGCTGTTACTGATGAAATTATTGGAACAGGCTCAAATTTAAGTTTAGGCGAAAATTTCTCAAGCGGAACTTATAATATTTTAAGTCGTACTGAACATAATTGTTCTGTGGTGCAAGGTACTGTTTACTTTATAAATGAAACTATTGGTACAAATAAAATAATTGCTAATGTAACTTTTGATGAACCGGCAATTAACTTCCCTGAAAATCATATAAAAGTTAAACCATATAAAGAAACCATAGATCCTGATAATAATATAGTTGTAGTTTTCGTAACTGAACAATTTGTAAACGATAATGGACAAGCAGAATTTATAGATTTAGAAGTTGGCAATTATTATTTAGGTTCATTTATTCAATATCCTGAAAATTATAATGTGGCAGAACATGTTTATTATCAAAATGTTGTTGTTCACGAAAATGCTACAAGCATTCCAATGGCTGAAGAAACAGTATATATAGCCAACATACATCATATTGCACTAGCAGAAAGCCAAGGCTCAAATGTAATGTATGGTATTGTTGGAACTATGAATAGCAATGAAAGTTTAAATCCATTAAATGAAATGGTTGTTGTTTTAAGAAATAGTGATATTAACGAATTTATTGGTGTAAAAGTTACTGGCGACAATGGTCAATATCACTTTGGCAATATTCCTGAAAGTACTAATATACAAGCGTTTGTTACCAGCTTTATACATCCAAATTGGACTGCTTTTGAAATTGAAACTACTAACGACCAAAATTATAATGTTAACTTTATTGTTGAAGGCACAAGTGTTTATCCTGATTATATTACAATGCTTGAAGATATACTAATTCAAAATATTGAATTTACTATTTTCCCAAATCCTGCAAAAGAAGTATTATACATAAATTGCAATGTGGAAAATGCTATTGTGCAAATTTTTGACATAAACGGAAAACTTGTACAAACAGATTTAACTTTCTCAAATAGCGAAATAAATATTTCTGATTTAGTTTCAGGAACTTACCTTATTATTTTATCAACAGATAATGGTAAAACTGGAATACAAAAATTTGTAAAACAATAATTATACGTAGAAACTGTCTCAAAACAAATTTTAGACAATGAATTTTCAAGGAGTTTCAGAAGTGTTAAAATGCAAGGCGCTGAAATTGAGGACGAAGGAGCGTACACTTGAGTTAAAAGTTAAAAGGTTAAAGTTAAAAGTGTCGCGTCCTAATAAAAGTTGACACATTTTGTTATAAAACCGACTTTAAAAACTTTATGAACTTTTAACTTTATGAACTCAGGTCAGCAGTTTGACACTTATGAGACACCGCCATAATCATAATTTACCTAAATTCATTCTGCAATTCCTCAGGCTCAATAGGAACAACGCCAGATTTTTCACAAACTAAACCTCCTGCAATATTTGAAATACTAGCAATTTCAGATAGTGAAGCTCCTGCACTAAGCAATAATCCTGCAACACTTATTACGGTGTCCCCTGCCCCAGAGACATCAGCAATCAATCGTCTTTCGGCAGGAAAATGGAAATTATTTTTTATATCTGAAATAAAAACTCCATGCTCAGAAAGTGTTAATAAAAGAGTGCTTATCGCAGAAGATTCAAGAAATTTTTGTGCAGATTTTGCAATTTCTTTTAAATCAGTTTTTGAAATTTCTGAGTTTGTACCTTCGCAAAATTCTTTAAAATTTGGCTTAAACAAATCAACTCCATTATATGAATTGAAATTTCGTTTTTTAGGGTCAACAGCTGTGAAAATAGAGTTTTTCTTAGCAATTTTAATAACTTTTGAAATAAATTTAGGATTTAAAACCCCTTTATCATAATCTTCAAAAATTATCAAGTCAATTTTTTGTTTTGCAATAATTTTTTCAACTTTTTCTACCAAAATTTCCGAACTTTTCTCATCAATCTCGGTATCAACCTCATCATCAACCCTTAACATATGTTGCGAACCACAAATAATTCTTGTTTTTATTGTTGTTTTTCTATCTGGCAAAGAAAGTAAACCTTCGTCAGACATAGAATTTTGTTTCAACAAGTCTCTAAAAATCTTTCCTTTTTCATCTTGTCCTACAACAGCACATAAAATTGGTTCAGCACCTAAAGATTTAATATTAAAAGCAACATTCGCTGCTCCTCCCATTCTATATTCTCTATTCACAACCGACACAATAGGAATTGGAGCTTCGGGAGAAATACGATTAACAACTCCCCACATGTAAGAATCAATCATTACATCACCAATAATTAAAACTCTTTTTGTTTTAAATTTTTCTAAATACGAAAGAATTTGAGTTTTACTAATTTCCATAATACCAAACTTTAGTCTTCTGCAAAAATATAAATATAAAATTAACTTTCGCTAAGACTAAGTAAAACTTTTTTAACCATATGCTTTACAACACCATACGATTCACTTTCTGGAAACATTTCACCAATTGTTTTGGTATTTAACATGGCTTCAACAAAATTAGTGTCAAAATTAATTTGCCCTAATAAATTGTAATTATTTTGATTACAAAACTCTGTAATTTTTACATTTATTTTATCGTTTAAATCTGCCTTATTTATCAAAATTCCAAAGTTCAGTTTAAAACTTTCAACTAATTCTATTGTGCGTTTTAAATCATGCAAGCCTGAGAGCGATGGCTCTGTTACAATAATGCAATAATCCACACCTGTAACTGTTGAAATAACAGGACAACCTATTCCTGGCGGACCGTCAATGATAATATGCTCTATATTGTTGGTTTTTGAAATTTCTCTCGCTCTATCTCTAACTAAATTTACAAGTTTTCCCGAATTTTCTTCACCCGGAGCAAGATGTCCTAAAACCATTTTACCAAATCTAAAATTACCTGATAAAAGTTTGCTATCTGTTGAAGCCAACATCGAAATTGCTTTTTCAGGACAAATTTTTTCACAAAGTCCACAGCCATCGCAAAAAATATCTGAAATTACAATATTTTCATTTTTATCCTTACTAATTGCATCAAAACGACAGTAATTCATACATTCGCCACAATTAATACAAATACCATAGTCAATTACAGCAGTTTCTGCTCCAACAAAACTTTCTTCCTCTTCTATTTCAGGATTAAATAATAAATGTAAATTCGCTGTATCAACATCACAATCAGCTAAAACAACATTGCCTAGAGCATTAGTTATAGCTGCCGTAATACTGCTTTTTCCTGTTCCACCTTTTCCACTAATTACTGCTATTTCCATACTTATTCAATAAATAATCAAACATTTTTTCTAAATCTTTTGCTAATTCTGGCTTAAAATCAGATATAATTTTTCCTTCAGAATATTTTCTTGCAATATCCTTATCAAAAGGAATTTCCAAAAGTAATTCTATGCCTTCGCTAGACAAATAATCATAAATCGCTCTATTGCCTAAGCCTGCTTTATTCACAACAACTCCATATTTTTTATTCATACTTTCTAATGTAGAAATCGACTGTTTTAAATCTGATAAACCAAAAGGTGTTGGTTCTGTAATCAAAATAATATAATCAACTTCTGCAACTGCATGAATAAATGGACAAGATGTGCCTGGTGGCGAATCAATTATTCTAATTTTATGCTTATTTGTAATTTTATGAGCTACTTTAATAACATTTACTGGTGTCATAACCCCTTGATGCATCATAGCTTCATACAAGTTTTTCTTTCCATCACAAATAAAATTTTTCACACTTCCTAAACTTGCATCTTTTTCTGTTATAGCACCAAACTCACAAGCTACAGAGCAAGCACCACAACCATGACAAAGTTCTTCGGTAAGTTTAATAAATTTTGTACTAGCAAGAAGAAAAATAGCATTATAATTACACCAATCACGACATTTGCCACAAAACTTACATTTGTTAACATCTATAACTGGTATTTTTTGAGTAACATCTGTAGAGCTAATTTCTTCGGCATCAAAAAACAGTAAATCGTTTGGTTCTTCTGCATCAGCATCGAGCAAAACTACATCATCATATTTGTTTTTAATAGAATTAAAAAGCGATAAAGACAACATAGTTTTTCCTGTGCCACCTTTGCCACTAGCCACAGCTATACTAATTGAATTTTTCTTATTCTCCTGCATAAACTTTCTTTAAAATAATGAAATTAAGCAATTAAAAGCCTGTAAATTAAAGAGATTGTCGCAAAACAAGTGTTAAACCGACACTATTTCAAGGTGTTTCAGAAGTGT
>DHVB01000003.1:8584-17851 GCA_002412425.1 Bacteroidales bacterium UBA5219 | reverse complement strand
CTGAGCAAAGCCGAAGTGTACGTGACTAAGTCCGAATATTGAAAGCAACGAAGCAGTTTGATACTTATGAAACACCGTCTTTAACTTAGCTTTGATAAGTAAATTTATTTGTATAAAAAACTAAATAGTAACATTAATGATCGCAATAATTAGCCCCAAGCTCCAAGCTACCATCAATAAATTCTTTTGCTAATTCTTCGGCAGTTTTTATTGGTGCTCCAACAAAAGCATTAATTCCTTGTTCTTTAAACAAATCTATGGCTCTTTGTCCCATGCCTCCGGCAATAACATCGGTAACACCAAAGCTAGCAACCCATTTTGGATACAAGCCTGGCACATGTTCTGGCGGAGTTAATTCTTTAATATTTACAATATTTTTGTCTTCTACTTCAACAATTGCAAATTTTTCGCAATGTCCAAAATGACTACATAAAACTCCATTTGCTAATGGAAAAGCTAAAATTTTTTTCATAATTTATTAAAATTAAAACAGCAGGCGAAGTTCACCTGCTAAAACAATATTATTAATTTCTCCCTAAACCTCTACCTAAGCCACGTCCAGCACCTCTGCAGCGTCCTCCTCTTCTACCGAGACCTGCTCCTCTTCCCTGACCTAAGTTTTGTTCATTTACATTTTCTGAATCCGAGCCTTGAAAACATTTTCCAGCTCTTCGTCCTGTTCCGGCACCTTGTCCTCTAGGACCTGTTTGATCTAAATTTGGCATAATATTATTTATTTTGATTTAACATATCTATAATTTCTTGAACTGTCTTGCTATGATCTTTTATAGCAATCATTTGTATTTTTAAAGAGTCTAATAAATCTTTGACTTTTACTCCAAATTCGCCTGATACAATTTTCTCTACTCCTTTTTCTGCAACAAATTGAACAGATGCAGGACCTGCTCCTTCAGTAGCTTCCTTGTTTGGGTTTGGACAAATTTCAAAAGATTTATTCTCAATGTCATAAATTACAAAATAAGCAGCACGCCCAAATCTCGGGTCTATTGTGGAACCTAATGTAGTTCCAGTTGATGTGATTGCAATTTTCATATTATTTCAATTTTTTAATTATTACTATATTTTCATTTTAAACTTACAGATTCCTCATCTTGAACTTTTGATACATTAGAAGAAGCACATAAAGCACACGTAATGTCAACAATATCATTAGGATTAGTAAAAAAAGCATCGCAGTCCTTACAATGAAACCAGTGGCTATCGTAATAAACTTTTCCGCCTTCAATTATCAAATGTCGCCCTTCGCTAATTGCCAAAGCTATTTTTTGACGTGCCGAAGAATAAATACGAGTAAAAGTTGGACGAGAAACACCCATTAAAGCAGATGCTTCAAGATGAGTAAGCATATCATAATCACAAAGTTTTATTGCCTCGTATTCTTCACACAACATACTTACTATGTCCTGATTTTCTATATTAATATCCTTTCCGTAAGGTATAAAACCTTTAATAACAGGCGGACTCAAAAGTTTTCTATGTCTTCTTTTTCTATATCTCATTTTTGAACATTTGTGCATTACAAATATAATAAACATATGTTCATTTGCAAAATTAATTTTAGCAAATCAATGTGATTTTATACTTATATGAAATCTAAACCGACAAACATCAATAAAATTTATATAGAATTAGCTTCAAAAAACATTCCTTGGGTGATTTTTCTCTCTTTCATTTTTTTCTCAAGCATATGGCTTATTTCAAAATTCTTTTTTCCTTTCCAATTTGGATAGATTATCATTTCTTTTGGCGATTCGCTTGTAAACCTTTCTACAACAACATTTGGATTCAAATAGCCTAAAAACTCTACCATCAAATCAAGATAATTTTCCAAATTTAAATTATAAAAGAGTTCAGGACTTTCTTTATAAACATCTGCAAGTTTAGTTTTTTTCAAGACTTGCATTTGATGAATTTTTAAAGTTTGAATATTTAATTTTGAAATTTTTTTAGCATGGTTTAAAAAATCTGTTTTGTCTTCTCCCGGAAGTCCAATAATAAAATGTAAACCACAATTTATTTGAAAATTATTTGCCAATTCTACAGCTTTTATTGTTTGTTCCCAGCTATGTCCTCTATTTATAAAATTTAAAGTTTCATTTTTTGTAGATTCCGCTCCATATTCTATGCTCAAATATTTATCTTTTGAAATTTCTTTCAGCATTTTCATAATTTCTTCATCTATACAATCTGGTCGTGTAGCAATTACTAAGCCAATAACTCCCTCAACAGCAAGAGCTTCTAAATACAACTTTTTTAAATCTTCAACTTTTCCATAAGTATTTGTGTATGATTGAAAATAAGCCAAATATTTTTGAGTTTTATATTTTTTACTAAAAAACTCTATTCCTTTTTGTAATTGCTCTGTTACCGATAATTTTGGTGTGCAATAAAAAGGAGAGAAACTCTCGTTAGTGCAATAAAAACAAGCTCCTCTTGAGATTTTTCCATCACGATTTGGGCATGTAAAACCTGCATCAATAGAAATTTTTTGCACTCTAATTCCAAAAATGCGTTTTATATATGATGAATAATCATTCCAAGGAAGTTTTGTATTTTGTTTATTCTGCATTTTTAGTTTAAATATTTGTCTTTATCCTTATTTTCGTCTATTTCCCAATATCTATCTTCCTCATTATCAAGCTCATCATCTTCTTCTGAAAAAGTTGGTGGAGCTGGCGGTGTGAAAATCAATGCTAAAACCAATCCTGTTATAAAACCTGACAAATGACCTTCCCAACTAATTCTTTCATTTATTGGCAACATTCCCCAAACCATGCTTCCATACAAAAACACGATAATTAATGTAACAGCCATTCGCCTAATATTTCTTCCAATTAAACCGGCAGTAAACAAATAACCTGCAAAAGCATATATCATTGCCGAAGCTCCAATATGAACACTTTCACGACCTATTAGCCATGTTAAAATACCGCTAAAAAAATAAGATAAAATAAAAAGTAGTATTGCTCTATCGTTATGAAAATAAAAAAGCATTGAACCTAAAATAAGAAAACTCCCTGTGTTTGCTAGTATATGCTCAAGACTGCCATGTAAAAAAGGCATAGTTAAAATTCCATACCATTGCTTAAAATCTCTGGGACGCAAACCAAACTCTGAAAAACTTATATGCAAAGATTTTTCTAAAGCAAAAACCATCCATGCTAAAAACATAAAGCTAGCAGGAATTACCATAGCCAGCAACATTTTTCTTAATTCTATTTTGGAACTAGTTTGTCCTTTCATTTTGCAAAGTTAGAGTTTAAACTAAAAGCGAAAAAGAAAAACTGAAATTTTTATTATTTATATTTTTGTTTCAGACAAAAACTACCAAACTCCATTAATTACTTCTCCGCAACTTCCACATTTGCCAGAGAAACCATCAATTTCTGTTCTATAAGTTTTTCGTTTAATCAAAGTTTTTCCGCACTTAGGACAAATTGTATTTCCTTCTTCTTGATGAACATTTCCGAGATATACGTATTTTATTCCTTTTGACTTTGCAATTTTAGCAGCTTTTTCAACTGTTTCAACCGAAGTTGGCGGAACATGCATCATCTTATTTGCTGGAAAAAAACGACTAAAATGTAGTGGAGTTTCTGCAAAACCATTTTCAACTAACCATTCACACATTTCTGAAATCATTTGCATATCATCTGTATGACCTGGAATAATTAAATTTGTTATTTCTAACCAAACACCGCTATCACGCAAAATTTTTAAATTATTCAAAATTGGCTCTAATCTTGCACTTGTAATTTCCCTATAAATGGAATCGTCAAAAGCCTTTAAATCAATGTTTGCAGCATCTAAATATGGAATTAATTCCTTTAAAGGTTCAGGATTAATAAATCCATTTGAAATTATAATATTTTTGATACCGTTCTTTTTCGCAAGTTTTGCAGTTTCTAAAACAAATTCATAAAAAACTGTTGGTTCTGTATAAGTGTAAGATATTGATGCTGAGTTGTTTTTCTTTGCAGCTTCTACAATTTGTTCTGGTGTAGCTTTAATACGCTCTAATTGCAGTGGAGAACTTTGCGAAATTTCGGAATTTTGACAATTTTTACAACTCAAATTACAACCTGCTGTTCCAATTGAAAAACTTGTAGAACCCGGCATAAAGTGATATAAAGGCTTTTTCTCTATTGGGTCAATATGAATTGCAACTAAATTTCCATAACTTAGGCTAATTAATTCACCATTTACATTTTTTCTTGCTTTGCAAAACCCAAGTTTACCTTCGCTTAGCTTGCATTCGTGTGGACATAATTTGCAGAGAACTCTTCCGCCTTCTAATTTTTCGTAATATTTTGCTTTATCTTTTTTTTTAAAATCACTTTCAGAAAACACTATTGCTTCATAAGTAAAAATATCAGCATTTTTCCAGCCATCATAACCTATTCCTGCTTTATCGCGAGCGCAATATCCCAAAAATTCGTCTAAACTCCAGCCAGTAGATTCTGCAACTTGAGGTAAAAATGTTCCTGCACGACCACCTTTCACAATATAAATACCATGTTTGCCAAGTTCGATTTCATCAATAGATTTTATTTTTTTAAATGGCGTTAAAACAGAAATTTCTATTTCAACTTCGTCTAATTCTTGTGCTGAAATTGGCGAAAAACGATAATCTTGTGTTGCTGCGGCTACTGCCATTTCTACCACGACCTTATAAAGCGGAATATTGGGTTCAAACCTACCTATACAGCCACGTAAATTTGAATTTTTATTAAAAGTTACAAAAGCACCACATTGCTCATTCAAATTCTCTGACACAACAATATTAGAAACATCTAAGTTTTTATTTTCTTTAATTTTTGCCTCAGCACTCATACGAGCAAGTTTTAAAAGCTCCATTTTTTCTTCATCACTTAATGAGAAACTAGAATCGTTTTTATCAGTAATAGAAATTGCCCAATAGCCCACTACCCTATCATCACTGCCATAAGGCGAATCGCCAGAATTTTTGTATTGAATTTTATTGTAGGAATATTTTTGATCTGTTAAATACATTAAACTCAAAACCGAATTCCATGCACAACAATTTGTAGAAAGATTTTTTATCCCGGTTTCAGAATTTACAACTTTAATCAACTCTTCAGGTTTGCCAGATACTATAGCATTAGCAGTTGCTAAGTCAATATTTACAGCATCATTATAGCTTGGATAATGAGAAAAATCTGTTGAAACAATAAAAATATTTTCTTCCTTCCAATATGGTTTTAGTGCTTCTGCAATTTTTTTTGCATTTTGTTCTCCATCAAAACCAAGTATCATAGGCACAATTTGAAAATCATTTTTTAGATGATATTGCAAAAACGGCAATTGAACCTCTATACTATGTTCTGTTCTATGAGCATCGGGAACAAAAGAGATAAAATTATTATTTTTTATCAACTCATTGCAAACGTCAATATTAACTTTTACTTCGCCAAGCGGAGTTTCATAATTACCTATGTTATAAATAGATACACCAGGAAAATATTTTGTATGACTTGAACCAATAATGAAGATATTTTGATATTTTTTGTTCGGATTAATTTGATTTATAGCCGAAGCCGCCACTTCTCCACTAAAAACGTAGCCAGCATGTGGCGAAATTATTGCTCTTGCATCATATTTTCTTTCTTCAGCTTTTGAAAAAAGAGTTTTCAAATCTTGGTTTAAACTTTCTTTAGTGCCGGCATAAAATTGACCAGCAACAGCAGCTTTACGGTTCATAATTGTAGGATTTTTTGTGTTCTGTGAAAATAAAAATAAGGAGAAAAAACAAAAAATTAAACAGAAAATTAAAATTGTATTTACACTTTTCTTATTCATCTCTAAAATAGCTTTTTACAAATATAAGAAAAAAAATGTAATTAACACATTATGCCATACAATTAAATCAATCTTCTCTTTTTCTCATATAATTCTGTCAAATTTTTTTCTGATATACGAAATCCAGTTCCGTGATTTCTAACACCACCAGAATCTTTTAAATACATTCTTAAATCAATCATAAGCTTGCAAGTTTCAAATGCATCTAAAAATTTTTCAGGAGTTGGATTTTCTAACAAATACGCTTCATTAAAATGAAAATGTTCAACATTATTTTCAATTTTACTATCTGCAAAAACTAACAATAAACGATCAAGTTTAGTCATAAATTTGCCAGCTAAAACATAAGTACTCCATTCTGCAATATTACCTTCCTCTTCAATATTTCTCAACACTATTAAGTTTTTTTGTGGTTCTGAAGCCAATATAAATCCTTGATTGGTTGGAGTTTTATTATTTACTGTTGTGTAAAGAGCCTGTCTGCCTTTGTCGTCTATATAGCCGTATTTTTTAATAATTTCTGTCTGCGAAAATTTCCACACACTACGATTAAAAGTAAAAAGAGTAATTAAAGAATTGGCATTTTTTCTAGTTGCTTTTAACTCAACTCTACCTCCAATATCGGGAATGGCAATATTAGTTTCTGTTAATCCTAGCATATTTTCAAGTAAATGTCCAATACCTGTTGGACCTTTACGTTTAGTTGGTATAAATCCTTCTTCCTTCAAGCTTTCAAGAGCTTTTATCAAATCTGGCAATCGCATATTTAAAGTTTTTTACAAACAACAATATATTCATGTTTCATAGTTGAAGATGTTTTCCCTTTAATATTTGAAGGACTATTTCTATATGGCATTCTTTTACTAGGAATATTTCTAACTATTGTTTCTAAATGAACAAAACCACAACTTTCAAAAATTTCAGCAGTAAGCTCATCGGTAGGAATAGTAACGCCTTTGACTGTTCTATTGCCAACAACATAACAAGCAAAACCTCCTTTTTTTATAAGTTTTGAAACATTTTTTATTGAACTTTCATAGTCTTCATAAAAAGAAATAACATCTCTTGCTCTTTGAATATCTTTTGATTGAATTTTTAAAATGGCATCGTTAAGAATCTCACTATCAAATTTGTGATCATATTTTCGCTTTCTGCCTCCCATTAAAATATTATCTACCTGATTAGCTGTCTCATAACCAAGCCATTCATTAGCAAGCCTTGAATACTGCCCATATGCAACAGTAGTGCGAGAATCGCCATATGGAGGAGATGTTACAACAATATCAACACTATTTGAATCTATAAAATTGGGAATACCAACTACTGTGTCGAACCCATAAACTGCTGACTTTGTGCCATTTGCACACACAGCACTAAAGTCTTCTAAACCTAATTTGTTTCTTTCAAGTTTTGAAGACATTATTCCAAAAACGTCTTTATCTTCTTCATGACAAAAGTTTTTGGTTCTAACCATTTTAAACTCTCCAGATTTAACAAACGAAACATCTCTTACAGTTTCACTAAAAGCAACTTTAAAAAAGTTTTTTATAGAATCGTTACCTAAATTTTCAATATAACCAAGGATAGTTCCTAATTTTTCTTGCGTACCCTTACTAAACCAATAATCAATATTTGTAACATCAGGAATTATTTTGGAATATGATTTTTTGTTTTGAAAATTCGATTTAAACGAATAGTTTATAAAATTATTAATTTCCGAGTTTAATAAATCTGAATTTATTTTTGTCGTTTTGGCAGTTGCAATTAAGCGTGCTAATGGATTAAGGTCTGTTCCAATTGCTGATATATTTTTAATATTTGCTTCAACTAATGATGTTCCTGTACCGCAATATGGATCAAATAATACATCTCCTTCTTTTCCATAGTTTTTTATAATTCTCCTCGCCACTTGTGGAATCATCATTGCAGGATAAGAATGGAAACAATGTGTCAATTCTTTAGTATTTGCTTTCCTAAAATCCCAACTTTCATCGATTTTTTTAGAAACAGCAAATTTTGTTTGTATTACATCATTAATTTCTTTCATACTGACAAATATACATCATATAAACCAATATTAATAATTATATAACACATTTTTATTAACAAACTTTTAAATTAAAATTCTTCTTCAAACACATTAACAGCTTACCAAAGAATCTAAAACTTAATCATCATTCTTTCGTAAAAAGTTTGCAATTATTTTGCTTAATCTATCATTTGTTGTTAGTCTATAAATCTTACCCTCTTTTGCTACAGAAATTTTGCCTGTTTGTTCTGAAACCACAACAGTTAAAGTATCTGAAACCTCAGCCATTCCCAATGCAGAGCGATGTCGCAAACCAAAGTCTTTAGGTAATTCTGTATTTGCTGAAACTGGTAAAATACATTTAGCAGCATAAATTTTATTATTTTCAATTAAAACCGCTCCATCATGCAAAGGAGCATCTTTGAAAAATATAGACTTTAAAAGAGGAACACTAATATCTGCATTTAAAACTTCGCCTTGCTCAATAAAACTTTTTAAAGAAGCCTCACGCGAAATTACAATCAAAGCTCCAGTTTTAGCTATACTCATTTCATTTGCTGCCTGAGCAATATATTCTATAGAGCTAGTGCTATATCCAGATTGTAAACGCGAATATCTAAGTATATTTAATTTGCTACGTTTTATGTATTTATTCCCAATAAGTAATAAAAATTGCCGAATTTCTTGCTGAAAAACTACAATCAAAGCAATCAGCCCCACTCCTATTACTTGTCCTAACATAGAACTTATCAATTCCATTCGCATAGCTTTTACAAAAAGCCATACCAAATATATCAATGCAATACCAATAAAGATTTTTATTGCAGCAGTTCCTTTTATCAATGAGTAAAGCTGATAAAGCAAAAAGGCAACTAATAAAATATCAATAATGTCTAAAAATCTGATATGTATAAAAGATAAAATCACTTTTTATATTTTTTACAAAAATAATAAAGATTTTAAAAATCTTAGCCAATTAAATTGCATTTTTGCTTTTACCGCGATTTGAAACAAAATTACACAAAAATATTAACAAATTACAATTCCTGTTTTCCGTACTTTTTTTGCAACACTTTCTAAGTCTTTGATAATCAAGCATAATTTATCGTGTTTGGGTGTTACAACATTTTAAACAGCACATACATATATAATTGTCCGTAAGGACAATATAAGACTATCAGGGGTTTTGTCCGTAGGACAACATGTGATTAACCGTAGGCGCAGCCTGCGGTATTTAGACCATCAAAAGCCTTGCCCGCAAGGGCAACACAATAAAAACAATTAAAAGTTAATAAAGTTTTTAAAGTTCGTAAAGTTAAATCTATTCGAGCAATAAACTAAACACTAAAAACTCTTATAACTTTTAACTGACGTGCCCTTGCGGGCAAGGCGTAATT
>DHVB01000003.1:350-8438 GCA_002412425.1 Bacteroidales bacterium UBA5219 | reverse complement strand
CAAGGCGTAATTTTTCGGCATGGGTGTTGCAACGCTGAAAACAGGAAAATATTAACAAATTACAATTGATTAATATTGTAGCTTATTGTTTTATTTATTCGTCAAATTTTGTAATTTTGTAAAAAAATATAAATAGACGTGGACGAATTTATCAGAGCTAATTCCGAAAATTTATCAGCTGCCGATAAAGAAATAGAAAAAATACTTAGACCTCTAGAATTTGAAGATTTTAGCGGACAAGATAAGATTGTGGCTAATCTTAAAATTTTTGTGCAAGCTGCAAAAATGAGAGAAGAAGCTCTAGACCATGTGCTTTTGCACGGACCTCCCGGTTTAGGAAAAACCACTCTTGCTCATATTATTGCTAACGAACTCGGAGTTGGATTTAAAATATCATCAGGACCTGTACTCGACAAACCTGGCGACCTTGCAGGGCTACTCACTAGTTTAGATAAAAATGATGTTTTATTTATTGATGAAATCCATAGGCTAAATCCAATTGTAGAAGAATATCTCTATTCTGCAATGGAAGATTATAGAATTGATATTTTAATTGACAAAGGACCTGCGGCTCGTTCTGTACAAATTCCTTTAGAACCTTTTACTTTGATTGGAGCAACAACTCGTTCAGGATTACTTACAAGTCCTTTGCGTGCAAGATTTGGAATAAATTCTCATTTAAAATATTATACCGCTGAAGTTCTAAAAAAAATAATTATTCGTTCTGCTGGAATTTTAAACATGCCAATAGATGACGATGCTGCTGGCGAAATATCAAGACGTAGCCGAGGAACACCTAGAATCGCTAACGCCCTATTGAGAAGAGTTAGAGACTTTGCCCAAGTAATTGGAGATGGAACAATTGATATGAAAATTGCTAAACATGCTCTCGAAGCTCTAAATATCGACAAGTATGGATTAGACGAAATGGATAACAAAATTTTACTAACTATAGTAGATAAATTCCAAGGTGGACCTGTAGGCTTAAAAACCATTGCAACTGCTGTAGCCGAAGACGAAGGAACTGTAGAAGAAGTTTATGAGCCTTTCCTTATTATGGAAGGATTTATAAAACGAACACCTCGAGGACGAGAAGTTACCGAAAAAACATATAGACATCTAAATAAAATAAACCCAAATACAGGACAACAAACTCTTTTTTAAAAATGAAAAAAATATTTTTTATAGCTAGCTTTTTAATTGGAATTAATATTTCTAACTTTTCGCAAAATTTAAGCGGAGAAAATATTGATATTCAAGAATATATCATAAACTTAGACATAACTGATATAAGCGGGAAATTCATTTCTGGATATACAGATATTATTTTTAATCCTATTGAAGAAAATATAAATAACATAAGTCTAGATTTGTTAAAATTAAACGTAGACTCTATAACTTGTAATGCTTGTGATATTTCTAACTATACTTACAATGATTCAGTTTTAAATATAAATTTTGCCTCTGCTTTTAATCTTGAAGATGAAATATCTATCAGAGTTTATTATAATGGAAATCCTATCCTTGATCCATCTGGCTGGGGAGGTTTTTATTTTGTGGGTGATTATGCTTTTAATTTGGGTGTAGGTTTTAAAGATATTCCTCACGCATATGGCAGAGTTTGGTTTCCTTGTAAAGATAGCTTTACAGATAAAGCAAAAGTTACTTGTAAAATTACAAGCCTTGAAAATCATACTGCTGTGTGTGGCGGAGAACTTATTAATATTATTACAAATACTGAAGATAACACTAAAACTTGGGAATGGAAATTAGAAAAACCTGTCCCTACTTATTTAGTATCGGTTGCTGTAGGTCCATACAAATTGATTTCACACAATTATCAAGGAGTTGAAAAAGAAATTCCTATTGATTCTTACATACACCCAAACGATAGTAGCAAAACTGTAAATTCTTTTGCAAATATAGACACTGTAATGGCAGTTTATGAAAATTTGTTTGGAGCTTACCCTTGGAACAGAGTTGGTTATGTTGCCGTAGCTTTTAATAGCGGTGCCATGGAGCATGTTACAAATATTGCTATGGGCAGAGGATTTATCACAGGAGATTTAACATACGAAGATTTATATTACCACGAACTTGCTCATATGTGGTTTGGTAATTTAGTAACTTGCTCATCAGCTGAAGACATGTGGCTAAATGAAGGCTGGGCTACGTATTGCGAAACCATTTTTAGAGAATTTGTAAAATCTAAAGAAAATGCTCTCAATTTTAGACGAAGTGCCCACGAACAAGTTTTACGCGTTTATCATCACAAAGATGGAGGATTTCATCCTTTATATCCGATAAGTCAAGACATTACATACTCTAGCACTGTGTATCAAAAAGGAGCAAGTGTTGCACATGCACTAAGAGGCTATCTTGGAGATTCTGTATTTTTTACTACAATTAAAGAATATCTTAGACAAAATGCCTATACATCAAAATCTTCATACGATTTACGCGATTTCATTACAAATCATACAGGTATTGACCTTACTGACTTTTTTCAAGATTGGGTTTTTACACCAGGCTTTGTACACTACTCTATAGATTCAACTAAAGTAAGTGCAAATGGCAGTAATTTTGATGTAACAGTTTTTATGAAACAAAAATTAAGAGGACGAAATGTATTTGCAAATTCAAATAAAGTACCCATTAGTTTTATGAATGAAAATTTTGAAACTATTACAAAAATTATTGATTTTGATGGTGAATTTGGTGAGCAAACTTTTACTCTACCTTTCAATCCAATGCTTAGTTTATGCGACTATTTCGAACAAATTTCAGATGCAAGTATAGACGAAACCAAATTTATTAACTCAACAGGAACAAAAAATTATAACAACACCTTTTTTAAAGCAATAGTAAATTCTGCTGACGAAAACGACACTGCAATGCTTAGAATTACTCATAATTGGGTTGCTCCAGATAATTTTAAAAATGAAATACCCGGACTTATCATTGCAGACAATAGATTTTGGACTGTAGAAGGAAATTTTCCAAATAATTTTTCAGCTAGTGCTGAATTTGCTTACTCTAATGCCACAGGCAGTGGAAATCTTTATTTAGACAACGAGTTTATTACTAATAGTTTAGATTCTTTAGTATTGCTCTATAGACCAAACCGTGCAATAGATTGGCAAATTGAAAATGCAACAAATTCAAAATTTTTAAAAAAGTTCACAGTAGAATCTCTAAAAAGCGGTGAATATTGCCTTGCAATTTATGACTGGGAAAAATATTTGCAAGTAGAAAATAATAAAATTCAACTAACAAGCAATATTTTTCCTAATCCTAACAATGGTTGTTTTGAAATTGCTCTTGATGAAAAATTTAGTGGAAAAATTAATATATTTGATATAAACGGAAGATTGTGCTGGGGAAAAGATTTTTTTGAAGAAAATGAAAATATTTCAATCTCAGTTCAAAACTTAAAATCAGGTATGTACTTTTTGAATGCTAAAAGTTTTGACGGAAAATTATTTATTAATAAAAAAATTATAATTCAAAAATAGATTATGAATTTTGTAGAAGAGTTGGAATGGCGAGGCATGATACATGATATGATGCCAGGAACTAAAGAATTATTTGAAAAAGAATTTGTAAGTGCTTATGTTGGAATTGACCCAACAGCAGATTCTTTGCATATTGGACATCTAGTTAGCGTGATGATGCTAAAACATTTGCAAGTAGCTGGACATAGACCTATAGCTTTACTTGGTGGAGCAACTGGAATGATTGGAGATCCAAGTGGAAAATCTCAAGAAAGAAATTTACTTGACGAAAAAACACTAAGACATAACCAAGAAGCTATAAAAAAACAACTTGCGAAATTTTTGGATTTTGATACACCAGCAAAAACACAAGCTGTTTTAGTAAATAATTATGACTGGATGAGTAAATTTTCATTCTTAGAATTTATTCGTGATGTAGGCAAACATATAACTGTAAATTATATGATGGCTAAGGATTCTGTAAAAAAACGTATTTCTGGCGAAGAAAAAAGCGGAATGTCATTTACAGAATTTTCTTACCAATTAGTTCAAGGTTACGACTTTTTACATTTATACAAAGAATATAACTGCAAATTACAAATGGGCGGTAGCGACCAATGGGGAAATATCACAACAGGCACAGAACTAATCAGACGCAAAGAACAAGGCGAAGCATTTGCTCTTACTTGTCCACTGATTACCAAAGCTGACGGTGGAAAATTTGGCAAAACCGAAACTGGAAATGTGTGGCTAGACCAAGAAAGAACAAGCCCTTATGCTTTTTATCAATTTTGGCTAAATGTTGCAGACGAAGAAGCAGAAAAATATATCAAAATTTTCACATTATTACCCAAAAACGAAATAAACGAGCTGATTAAACAACATAAAGAAAGTCCGCATTTAAGGATATTGCAGAAAAAATTAGCCGAAGAAATTACTGTAATGGTTCACTCTCGCAAAGATTATGAAGATGCACTTGAGGCTTCAACGATTTTATTTGGAAATGCTACAAGCGATGTTTTGAAAAAACTTGACGAAAAAACTTTTTTAAGCGTTTTCGATGGTGTTCCATTGTTCAATGTTGAAAAATCAATTATCGAAAAAGGAATTGACATTTATGAATTACTATGTGTAAACACCGATATTTTTCCTTCAAAATCTGAACTTAGACGTACAATACAAGGCAATGGACTTTCAATAAATAAAGAAAAATTTAATGATGACCAAACTCCTATTAACTCTGAGTTTTTGATTAATAATAAATATATTTTAGTGCAAAAAGGAAAGAAAAACTACTTTTTAATTATTGCATCTTAAATTTAAAAAAATGTGTAAAATCATTATCACAGGCGGTACAGGCTATATAGGCTCGCATACTGTTGTAGAATTTTTAGAATCTGGCTATCAAGTTGTTATTCTTGATAATTTATCAAATTCAAATATTTCAATTTTAGAAGGGATAGAAAAAATTACTAATAAAAAACCTATTTTTTATAAAGTTGATGTTTGCAATGAAACTGAGATTAACAATATTTTGCAAGAACACCGTGATGCTAAAGCTGTTGTGCATTTTGCTGCTTATAAAGCTGTGGGTGAGTCTGTAGAAAAACCTTTGAAATATTATCAAAATAATGTTGGCGGATTAGTAAATATTTTAACAAATATGCTCGAAGCCAATATCGAAAACATTGTTTTTTCTTCTTCTTGCACAGTTTATGGACAGCCAGAAATTTTACCCGTTACAGAGCAATCACCTATTAAAGAGGCAATGTCGCCTTATGGTAACACAAAACAAATAAGCGAAGAAATTATTAGCGATACTGTAAAAGCCAATGAAAATTTAAAAGCCATTTCTTTACGCTATTTTAATCCTATAGGTGCACATCCGTCTGCCTTAATTGGCGAATTACCAATAGGAGTTCCAAACAATTTATTGCCATTTATTACTCAAACTGCAATAGGTTTACGCAAAAAATTAATGGTCTTTGGAGAAGATTATAATACTCCTGATGGAACAGCAATTCGAGATTATATAAATGTTTGCGATCTTGCTAAAGCACATCTTGTTGCGGTAGAAAGATTGATAAATAAGAGAAATACCAAAAATCATGAATTTTTCAATATAGGAACAGGAAAAGGAAATTCTGTTTTAGAAATTATTAAAGCCTTTGAAAAAAGCACAGGACAAAAACTAAATTACGAAATCACAAGCAGACGTGCGGGAGATATTGAACAAGTGTGGGCAGATACCTCTTATGCCGAAAAAGTTCTAAACTGGAAAGCCGAAACCTCTCTCGAAGATACAGTAAAATCAGCTTGGGAATGGGAAAAAAGCAATAAATCAGTTAAAAGTTTTTAAAGTTCATAAAGTTTTTAAAGTTTAACTAAAAACTAAACACTAAAAAATTAAATTATGAAAGAAAGTATAGTAAAAGAAAAAAGTTTTGAGTTTGCATTACAGATTATTGAACTTTACAAAGTATTGCAAGAGGAAAAGGAGTTTGTCATATCAAAACAACTCTTACGTAGTGGAACAAGTATAGGAGCATATGTCAATGAGGCGTTAGCCGGAATAAGTAAAGCTGATTTTGCATATAAAATGTCAATTTCAAGTAAAGAAGCCAGAGAAACATTATTTTGGTTACAACTTTTAGATAAAAGCCAAATGGTAAAATATGACTACAAGCCTTTTATTATAAATTGCAAGGAATTAGTAAAAATGTTAACAAGCATAGTAAAAACAACTCAAATAAAGTTAACAGCAGAAAACCAAAAACTAAAAACTAAACACTAAAAACTAAACACTAAAAACTAAAGAATCCAACTTCTCCATTGCCTCAGTCGCCTTCATCGGAAGATAAATATCAGTAATTTTATTTGTATATGCCGAAGGGTCTGGATTTATTTCAATAATTTTAGCACCAGCATTTTTAGCATAAATTGGAATATATGAAGCCGGATAAACTTCGCCTGTTGTACCAATTACTATATGAACATCTGACTGGCTAGCAAACATTTGTGATTGACTTGCTGCTTGCGATGGTATTCCCTCGCCAAAAAATACAAAATCAGGTTTTAATAAAGAATTGCATTTCTTACATTTTGGTGGTTTTTCTGTTATTGAAATTTCATTTAAAGAAAAATTACTTGAGCATTGTGTACAAACAAAATTTTTAGTTGTACCATGAAATTCTATAACTGTTTTATTTCCAGCATCTGAATGTAAATTGTCGATATTTTGTGTGATGACTGCTCGTAACAATCCTTTGCTCTCCCACTCGGCAAGAATTTTATGTGTTAAATTTGGTTTCGCCTGCCCAATAAAATCATAAAAAATAGCTTTAATGCCTTTCCACGCTTCTTCAGTATTTCTAAAATAATTAGTAATTTCTAAAACCGAAGGGTCATAGTGAGAATAAACCCCTTGACTTCCTCTAAACACAGGTATTCCACTTTCTTTTGAAATGCCTGCACCTGTAAAAACCGTTAAATATTTTGCCTTCTTTATTGTCTCTGCTGCTTGTTGTAGTAATTTTTCCATGTTTTTATAAATAATAATTAGTCCACTAAGTTAATAATTTTATTTCGTTTTTTAAAATTAATTATCAAACTTCGTGCAACAAAGACAGCAAGTGCTAAACATACAAAAGAGTAAATTATTTCGTAAGATGAAGTTCCAAAACTTTCAACCTCTTCACTTATTTTTCCTAAATTTTGAAAATATACAACAATTACAGCTAAAGCATTATTAAATAAATGTGCAAAAACTGTCGTCCAAATAGAACCTGAGAAATAAACTAAATATCCAAAAATAAGTCCTAAAATCAAACGAGGAAAAAACCCATAAAACTGAAAATGAATAGCTGAAAATAAAAATGCAGAAATAAAAATTCCTATATGTGGATTTTTAAAATAATCATTCAAATGAGATTGTAGCAAACCTCTAAAAAACAACTCTTCGCCAAGGGCAGGCAAAGCTCCAATAAGCAAAATATTTATTATTAAAGTAAAAACTCCTGTGCCTTGTAGTAATGTCTTTATAAACAACTGAGATGAATCTTCTGAAGCTCTTAACGCTAACTCCAAATCTCTTAATGAGTCTGGAAACACTATGCTTTCGTTCCACTGAATAATAATATTCATAAATGGCATTATAAGCAATAAAAAAAGTGGTATTAAATAAAAAGAAGATTTATAATTTACTTTTGTAATTCTAAGTTGTGATTTCCAATTGTCATAAAGTAAATAAGCACAAAAAACACTTGGTAGCACAAAACTTAGTAAAGCAGAAAAAAATTGAGCAAGTTTTAAAACATTTATTTCTTTAGAACTTAATTCTGCATGGTTTAACAAACTTTCTGCTATGCTTAAATCGAAGGCATGTAAAATTAGTGCTGAAACAAATTGCCCAAACAAAAAGCAAAATAAACTAATAAATATTATTATTAAATTAGTTTTATGAAAACCATATTTTTTGCTCAAGCCTTGTTGCTGCATAAAATAATGTTTAAATAACAAAAGCACCAAAATTGGTGCTTTTGTTTTTGTAGCGGGGGCAGGACTCGAACCTGCGACCTCCGGGTTATGAGCCCGA
>DHVB01000003.1:0-174 GCA_002412425.1 Bacteroidales bacterium UBA5219 | reverse complement strand
CCCGACGAGCTACCAACTGCTCTACCCCGCAATTGTGCCACAAAGATAAATAAAATAAATAGAATTTCCAAATTTATTTTACTTAAATTATTTTTGGCATAATAAAACACCTTGCTGAGGCAATCTCAAAACAGCTTTTAAAACTATAAACTTTCAAGGTGTTTCAGAAGTGTT
>DHVB01000072.1 GCA_002412425.1 Bacteroidales bacterium UBA5219 | reverse complement strand
AAAATAAAACATGCTTTGTGCGGCTCTCATTTAATTAGAGAACTTCAGGGGGTAATAGATAACAGCGAAAACAACAAATGGGCAAATGATTTGAAAAAATATTTGCTCGAAGTCAAGGAGATGTGTTTTCCAAAAAGAATACTAAACAGAACCCAAATTGAGAAAAGATACCAAAACATCTGTGAACTTGGTGATATTACAGAGCCATTACCACTAAAAATTCCTGGGAAAAGGGGTAAGCCCAAAAAGACAAAGGCTAGAAATTTAATCGAACGGCTTATTAAACATCAAGATGCAGTTTTAGCCTTTGCATTTAACCAAGAAGTGCCTTTTACAAACAATCTGGCAGAAAGAGATCTGCGTCCAGCCAAACTAAAATTAAAAATATCAAATTGCTTCCGCTCAGAAGAAGGCGCTGAACTATATGCCAGAATCGAAAGTTTTGTTTCCACTGCTCGTAAAAACAACAAAAACATCTTCGCAGAATTAAAGGACACTTTTGATGGTCAAAATTTTTTAACTTTGCAGGGCAGCTAAATAATTACCTTATTTTTATATATTTCATTGATTTAACTTTTATTTTTCTTTTCTTTCTAATAGTGCATTCCCCCTTTTTTCCCTATCTTGCACAATCAAAACTCAACAACATGATTACAGACCATAAACTATTGCTCGAAGCTTACAATTCATTGTTTGATAACATCACGGTAAGAAGGGATGAAGTTTTAAAGTTTAAGGAATTTCTCGAAACTCGCACTAGTTGGTTGACTTCTCCGGCATCAACCCGATTTCATCTGAATATCGAAAGAGGACTGCTGATTCATTCTGTTGGTGTTGCCTTAAATGCCATAAAGATTAAAAACCTATTAGCACCTGATATTTCAGACGAATCAATTACAATTGTTTCGTTATTCCACGACATTGGCAAAGTCGGTGATGTTGACATTCCATATTACTTAAAGAATGATGTTGATTGGGAAATCAAAAAAGGCATAGCATACAAAACCAATCCCGAAATTGTAACAATGAGTCTGGGCACCAGAAGCCTTTATTTAATTTCACAACATGTAAAACTATCACAGCAGGAAGCTCAGGCAATTGTAGCACATGATGGACTTTACCCGACAAATGGAGGCGTTAACAATCTTGAATATTTTCACAGAGAATGTCGTTTACAAATGATCCTACACTTTGCCGACAAATGGACTGCTGCGGTGGAAGAAGAAAACCGAAAATAATTCATTAAAGCAAATAACTAATCAAATAACAATATTAAATCAAACTTACTATGGATGCTAAAATAAAAGACTTGTTAATACAGTTGCAACCTTTGCCTAAGTATCAATTTGAAAGAAGGATTGATATTTTTATTCTTAGCGAGATAGAAGAGGTCTTCTCGAAAATCTATGGAGAAAAAATCTATTTCCTTTATCCAGAATTTCCTTTGAGTAATCTTAAACTTCCAAAAGGCAAACCAATCGTTAAAATGTCTTTAGATGAAATCCACAACTTAGAGAAAACAGATACTAATCAAAACACGAATGTTGACTACCTACTTGCTTCTGCAAATACATTTTATTTCGTCGAACTTAAAACTGATTTGCACTCAGTTGACAAGGATAGTCAGTTAATATATTATGCTCATTACTCTAATAAAAACTTTTCCGAGCTTTATAATTTCTTCAAATACAATTTGGCTAATGGCAAAAACCAAAACAAAAAATGGAAGACTGGTTTGGAATACCTGCTGGATAAATATCTTCATTCTTTTAATCAGCACCTAGAACATAGCCTTAATAAAGAAATTAAAATTGTATATCTTGGACCAGATAAAATTGAAAGTAAATTACAAAATGTTAATCAGATACTTGGAAAAGACATTTTTACATCTGTTACATTCAAGCAATTTAATAAGCATGTATCAGATATTGACTTACAGGAAATTCTAACCATTATCTCGAAATAAAGCCTGATTGATTTGTGCAATTGGATTACACCACTTTTACACCCCATTTACACCCACATCCCATTCTTCTAATCATTAAGATTTAGTTTAGGTGAGTGATTTTTTACACCCCCTTTACACCCACTAAAACTACATTTCGATTATTCGTATTTGATTTTTTATTTATTATAGCATATTACTTTGTTTTCTTTTTTTATTCTTTTATATTTACACCTTGAATTTTGCTTATAAAATACCTTGTAACTTAGGAGAAAAATATAAACTTGAACAAAACATTTATGTACTTGCTGGTAAAAATATGAGAATGCCAACATTTACGGATTTATTTTACCACACCGGCGATATTTTAGGAAACGATAAATTAAAACCCGAAGAAGCTCTGACATTTGAGTTAGGTTATAATTATAATGTGATAAATAATAAGTCTAAAAAAAATATATTCGACGGGCAAATATGCGTTTTTCAAAGATATGGGAAAAACATGATAGATTATATTAAAGCCGAAAATGATTCATTGTGGCGTTGTGTAAATCATACAAAAGTTAATACAACAGGAATTGAAGTCTCTACAGGTTTTTATCCTCAAGAAATTTTTAATCCTTCATTTTTTATTACAAATATTAATGTTTCTTATGCTTATATTATTGCAGACAAACCTGCAGATAATTTCTTATCAAGATATGTTTTAGATTATTTGCAACATAAAGTATCATTTAATTTAACTCATAAAGTAATTTCTAACCTATTAGTAAATTATTCTGTAACTTTTAAGTCTCGCGAAGGAAAATATCTTAACAAAGATAGAAATTATGAAAATTATCCAAACTACACATTATTAGACCTCGGTATTCTATAATGGTCCCCTTTTTTA
>DHVB01000026.1:30543-32650 GCA_002412425.1 Bacteroidales bacterium UBA5219 | reverse complement strand
TGAGTCCGAATATTGAAAGCAACGTGGTTGCTGAACGAAGTTGAAGTAAAGCAGTTTGACACTTATGAGACACCGTCTTTTTATAATATACTTTCAATATAATCTAACAATTCTTCCTTCCCTCTTTTAGTTGTTGAACTAGTAATAAAATAATCAGGTAAATTTTCCCAATATTTTTCCAAACTTAATTTATAATCTTCAATATTCTTTTTTAATGCATTCACTCCTAACTTATCAGTTTTTGTAAAAACTATCTTAAAAGGAACAGAGTTTAAACCCAACCAATACATATATTCTAAATCAATTTTCTGTGCAGGTATTCGACTGTCCACCAAGACAAATAAGCAAACAAGATTTGGACGTTTTAAAATATAATCTTCAAGCATTTTTTTAAATTTCTCTCTCACTGTTTTTGAAACTTTAGCATAACCAAATCCCGGTAAGTCAACTAAATACCAAGATTTATCGATAATAAAATGATTGATTAATTGAGTTTTACCAGGCACAGAAGATGTTTTTGCCAAATTTGAATTATTTGTCAACATATTAATTAATGAAGACTTCCCGACATTGGATCTTCCAATAAAAGCAATTTCAGGAATATCATCTTGCGGACAATTTCTATAGTCCTGATTTGACATCAAAAATTCTGCAGTTTTAATTTGCATTTTTAATTTCTATATAATATTTTTTCTAATTCCCTAAATAATCTTTGTTCATCATAAGGTTTAGCAACAATATTCAAATCTTTATCAACTAAATACATTATCGGTGTTGCATAAACAGAATAATCAATTACTTGTTTTCCATCCCAAGATTTATAATCACAAGCAATATTCCAAGGGAAAGGATTTTTAGATAAGAACTCGTTTAATTCTTTTTTATCTTTATCTAAACTAATAGCAATAATATCAACACTTGCTGCATCAAACAATTGTTGAGCTTCTGCAAAAGTAGGAATAGTCAACTGACAATGTCCACACCATGTTGCCCAAAAAAGAATTAAAGTGTAATTCGACTTCATTTTTGACAAAGTATAAGTTTGCCCACTAAGAGTTTGAACCGTAAAGTCTGGAGCTTTCTTACCAATTGTCAATTCTGTATTTGCTTTAATTCTTGCTTTAAGATTATCGCTTGCATCACTGCACAAATCTCCAAACTCAAGACTTAACTTAGAGGATTGTTCAACAAGTCCAATTGTTTCAAAACCATTTAAAATAAATTCAAAAATTGTATTAAAAATCACAGGCTCTTCAAAGAAAATATGGTCGAGAACATCTTTACCTGCAACATAATACACATCTGCATCTGTTGCACGGAACAGTTTTAAATAATCTAAAACTACTTTTTGATAAGCATTAGATTTTAGCATTAAAACACTGCTAAAATCATAAGATTTTAAATATTCCTTACGATAAAATTCTTGTTTTTTCTCTATACTAAGCTTTTCTGGTGCAGTAACTTCTTTAAAATATGTTAAATATTTGCCGGCAAAACTATTTTTATTCAAATTAATTACTTTAATCAACAAATCATTTTTCTCTTTAAGCTGTTTTGCTTTTTCCTTTTCTACTGTTTTTGTAAATGTTTCGTCAGGATAAATAGACATAAATTGTTCTAAGATTTGAATTTTATACTTATACATAAATTCCATTTTTAGAAATTCATATAATTGAAAATTCTCATTAGACTCAATAACTTTCATATTATAAACTGGATTTTCGACAAAAGTGCTTAATTGAATATTTTCATTATTAAAAATCAAATCAAAATACTCATTATTGTCAAGATAAAGTCTATACAAACCAACTTCTTTTTTATCAAAAGAAAACTCAAAAGCAGAATTGATATTAGTTTGAACACTTTCGACATATTCAGCTTCATCGCCAAATAAAGTAAAAACTTTCACCTCTCTGTGAGCATAATTTTCAATTCTACATGTTAATTTATATTGAGCAATAGAATAAATACTCAAAAAAACAGATAAACATAAAAATGTTATTTTTTTAAAAGTTAACATAACTTAGCGATATTAAATAAAAAAGCGACTGTCTCAAAACAAATTTTAAAACAATAAATTTTTAAGGTGTTTCAGAAGTGTTAAAAT
>DHVB01000026.1:0-30380 GCA_002412425.1 Bacteroidales bacterium UBA5219 | reverse complement strand
TGAAATTGAGGACGAAGGAGCGTACATGAAGCGTTGCACTGAGCAAAGCCGAAGTGTACGTGACTGAGTCCGAATATTGAAAGCAACGAAGCAGTTTGACACTTATGAGACACCGCCTTTTAACTTATTAATAAATTTTACTTTTTACAAGTCTCGCAATACAACTGTTTAACTCTTGTATTTACAAAAGTTTGCACAGATAGTTTATCGCCTTTAAACAAATCGCATAAAAACTCAGGATCTTGTTTTCTGATTCTATCTAATGCATAAACAAAATTGTTTGAATGTACTTTATAATCTACTTTTGAACAAACTGTAGCATAAGTTGTTAAATACACAAATGGAATGCTTTCATCTTTAATCCAAGGTTCTAGCAATCTTATAGCATATTCATAATCAGAGTGATTGATAAATACACTAGCTAATTTCAAAGAATTTGCCCATGTTAACTCGTCAATATGAATAATCTCTTTCATTTTATTCATAGCTTTTACAACAGATGGATGATCATAGCCTAATGAATCTTTATAAATATCCATAATTTGATATTGCAACTCAATATTCAACAAATCAACTAAATCAACACGTAAAGAAGTGTTATACATTTTGTCAATACGATTTTGTAAAGTTTGTTGAGTGCGGTCATTATCAAGATCTGTTAAAGTTACTTTACATAATACATCATTAAAATCAACATAAATATTTGTTTGGTCTAATTTATTTAAGTCATCAATTTTTGTTAAATAATCTTCGTCAAGTACATCCATATAAATAAATTGAGTTAACCAAATTTTATTCATATTTAATCCAACATATTCTTTGCCTGAAGGTATTTTCATGTCGGCAACAACATTTTCGTTATATCTTCCTTCCACAACTCTTTTTAGAATATATTTTTGAATTGCAAGTGCAGTATTTATTTGTCCTGCTTCAACAGCTCTATTAAATTGTGTTACAACATATTTTTGTTCTTTTTCTCCATCAATATCATAAGTAATCCAAATAGTAACATTTGCATATCTATGGTTTTCTAAAAACATTTCCATTTCCTTTGCCTTTGAATTTACATATCTAACTGCTTGTTCAAGATCCATATCACAAACATCTTCAAAAATAGTTCCTTTACAGTCGTTTTGTAAATCTTTTAAGTTTGGTGCAGTTATTACAGAATCCACAATACTTGCATTTTGATTTTCTTCTAAAGCCTTAACAATACTATTTGCTCTTCTCTTTTGTAAAGCTGCATTTTCAGCTATAGATCCTTCTAAAGAAGAATATGCTTCAATAAAGATTTTGTTAATAATAAAATCTGGTTCATTCAAAGCTGCTAACACAGGCTTCATATCGTCAGGTTGATAAGTAAATTTTCCTTGTTCAAATGGAATTCTAAAATTCAACTCTGTTGAGGTTGCTGTTGGTGCATATTCGCTTATTCCTGCTGGAAGTATAGTATCGGGCATTAAAGCAATTTTAGGAACAAAATCATAAATTTTTGTATCAACCCATGATTGAGGGATGTTGTGGCACACATGTTTTTCTTTAATAACCATCAAATTCAACTCAATGTTTTGAGGGTCAAAACCAGCAGGTAATTGACCTAAAACAACTTCTAATTTTGTTACTTTTTTTCTTCTGCCCTCGCCTTCGGCTATATTCTTTTTATATATTTTTTTTGAAAACATTTTTTTAGTCATGAAGCCAATGTTTACCTTAGAATAATCGACAATATTTTCTGACTTACAACGATTAAATTGGTCTTTTTGAACAATATCTACTGCTAAGCCATCTTTCGAAGCTCTGATAAAACGTCTAAATTTTCTTAAATCATTATATTTAAAAACAATTTCGCCGTTGTCATTAATCGAAAGTCCTTCTTGTAAATCAACAACATCGGGCATTTTCCTTGTTGTTTTCTTACATATTTTTTCGTCATAAACTTTTAACCCCTGTGACTTTACAGAAATTGGAGCTGCCAACTCTAACACATTACCAGCACCTGAGATAAATGAAGCATAATTACCCATATACACAGAAACAAAAACTCTTTTTTGCGATGCGTCAACTTTACCACTAGCTCCTATAAAAAAGTATTTTTGTGACAACAAATCTTTTGAATATTTTCCAGTTTTCCACTTATCCAATGTTTGATTTGCCAATTCGTCATAACTAATATATTCATTAGCTGTCCTTATATTAGCTCTTGCAACCACTTCTGCTCCTACGCCTGTACCGCCGGCATAAGCCAACCTATCTCTAACTGTTCCAGCACGTCCAGAACCTGTGAGGTTTGCTTCGCCAGTTTCTGCCATATAAGTAGCATGTTCCCTAGCTGGATTTATAAAAAAATCATGAATCTCAAAGCCTTCGAGTCCTAGAGAATCCATATATGTATTAATTTTATAAACTAATACATCTTGAAACAATTTATCATTAAAATTCTCTGGATTAATTGGATCACTACTCAAAATATCACCTTCCATAAAGGTTTTTTGAGCTTGAACATTAACACTAAAAACAAGTGCTAAACATACGATACTGGTAAAAATCTTCCTCATTTAAGTATTATATTTAGTTAATATTATTTTTGCATAAAAATAAGTAATAATATTCAATAAAAAAATATTTTTGCATGAATAAAATTCATAAAATCAATAAAAAAAACACTAAATTCTCAGCTACAAAGTTATAAAATATATTTTTAGGATTGTAAAAATTTACTTTTTTATTAACTTTTATTTAACAACCCCATATCCCTATGAAAATCAACATATTACAAACATCAGATAAAAGTTTGTGTTTTTCCATCAATCCTTTTTTAATATCTTTGTATTTCAATTAAATGTTGATAGTGATGGAGGAAAATTTAAGAATAGATAAATTTTTGTGGGCGGTTAGATTATTCAAAACTCGTAATTTAGCTCAAGAGAAATGCAATAAAGGGCATGTCTTAATCAATGATAATGCTGTTAAGCCTTCAAAAAATGTTAAGATTGGAGATGTTATTTTTATAAAAAATCCACCTATAATTAGATCATACAAAATATTAAAACTCACTGATAAGCGAGTATCTGCTAAACTGGTTCCCGACCTTATTGTTGAAACCACTCCTCAATCAGAATTAGATAAACTAAAAAATATTGAAACAGCATTTATTATCAGAGACAAAGGAAGCGGAAGACCAACAAAAAAAGAAAGAAGATTAATTAATAAAATACAAGAAAACAACTTATGATAATTGCAGAACAAAAATATAAAGAGAATATAATTGAGTACATAATTTATATCAGACAAATTCAAGATATTATAAGACTTGCAAATTGCGACATTGAAGAAATAAACAAACTTATCATAGACCAATATAAAACAAGTGAAAAAATAAAAATTAAAATCAGAGACTGGTATTTGGATTTAATAAATTTAATTAAAACCGAGAAAATTGATAAGCAAGGTGATTTCGGTTTTATAAAAAACATAATTGACGAACTTGAGGAATTAAATCAAAAATTATTAAACCAAGAAAACTCATATAAACACCAAGAACTTTACAGGTGGGCAAAACCTAATATTGAAGAGTTTAAAAAACTTTCTAATAACGCAAACGAGGGTGATGTAAAAACCTGCATTGATGCACTTCATTCTTTACTATTATTAAGAATAAAAAATCAAACTATTTCTAGCGAGACAATGCAAGCAATGCAAACTTTTAGTAATTTAATGGCAAACTTAGCATTTGAGTATAAAAAACTCAAATCTTGATTATTTATATTTTGGGTTATATTTTGACAAATTCAAAATCTTTTGATAATCAACCTCTTCCATCAATTCTTCAAGACTTACATCTTCATTCTTCATATATGAGCATACTATTTTAAAACCCAACCAATTGCCTGTTCTTGGTGGACTATCTGGACCAAATTGATATGTAAAAGGTGCTGAGCCAACAAACTTTTTAATTGTTAAAGCGTCAGTAGAAAACAACAATTTATTTTCAACTATTGTAGTCCACATTTCGCGTTCAAATTTTTCACAAAAATCTAATTGTTCCTTTGTATATTTATTAATTCTTTCAGGTTTAAAATTTGGAAACATAGAATGCAAGAAATACAACTTTCTACCATTATAAATCATATTTTCCAATAAATTTTCGGAATCGCTATAAAAAGGGTATTCTGCTTCTGCCCAAGCCGACAAAACATCAATTGCAATTTGCTCTCTCGTCATTTCAGATTTTGAAAAATCAGGAATTTGCAACATATCGTACAATTCACAATCATTACCTAAATATTTATCTAAACCTATTCCAATAAAATCTTCAGTGAGCACAACCGACTGATTGAATCCAGCAATAAAAGAAACAAAGCGAGGAATTTTAACATCGGGATAATAATATTTTAAATGTTTAAACCCGTAAGTCAAATCTTCATTCACATCATCTAGTTTAGAATATTCTTTTTCAACATATTTTCGTGCTTGAACAACAGAAAAATCATTTAAAAATGTATTTACATAAGACAAATAAGCCGAATTGTCTGCTCCACCAATTGCTATTATTTCATAATTATATACTTCAAAAAACTCTTGATATGTTTTTTCCATAAATGCAACTTGAGTATAAAAATCTCCTTTGGAAAACCTTTCAAAATCTTTATCAAATCGTTCTATTTCAATGTTTAACTCAATTTTTGAAATATCAACTTCAAACTCTGCTTTCTTTTTTGAAAACACAAAAAACATTAAAATTCCAACTAATAAAACAAAAATTAAAATTAAAACATAATATTTCTTCTTCATAATAAACTTTATTAAAAAAATAATACTATTTTTGTAGTACAAAATTAAACTAAATTTAAAATCTTAAAAATATGAAAAAAATTATTCTTATTCTAATTAGTTTGTTTTTCTTCGGAAACATTTTTGCTCAACAAGCTATTTCTGGCGGATTATATATTGGTCCAACAATGTCGTGGATGAGTACTGACAGTAAAGTGGCAGATACTAAAGGCATGAAATTTGGATACAATTTTGGAGCTTTAGTTGACTTTAACTTAATTGATAATTTTGCAATTTCTACCGGAATTCAATTTAACAATGTAGGAGGTAATATCGCTTACAAATATGGATTTACTAACTTAAAACCAAAAGAAGGTGCTGTTATAGACACTGTATTTCCTGGAACTAAAATAAAATATAATCTTAATTACATTGGAGTTCCAGTAAGTTTCAAAGGAAAAACTAATGAAATTGGCTATATGACATATTTCTTAAAAGCGGGAGTTACACCATTAATTAATATTAAAACTTTAGGCTCTTTTGGAGAAAACGAAAAATTAATGCTAAAAGAAATAAATTTATTTAATGTTGGCTGGCATATTGGAGGCGGAATAGAATACTCGCTGTCAGGAAATACAAGAATTTTAGTTGAAATACTTTATACTGGAGGTTTAATTGATGTTGACAAAACTAAAGTTTTCGATGTCCCAGATATGACTTCTACTAGCAACCCAAGAATTGCATTAAATGATATTCATTTAAAAGTTGGTGTTTTATTTTAAGCACATAAAAACAAACTTTAAAGCAAAATAATCAAACTGTCTTAAAAGTGTTCAAATGTAATTCGGTAATTGGACGCTTTTAAGACAGTGTTTTTTTAACAAATCATAAAAATGAAAATTGCAATTGCTCAATTAAACTATCAAGTTGGAAATTTAGATTTTAATTCTCAAAAAATTATAAATACAATTTTAACTGCCAAAAATCAAGGAGTAGATTTAGTAATTTTTTCAGAACTTTCGATTTGTGGATACATACCATATGATTTGTTAAATTACAACTTTTTTATTGATGATTGCTACAAAAAACTTGAAGAAATAAAATTACAATGCACAAACATTGCTGCAATAGTAGGTTTACCGACAAAAAACCTAAAAAATACTGGCAAAAAACTATATAATTCTGCTGCTTTTCTTTATGATGGAGAAATTCAAAAAGTAATTCATAAAACTCTGATTCCAAATTTTGACATCATCAACGAAGACAAGTATTTTGAAGAAAATCAAGACTTTAGCATTATTAATTTCAAAAATAAAAAAATAGCTCTAACTATTGCCGAAGATTTGTGGGACGAAGAAAAAATTCACGGCTTTTTTGAAAACAAAATAATGTTTAAAAATGCTCCAATGGAATATTTGAATAAGTTTAATCCTGACTTTATAGTAAATATTGCTGCTCAACCATTTGCCTACAATCAAACTGATTGTAAAAAAGATTTTATTTATAAAAATGCAAAAAAATATTCTATACCTATTATCAATATAAATCAAGTTGGAGCAAACACTGAATTAATTTACGAAGGTGCTAGCATTGTTGTTGACAAAACTGGAAATACAATTATTTCTTCCAATAGATTTAAAGAAGATTTGAAAATCTTTGAGTTTGACGAAATTACAAACACTTCACAAACAAACAATCACAATAGAAATTCAGATGACAAATACGAATCTATTTATTCTGCTCTAATACTTGGAATTAAAGATTTTTTTGAAAAATCAAATCTTAAAAAAGCTGTAGTTGGTTTATCTGGCGGATTAGATTCTGCTGTGGTTGTAGCACTTTTGGTTAATGCTCTCGGAAAAGAAAATGTTGATGTTTTATTATTGCCAACAAAATATTCAAGTCAACATTCCATAGACGACTCGCTAGAAATGGTTAAAAGATGTGGAATAAAACATCATATTGTTGATATTGAAGAACTTAGGAAAATGTATTTGAAAACAATGGAAAAAGTTTTTGAAAATACAAAAGAAGATATTACCGAAGAAAATATTCAAGCCCGCATTAGAGGCAGTGTTTTGATGGCTTATTCAAATAAATTTGGAAATATTTTGCTCAACACTTCAAATAAAAGTGAGGCAGCAGTTGGATATTCAACTATGTATGGCGACATGAATGGCGCTCTTGCTGTTATTGGCGACTTATACAAAAGCGAAGTTTACGAATTAGCAGATTATATAAACCAAAATTTCAATAATATGATTCCACAAAATATAATTGACAAAATACCATCGGCAGAACTAAGACCAAATCAAAAAGATAGCGACTCTCTTCCTGACTATGAAATATTAGACAAAATTTTATTCTTATACATAGAACAAAACTTATCTGAAGAAGAAATTATTAAAAAAGGACTTCCACAAGAAATAGTTCACAGAATTATTAGATTAGTAAACAGTAGCGAATTTAAAAGATTTCAAATGCCACCTGTTTTAAAAATTAGTCGAAAATCCTTTGGCGATGGAAGAAAAATGCCTTTAGTAGGAAGATTTTAAGAATTATTTTTAATTTTGAAAACTAAAAAACAGTAAGATGGAAGACAGAACATTTCAAGAAATATTAGATTTTCAATTCTAGAATTAGGGAGTGAATTTAATCTTACTGTATTGAATTTATTTGAGTTAGTATTGTTGTTTATACTCACTTTCCTCGCTTTATTCTTAATTAAAAAAACTATTTATAAATCAAAGAAACTTGATTTAGCCAAAAAATATTCTCTCAACAATCTCACAAAATATGTAGTTTACACCATAGCCTTTATCATTTTCTTTAACATTCTCGGTTTTGAGTTAAAATATGTAATGGCTGGTTCGGCAGCTTTATTGGTCGGTATAGGTTTAGGTTTACAAAATTTGTTTAGCGATTTTGTTTCTGGAATTATAATATTGATTGATTCTTCCATAAAGGTTGGCGACATACTTGATGTAGATGGTTTAATATGCCAGTAGAAAAAATAAATTTGAGAACAACTTTAGTGCTTACACGAGACGACAAATTTATTCTTTTGCCAAACTCATTATTGACAAAACAAAAAATTGTAAACTGGACACACTCAAAAAATATATCACGTTTTGAAGTTGATGTTAGTGTTGCTCGTTCTTCTGATGTAGAACTAACAATGAAGCTTATAAAGGAAGCTGGCTTAGAACAAAAAGACGTATTAAAAGACCCTGATCCATTTGTACGACTTAATAACTTTGGAACTTCCTCACTAGACTTTACACTTTATTTCTGGGTAAACAATGTTTTTCGTGTGGAAAACACAAAAAGTGCAATTAGAGTAATCTTATACAAAAAATTAAAAGAAAACAATATCAACATTCCATTCCCACAACACGTGCTTCATGTAGAGAAAGAAAATATAGAGGATGTAACCAAGGAATAAAATAAATCAAATGCTAGGCTAAATTTGATAGTACATTAACTTTTAGAAAAGCACATTAAATTCGAACAACGAGCAAAGCATAAGTGTTTTTTGATTTTATTTTATTATTTTATACGTTTGCAACGAATATTTAATTTTCATGAAATTTAAACTAAAATTAAAACACTACACGCTATATTTAGGACTTATAGCCTACATTATAGGAATTGCTTTGAATATTTTTTATTCTCTGTATTCAAATCAACCAGGCCCGCAACAGTCGCAATCTCCATTGTTTGAAATTTTGTCTTTGTTCCCACCTATAATTATTCTAGCCTTAACATTAGTAAGTGCATCAATTTTTGAAGAATTGGCATTTCGAGGATGGACTATTAAACATAAGTTTTCAAAATATATCTCAATCATAGGTATTTTGTTTTATTGTTTTTTAGCAACAAACAGTTTCATAATTTGCGTCATTGTATTAGCTCTACTAATTTTTGTTTTTTTCTACAAAAATGATGAATTGAGCCAATTCTTAAAAGTTATTGTTACAAGTCTAATTTTTGCATTCATCCACTTTGATAACTTTAGCGACAATATGCGATATATCAGCATCTTGCAACTATTCGGAGTATCTCTAATTATAAGTTACTTTGCACTTAGATTTGGATTTGTTTACGGAATATTAATACATTTCGCAAATAATCTTTTAGCAACAATTATAATATTTACAACATCTGCCAATTACAGCACAAGTATTGTAAAAGAAAATTATATGGCAAATATTGAAAAAATCGAATTTTTAGAAAATTCATCTTCAATACAAGAAGGTAGTTTTCAAGATTCTATTGTTCATGTTGGAAATATTACACAAATTGCTGTAGAATTAGCTCCTTTTAATAATGAAGTAATTTACAAAGCAAAATTAAGTAGTTTAGACTCATATCATTATGTGGCTAAATGTAAAAACAAAGAAACTTGCACTCTCGACAGGCAAGAGCTTTTAAAAGACTTTTTAAATCACACTAATTTAAAAACAGATACAATATTAGTTGATGCATTTGTTTTAAAAATTATAGATATTGATAAATTGCAAGAGCATAGAGCCGATGGACACACAACATTGATTAAGTATTTGGTAGAAGGTTTGAGAAGCGAACCTTTTAATATACCTATTTTTATAGATGAAGACATTGTAGATATTAGTTTTATTATGCCCGATAATTTTTATAGAGTATTTTTGAAATTATCTACTAAAGACAAAATAAAAAAATTGGAAACTGACTATGGCATTCTTTTAGAAAAGACAAATGATAAAACTGTTTCTGTGGTTTACTTTTTTGAATAAAACTCAAAGTTTTAATATCCTTTACTCATTCTCTAAAAAATATTGTTTTTCAACATCATATTCAGTAACTTCATCAAAAGGGTCTAAGGCAACAATTTTAAACTTGAGTAAATAGCTATTATCTTCAAACACTACAGAATCTGCAAGCAAAGAATCCTTAATTTCTGCTTCGTGTTCATCAAAAATTAAAGTAATAGGAGCAATTTCTCTTCCTTGTTGTCCTTTTTGTGCATCAACGGATTTTGGCAAATATTTTGTTAAACATGCTTTTGTTGCAGGCAAATCATCAAGTCCACCTATACTTAAATCATAATTATAAATAGTTGAACAAGCAAAAAACGCTAATATCAAAGAATACAAAATTGCTGGAATTATTATTTTTTTCATTGAGATATAATTTTAGAAGTAAATTTCGAGTTATCATCAAAAACAAAATTCACTATATACAAAGATTTTGAAATTAATAAAGGAATTCTAATAAAGTTTTTTGGATTTTTTTCATTAAAAACTAAGCGTCCCATATAGTCGTAAACTTGTATTTCACTGACTTTTTTCTGAGATTCAAAATTTAAAAAATCACCTACAATATTAAAAGTAAAATCATTATTTTTTTCTTCAAGTTTTGAAGAAGGTAAGCAATAATTTAAAGTTTCGATTATATTAAAATAAGATAGAGATTCTGAAACTATATAATCGCAAACCATCATTATTTGTGGAGTATAATTAATTTCATATAATCCAAACACATCAGTTGCATGTCCTGTAGGGAAGCATCTAAAAGTTAGATTATGATATTCCTTAAAAGCTTCTATTTCTTCGCTATTATAATAATAGTGTACAATTCCCCAAACAATTAAATCTTGGGTTCCCGAACCATATTGCCTATGAATAGAATCCACAATAGGAGCTACTTCAATACAAGAACCACAATTTAGAGAGAAAAAATGTAGTAAAACCACTTTTCCTGCCGCAATGCTATCATAAAGATTTACTTCCTCGCCATTAGTATCTAACAATGAAAAATCAGGTGCAGGCTTATAGGTTTGCGCCAGTAAAAACTTAAAATTTATTATAAAAACAAATAATAGAATTAATATATGCTTCAATCTATTCATAGAATCATTATTATTAATATAATTAAACAAATATAAATGTTTTTTGTTAAAAACTTCATACCTATTAACTAATATTTTATAAATTTTAAAAATAATATGGTGATTTAGTTTTGTATTTCAAAAAAAAATAGGAATTTTGCAAAGTTTTTTAAATGGATAATAAAAATACATAAAATATGATTACAGAAAATATGTTTTGGCTAGTTCCATTTGCTTCTATTTTGGCTCTAGGTTTTGCTTGGTACTTTTTTAGAAGCATGATGAAAGAAAAAGAAGGAACTCACATGATGAAAAGAGTTGCTTTATATGTTAGAAAAGGTGCAATGGCTTACTTAAAGCAACAATATAAAGTTGTAGCAATTGTTTTTATTGCTTTAACACTTTTATTTGCCATTATGGCTTATGTCTTAAAAATCCAAAACCCTTGGGTTCCTTTTGCCTTTATTACAGGCGGATTTTTCTCAGGTTTAGCTGGATTTTTAGGCATGAGAACTGCTACTTATGCTTCGGTACGAGCTGCAAATGCTGCACGACACTCACTAAATGCGAGTTTAAAACTTGCTTTTAGGTCTGGAGCAGTAATGGGTTTAGTTGTTGTTGGCTTAGGTTTATTAGACATTTCGCTTTGGTTTTACGTTTTACAGTATGCAATTGGAGCATTAGACTCTACTACCAATCCTTTAATTGCTGCCGATCCATCAATGAAGTTGATTATAATTACCACCACTACCCTAACTTTTGGTATGGGAGCTTCGACTCAAGCATTATTTGCACGTGTTGGCGGTGGTATTTACACAAAAGCTGCTGACGTTGGAGCTGACTTAGTTGGCAAATTAGAAGCCGATATTCCAGAAGATGACCCACGAAACCCAGCAACAATAGCTGATAATGTTGGAGATAATGTTGGAGACGTTGCTGGAATGGGTGCCGATTTATACGAATCCTATTGCGGTGCAATACTTTCAACCGCTGCTCTAGGTGCAGTAGCATTCAAGTCTAGCGGACTTGACGTTCAATTTAATGCAGTAATTGCACCAATGGTAATTGCTGCTGTTGGAATTATTTTATCAATACTAGGAATATTCTTAGTAAAAACCAAAGAAGGTGCAAACCAACAACAACTTCTAGCTGCATTAGGTAGAGGAGTTAATGTAAGCTCAATTTTAATTGCTTTTTTCGCACTAGGAGTATTATATTATTTAGGTCTTCCTAATTATCAAGGCATTTGGATTGCAATGTTGGTTGGATTATTAGGTGGAATAGGAATTGGAAAATCTACAGAATATTTTACTTCATCTGGATTTAAACCTACTCGAAAAATCTCAGAATCGGCAAAAACAGGACATGCAACAGTTATTATTCAAGGTGTTGGAACTGGTATGATTTCGACTGCAATTCCAGTTTTAATTGTAACAGCATCAATAATTTTATCTTATTTATTTGCAGCAAAATTCGACTTTAGCAATATTGGAATGGGACTTTATGGAATTGCAATAGCCGCAGTTGGTATGCTATCAACTTTAGGTATTACCCTTGCAACAGACGCTTACGGACCTATTGCCGACAATGCTGGCGGAAATGCTCAAATGAGTGGACTAGAACCAGAAGTTAGGCAAAGAACAGATGCATTAGACCAACTAGGAAACACCACTGCTGCAACAGGCAAAGGCTTTGCTATCGGCTCGGCTGCTTTAACAGCTTTAGCACTTTTAGCTTCATATATCGAAGAAATAAAAATTGCTATAGGAAGATTACCCGAAAAAGCTAGCGAATTCATGAGTACTACTGGTGTAGATATACATTCCGCAACTATTCCAGATATTATGTCTTTTTTCCAAGTAAACTTAATGAATCCTCTTGTTATTGTTGGAATATTTGTTGGAGCAATGACGGCTTTCTTATTTTCAGGCTTAACAATGAATGCGGTTGGACGTGCTGCAGAAGGTATGGTTAACGAAGTAAGAAGACAATTTAGAGAAATAAAAGGAATTTTAACAGGCGAAGCAGAACCAGACTATGCACGTTGCGTAGAAATATCAACAATAAGTGCTCAAAAAGAAATGGTTTTACCTTCATCTTTAGCTATTGCAATACCTATACTTATGGGACTTATATTCGGAGTGCCTGGAGTAATGGGATTGTTAATTGGAGGAGTAGCAACAGGATTTGTTTTAGCATTATTTATGGCAAATTCTGGAGGTGCTTGGGACAATGCAAAAAAATACGTAGAAGAAGGAAATTTTGGAGGCAAAGGTTCCGAAGCTCACAAAGCTGCAATTACTGGTGATACTGTTGGAGACCCATTTAAAGACACATCTGGACCAAGTTTGAATATATTGATAAAACTAATGAGCATGGTCGCTATTGTAATGGCTGGACTGACCGCAGCATTTTCACTTTTATAATAAATAAAGTTTATTGTTAAATTACTAAAGAATTGGCTTAAGTTTTACAACCTAAGCCAATTCTCTTAAATATAGTTTAATTGTATTATCCAAACCAAAATAAAGAGCATCTGAAATAAGAGCATGTCCAATAGAAACTTCGGAAATTCCTTTTACATTTTGAACAAAATATTTTAGATTTTGTAAACTTAAATCATGTCCAGCATTTAGTCCTAAACCAAGTTTTAGAGCTAATTCGCCAGCTTTAACAAAAGGCTCAACGGCTTTTTCTTTATTCTTCTCAAAACCAGCTGCATAAGGTTCTGTATATAACTCTACCCTATCTGTTCCTGTTAATACAGCTCCTTCAATATTTTTAAATTCAGTATCTACAAAAATCGAAGTTCTAATTTTTTCAGCTTTAAGTTCAGAAATAATTTCTTTTAAAAAATCTTTATGTTTAACAGTATCCCAACCAGCATTTGAAGTTAAAACATCAGGTGGGTCAGGAACTAATGTTACTTGATGTGGCTTTACTTTTTTTACTAAATCAATAAAATCTTTCGATGGATAACCTTCAATATTAAATTCTGTTTTAATAATAGGACGAATATCATAAACATCTTGATACCTAATATGACGCTCATCAGGACGAGGATGAACAGTTATACCATGTGCGCCAAACATTTCACATCTTATTGCAGCAAGTTTTACATCAGGAATATTACCACCACGTGCATTTCTTATTGTTGCAACTTTATTAATATTTACACTTAAATTTGTCATGTATTAAAAAATTAAAGTTTTTATTATTGTATTTTTCTGATACAAATATATTAATTAAGTTTGCATAATCAAATATCAAAAAACATATTTATGATTGCTAAAAATTTATATTCTGATACAATACCAGTATTAAAAACATCAAATACTGGCAGTGAGGCAATAGCCTTAATGGAAATGCATAGAATATCACATTTACCAATAGTAAATAACGAAGAATTTTTAGGATTAATTTCCGACTCTGATATTTATGACCACAACGACTTAGATGCACCAATAGGAACACATAATCCTTCACTTATTAGACCATATGTGTTTGAAAATCAACATATTTACGAAATTGTTGATTTGTTTGCCAAATTAAAACTTACTATTGTTCCTGTTTTAGATGCTAATAAAAAATATTTAGGTAGCATTACTTTACACAATATAGTTACTGAATTTGCCAAAATGATTACCGTAGAAAAAGCTGGTGGCATCATAATTTTAGAAATGACTATTCACGATTATTGTTTATCTGAAATTGCTCAAATTGTAGAATCAAACAATGCAAAAATTCTTTCATTATTCGTAAACACTATAGAAGCAAGTACCGCAATAAGTATAACAATAAAAGTTGATGTTACAGATATGGCTTCAATAATTCAAACTTTTGAAAGATACGATTATAAGATAAAAGCTTCGTTTTTAAGCGAGGATATGCTCAAAGTTTTTTACCAAGATCGACTTGATTCTTTTTTAAATTACCTAAACATTTGAAAAATTATTTCATAATATTTCTGTTATTTGCTTTAGTATTATCAAAAAGTGCAAAAAATCAAAATTATATAATTTCAGAAATTTCTATTAATGGAAATAACAAAACTAAAAAAGAAGTTATTCTAAAAGAATTATGCTTTAACGAAAAAGACAGCATTGATTACCTAACTCTCGAAAAAGCAATATCAGAATCAAAACAAAATCTTTTAAGAACCAGTCTGTTTAACTATGTTGACCTAAATTATAAAACTGATGAATCTCAAGTATTTGTTAATGTTAATGTTGAAGAAAGATGGTATTGGTGGGTTTATCCTATTTTTGAACATGGAAGCAGAAATTTATCAAGTTTTATTATTGACAAAGACTTTAGCCAAATAAATTATGGAGGAGTTGTAGAATTACACAACATAAAAGGGAAAAATAATTACTTTAAAATAAAAGTTCGAGGAGGTTACAGACAACATTATGCCTTAACACTATTTTTACAAAATTTTGAAAAAACCAAAAACCATGGTTTTAAAATAAATGCAGAAACATTTATTCAAAAAAAAATTATTTCAAATATTCTTGAAAACAAGGCAGTTTACAGTTTAAGCAGTTTTTTGAATTTCAATTCGCATTTTGTATATTCTTACAGAATAAACCTAAATAACCAGATAGGTCTTGGAATGGCTTATAAACACTACTGGGTAAAAGATAACAATCAAGAAACATTTATTTCAAATTATACTTCGTATTATTTGAACCCAATTATTTTTTACAATTTTGATAATCGCAATAATAAAGTGTATCCAACAAATGGGTTTTTAATAAACATAAATTGTGGATACTGGTACAATTTGAATAATAAATTTACTTCGTTTATTGGAAATAACTTTGAGTTTCAAATTCATAAAACAATAAAAAAATCACGTTTTGCGGTACACAACATTAGTTCGTACAAATTTTACAAAGAGGACAAAAATCAAAATACATTTTTTCAAACCCAGTTAGAATTTGGCAAAGATTTTTGGATTAGAGGATATGAATATTTTTATTTTATGGGTAATAATACTGTTAAAACTCAAAACACTTTATCGTTTTTATTAAGCAAAACCAAAATACATAATTTGCCAAAATTTTTACCAAACGAATTCAAAAAAGCATATACTAAAATATATTTAGAAATATTTGGAGATTTAATTTATACTGATGGATATAACAAAACTTTTAACTTAAATAATAATTTTAATAAAAACATTAATTATACATTTGGAATTGGGGCTTCATTTGAAACTTACTACGACAGACTATTGCAAATAAATTTAACATATATTCCAAATATATCAAAAATAGGTATATTTGTAAATTATAAAACACCACTTATAAAATTATATTAAATGAACATAGCTATATTTGGTCGAAATTTTGGGAACAACTTTAATGGCATGGCTATTCAGTTGTTTGAGGAATTGAAAAATCGCGAAGTAGATTTTTATATAAACAAAAAATTTTTTGATTTTATTTCAGAAAAAGTTCTTTACACACCACTAGCAAAAGGTGTTTTCCAAAATTCTTTACCTAAAGATGTAAAATTTGATTTTGTTTTTAGTATTGGAGGAGACGGCACCTTTTTGGAAGCGGCTAGTTTAGTTGGAGATTTGGGTATCCCTATGTTAGGTATTAATACTGGAAAGTTAGGATTTCTTTCTTACGTTAGTTCCAACAATTTGTTAACAGCACTAAATCAAATTTTTGAAAAAGAATACAGCCTCGAAAAACGAATACTTATACAAATAGATGCTGATAAGGAATTTTATGGCGACAAAAATTTTTGTTTAAACGATTTTGTAATTCAAAAAAAATCGAGACTAAGCATGATAAAAACAAAAGTATATGCAGACGGAAACTTCATAAACACCTATTGGTCTGATGGATTAATCGTCTCCACACCAACAGGTTCTACTGCATATTCTATGAGCTGTGGAGGACCAATTGTAGCCCCAGCAGCAAATGTATTTGTAATAACTCCAATAGCCAATCATAATTTAACTGTTAGACCTTTGGTAATTTCTGCTGATTCTGAGATAGAAATTTCGGTTGATTCGGAAGAGGGTAAAGTATTGGCATCACTAGATCATAGAGCATATGGAGTTGACAATTTTAAAAAAATAGTGATAAAACGTGCAAATTTTCATATTAATTTTGTTAATTTATTTAAAAATACTTATTTTAGCACCTTGAGAGAGAAATTAATGTGGGGGACGGACATAAGAAATTAACACCTTGAAAATCAGGGAGTTTGTGAAATTTTAAAAATAATAAAAGATGAGAAAATTATTTGTTTTTTTGTTAATAGTTTCATTTTCGGGAAGTTTTGTATCGGCGCAATACAATGTTCACTGGAGAAAAATACGCCACGAAGTATCTGTTGGCGGTGGAACTAATAACTTTTTAGGAGAACTAGGAGGCTCCGATGCTGTAGGTTCACACTTTGTGAAAGACTTTAATTTTTATTCCTCAAGATGGCAATTTCAAGTTGGGTATAGCTACAAACTAGCCGAAGCTTGGGCTGTTTCAACAAATCTTATTTACGGAAGATTATACGGTAGCGACGAATTAGCTGGCGAAGAAAACAGATACAACAGAAACATAAGCTTTAGATCACCATTTATTGATTTATCTGCAAATATCCAATTCTCCATATTGAAAGAAAAATATGGACACAGATACGATTTGAAAAGAGTTAAAGGAGCAAAAAATACTCCAAATTTATACATATTTACTGGAATTTCAGGAATGTATTTTAATCCTAAAGGACAATATACTGATGGCAAATGGTATGCCTTACAACCTCTTGGCACAGAAGGACAAGGAATTATTCCTACACGCGACAAATACTGCCGAATTGCTTTAGGAATTCCTTTAGGAATAGGTGTAAATTATATGCTAGATAGAAATCTTGGTATAGGGGCAGAATATTGTGTGAAATATTACTTTACCGATTATATAGATGATGTAAGTAGCACATATGTTGACCCAGCAATTTTCACCGACCCAATGGCTGCATATTTTAGCAGTGGAACTGCAAATCCAGGTTGGAATGGAACTGGACCTGGTCAACAACGCGGACAAACAAACTACAATGATGCTTTAATGTATTTATCTGTAAAACTTACTTATAAACTTAGACCAGGAGCACCAGGATTTCCTAAATTTTAATATCATACAAAATATTTTAATTTAATTTTCGTTGATAGTAAAATGTGGGGCAGAAAAAACATATTATTAATTAATATAGGTATTACAAAAAAAACAATAATGCAGCAACAAACTGCATTATTGTTTTTTATTACAATATTATTTTTTTCCCCTTCAAAAAGTATAGCACAAAGAGGATTTGAAATCGGACCTACTGCTGGAGGCTCTTACTATATGGGCGATGTAAATATGTACAAACATTTTTATTCTACACATTTGAATCTTGGACTTTTGATGAAATACCATATAAATCCACGTGTTGGAATTAGATTAAGTGGTATTGCTACAAAACTTTCAGCGGCAGACGAAGATTTTAAAAATCCGTTTCAACAAGAAAGAAACCACAGCTTCGAAACCAACTTAATAGAAATTTCATCTATGGTGGAAATTACTTTTTTACCTTATGAAATTGGAAATATAAAAAGAAAAAGTTTCACACCTTATATTCATACTGGATTAGCTGCATATTTAGCATCGTCTGAACAAGGATTAAATATGGCTGTACCAATAGGAATGGGAATCAAAAAAAATATAAGACCCAGATTAGTTATTGGTATAGAGTGGACATTCAAACGAACTTTTTCAGATGGTTTAGACAATTTAATAGGAGAAGATTTAAAAATTTACGACCCCGCATATGGAACAGATATAACAGAATCAAACATGAACAAACAAACTGGCTTTCTGTACAATAAAGATTGGTATTCATTTGCCAACCTAACAATATCTTATACTTTTAAATTAGGTGGACTAGGTTGTCCAGCTTATTACGAATAAAATAAAATAAATGTCTTTAATAAACAAAATAAATAAAAATAATATCCCAAAACACGTAGCAATAATAATGGACGGCAACGGTAGATGGGCAAAAGCTAGAGGCAAAGATAGACTAAGTGGTCATCAAGCAGGAGCAAATTCTGTAAAAACTAGCTTAGAAGTATGTGGCGAACTTGGAATAAAATTTTTAACCGTTTATGCTTTTTCTACAGAAAACTGGAATAGACCAAAAACCGAAGTACTGGGACTAATGAATCTTTTGGTTGGAACAATTGACAAAGAACTTGACGAAATAAAAAAGAAAAAAGTAAAAGTAACTGTAATTGGCGATATGTCAAGACTAGACACATTAGTTCAAAAAAAACTTAAACTAGCAATAGAGGAAACAAAAAATAATGACTTATTAAATTTTATAGTTGCTCTCAATTATAGTGGAAGATGGGACATAGTAAATGCATGCAAAAAATTAGCTCAAGATTGTAAAGAGAACATAATAGAACCAGAAAAGATAAATGAAAATGTTTTTAACTCATACTTGTCAACTTATAATATTCCCGACCCCGAACTTTTAATAAGAACTAGCGGTGAAGAAAGAATTAGCAACTTTTTACTTTATCAATTGGCTTATTCAGAATTATACTTTACCCAAACATTTTGGCCCGACTTCTTAAAAGAAGAATTTTACAAGGCTATATTAAGTTATCAGAATAGAGAAAGACGTTTTGGAAAAATTAGTGAACAATTAACTTAAAATGATGAAAAAAATTTTACAAATAATTATATTTTCTTGTATTAGTCTTTATTTAAACGCTCAACACAGTTCAAACCAGACTGTTATTGATTATTCTAATCCTAAAGAATATGAAATTGGTGGAGTTACTATTTCAGGAATTCAATACTTAGACCACAATGTTTTATTATATCTTACAGGTCTTGAAATTGGAAATAAAATAACAATACCAGGAGATGATATAACTAAAGCGATTAAAATTCTATGGGAACAAGGATTGTTTTCCGATGTAAAAATCAGCATGACAAGACAAATTAACGATGTTGTATTTTTAGATATTTATTTAGAAGAAAGACCAAGATTATCAAAATTCTCTTTTACAGGTGTTAAAAAGGGAGAAGCTGACGATATTAGAGATTTAATAAAGCTTGTGAAAGGAACTCAAATAACCGAAAATACAATTTTATATTCTGAGAAAAAAATAAAAGATTATTTTATTGACAAAGGTTTTAGAAATGTTTCTGTAAACACCAAACAAGAAATTGACACAAGTTTAGTTAACTCAAAAGTTCTAATTTTTGAAATAGACAAAGCTAATAGAGTTAAAATCGAAAACATTAATTTTATCGGAAATGAAAATATCGGAGAAGAAAAAAAGTTTTACGATTTTTATTTATCTCAGGAGAAACGTAGCGACTGGAAGCTTCGCAGAGCTATGAAAGACACTAAACAAAAAACATGGTATAATATTTTTAAATCTTCTAAAATGTTGCCTCAACAATTTGAAGATGACAAGAAAAACATAATCAATAAATACAACGAGTTAGGTTATAGAGATGCAAGGATAATATCCGATTCTATAATCAACAATCCAGATGGAACTATAAGCGTAAATATACAAATTGAAGAAGGTAAAAAATATTATTTTAGAAATATTACTTGGGTTGGCAATACAAAATATAATTCCGAACTTTTAGATAGAGTGCTTGGCATTAAAAAAGGAGATGTTTACAACCATAAACTTCTTAACGAAAGATTATTATATGATCCTGCTGGAGTTATGTCAATTTACCAAGATAATGGTTACCTTTTTTCAAATATAAATCCTGTTGAAATTTTGGTAGAAAACGATTCTATTGATATTGAAATGCGAATATACGAAGGCAAACAAGCTAGAATAAATAGAGTAGATATTTCAGGCAACACGAGAACTAACGACCATGTCATTGTGAGAGAAATCAGAACTCGACCAGGATCCCTATATAAACGTTCTGAAGTTCAACGTACAATTAGAGAATTAGCACAACTTGGCTATTTCGACCCAGAAAAATTAAATGTAGATTTTCAACCAGACCCAGTAAATGGAACAGTTGATTTAGAATACCTTGTTGAAGAAAAATCAACAGACCAAATAGAACTTTCGGGTGGATATGGTGGTGGAATTATTGTTGGTACTTTAGGATTAACTTTCAACAATTTTTCGCTACGAAACATATTTAACGCAAAAGCATATCATCCTCTACCAAGCGGAGACGGACAAAGACTTGCACTTAGAGTACAAGCATCAGGACTTTGGTATCAAAATTATTCATTTTCATTTATAGAGCCGTGGTTTGGCGGTAAAAAGCCTAATTCATTCACAACTTCTGCTTATCATTCCGTAATGTCTAATCCTAGTTTCCAAGATACAACCACTTATTACTTTAAGGTTACAGGAGTTGGTTTTGGTTTAGGACAAAGACTAAGAGTACCTGACGACTATTTTACTTTATACAACGAACTTTCTTTTAAACATTATAATTTAAAAGATTATCCAAATCCTGGTTTTGCACTTTACAGAACAGGTCGCTCAAATAACATTAGCTTTAAAACCGTTCTTGGACGTAGCTCATCAGGACCAAATCCAATATTTCCAACTACTGGCTCAAACTTTTCACTCTCTGTCGAGTTAACACCACCATATTCCTTACTTAATGGAAAAGACTACTCTGCAAACATGACCCCACAAGAAAGATACAAATGGATAGAATATCACAAATATAAATTTAGTGGACAATGGTTTACAACTCTTGCAGGAAGCAGAGACGGCAGTAGTCGTGCTTTAGTTTTAATGTCTAAATTTGAATTTGGAATGTTAGCCATGTATAACAAAGAAGTTGGCCCATCACCATTTGAAGCATTCCAAGTGGGTGGAGATGGACTTTATGGATACAATTTATATGGCTTAGAAACAATTGGCTTAAGAGGATATGCAAACAACTCATTAACACCAAACAATGGTGGAAATATATATGACAAATTTACATTAGAACTTAGATACCCATTGTCATTAGCACCAACTGCAACCTTATATATGATTGGATTTATTGAAGCTGGAAATGCATGGTTTGCTTCAGAAAACTTTGATCCATTTGACCTTAAACGCGCTGCAGGAGTAGGTGTTAGATTCTTTATGCCTATGATTGGAATGTTAGGAGTTGACTGGGGATATGGCTTTGACGAATTGTCAGGCTCTGCAGGGGCAAATGGCTCACAGTTTCATTTTGTAATTGGACAACAATTTTAAATTTAATTTGGAACACATTTTGCATTTATATATTATATTAGTAACATAAAAATTTGAAAATTATGAAAAAAATATTTGTTTTTATTATCGCTTTAACATGTGCGGGACTTGCATTTTCCCAAAAAACTGCTTATGTGGATACTGAATATATTTTAAACAATATCCCAACTTACGAATCTGCAAAAACTCAACTTGATGAAATCTCTGAAGATTGGAAAAAGGAAATTGATCAAATGAAAGAAAGTATTGATAAAATGTATAAAGATTATCAATCCGAAAGAATTTTGTTGACAGAAGAACTTAGAATAAAACGAGAAGAAGAAATTATGAAAAGAGAAAAAGAAATGAGAGACAAACAACAAAAATACTTCGGAAAAGATGGTTTATTGTTTAAAAAACGTGAAGAACTAATCAAGCCTATTCAAGATGATATTTTTAATGCAATCAAAGAAATTGCTCAAGAAGGTTCTTATTCAATTATTTTTGATACAGCTAACAGTTTAAATATGTTATACACAGATCCTAAATTTGACAAAAGTGATGATGTATTAAAAAAGTTAGGTTATAAGAATTAATTATTTATATTTGCCAAAATTTTAAAATAAAGATATGAAAAAGATTATCATTTTATTTGTAGTATTAGGTGCTACATTGTCAAGTTTTGCTCAAAAAACAAAATGCGGACACGTTGATACAAATAGTATTTTTGCGAGCATGCCAGAAAGAGAAACTGCTACAAAAACTGTAGAAGAATATGCCATGACTTTAGAAACTCAATTACAAGCTTTATCTAAAGAACTAGAAACAAAATATACCGACTACATGGCAAATAAAGAAACCTACTCACCATCGATAGCTCAAATGAAAGAAGAAGAGATAGTTAATCTTCAACAAAGAATACAAGCGTTTCAGGTAAGAGCACAAGAAGATTTGCAAAATAAAGAAGCAGAACTTTTAGAACCTATATACACTAGAATTCAAGAAGCTATCAAAACTGTAGGTGCTGAAAAATCGCTACTCTATGTTTTTGAAATTTCTACACTTTTATATTTTTCAGAAGAAAGTGTTGACATCACTAACGATGTAAAAGCAAAACTTGGAATAAAATAAAAAAAAATTGTAATTTTAATCCCGAATAAAATCGGGATTTTTTTTATAATGAATTTACCTATAGGAGTATTAGATAGCGGTATAGGAGGACTTACAGTTCTAAAAGCACTCAGTACAAGTTTGCCCAACGAAGATTTTATTTATTATGCAGATAGCAAAAATGCACCTTACGGCACTAAAACAGTTGACGAAATTTTTATTTTAGTTGATGAAATAATAAAATTCTTATTAGATAAAAAGTGTAAACTAATTGTAATAGCATGTAACACAGCCACAGCAGCTGTTGTTGCTGACATGAGAAAAAAATATCAAATCCCAATTGTAGGTTTAGAACCTGCTGTAAAACCTGCTTGCTTAAATACAAAAACTGGTAATATTGGAGTTTTAGCAACTGAAGGCACTTTTAGAGGACAACTTTTTATTGAAACTAGTAACAAATACAAAAACTATGTAAATATTCATTTACAAGTAGCCAAAGGATTGGTTGAAGCAGCGGAAAATGGAATTTTTGAAGGTGAAGAAATTGAGAATATCTTAAAAAAATACATTAATCCATTTATAGAACACAACGCCGATTATATAGTTTTAGGTTGTACCCACTACCCTCTTTTCGCACCTATAATTAAAAAATTAACAAACGATAAAATACAAATAATAGACTCAGCCGAAGCTGTTGCACGAAGAACTAAAGATTTATTAATAACAAATTCTATTTTCATAAAAGAGCCAAAAAAGCAAAACCTAAAAATATATAGCACAGGCGATAAAACAACAATAACAAATGTTGCCAACAAACTACTCAATGTAGAAAACAACAATACCTTAGTAGAATATTATTTTATTTAATTTGTTTTTCATAACATAGATGAGTATTTTTACGTATAAAAGTACATAAATCTTGTTATCAAATTACAAAGTTTATGAATTGCATAATTTTAGATGACGATATATTAACGCAAAAGCAATTAACAAGTTTTATCCAAAAATCGGATTTACTTGAGCTTAAAGCTTGTTTCTTTAATCCTAAAGATGTTGCAAACTTTATTGAACAAAATCAAATAGATATAATATTTTTAGATATCGAAATGCCCCTAATGAGTGGGCTAGAATTTTTGGGACAAACAAATTATAACGCATCAGTCATTATAATATCAGGGAACAAGAAATATGCTTTAAACTCTTACGAATACGAAGTTGCCGATTATCTTGTAAAACCTATAGAGTACCCTCGCTTTTTAAAAGCTATTTACAAAATTATTGAAAGAGAACACGATAAAATTAAATTAGACAAAACTGATAGAATATTTCTAAAAATTGCTGGTAAATATGAAAGAATAAAATTTTCAGACATAGTATTCATTCAAGAAATCAATGATTGCATAAGCATAACGACTAAAAATAGTATTTATATAATAACTTGTAACAAATTTAAAATTGAGAAATTTTTGCAAAACAAGATGTTTTATAAATTAGATGATGAGCATACAATTAATTTAAAAGAAGTTACTTTTATTTCACACACCAAAGTAGAATTTTTTAATGACTTCTTTTTAGATGATGATATATATATTGATTCTACGACATTAGAAAATATAAAAAACAAAATCAAAGAAATAGAAAATGATTAGTAACAGAGAGTTATTTCTCAATTATCTCGGACAAACTTCCGAATCTCCATATTTATTAGAAATAGAGAGTGCAAATGGAATATATTTAATTGGACCTGACAAAAAGAAATATATAGATTTAATTTCTGGAGTATCTGTTAGCAGTTTAGGGCATAACTTTCCTCCCATAAAAAAAGCTATAGAAGAGCAAGTTCAAAAGCATTTACATTTAATGGTATATGGAGAATTTATTCAGTCCCCTCAAGTTAAATTAGCCGAATACTTGGTTAAACTTTTACCTCAAGAAATAAATTCAGTTTATTTAGTAAACAGTGGTAGCGAAGCAATTGAAGGAGCAGTAAAACTTGCAAAAAGATATACAGGTAGAACAAAAATGTGCTCTTTCGTAAATGCTTACCATGGTAGCTCGCACGCAGCATTAAGTTTATGTGGGAACGAAGATTTTAAAAAATCTTTCCGTCCACTATTACCAGAAGTTTATATTTTAAGAATTAATAATTACGAAGACTTAAATATTATTGACGAAGACACTGCTTGCGTTGTTATTGAACCCATACAAGCCGAGGCTGGCATAATTATTCCAGATAAAAAATGGTTTAAAGTATTAGAAACTAAATGCAAACAAAATGGGACACTATTAATTATTGACGAAGTTCAAACAGGATTTGGTAGAACTGGGAAAATGTTTGGTTTTCAACATTTTGATATTACACCAGACATTGTTTGCTTTGCTAAAGCTTTGGGAGGCGGAATGCCTATAGGTGCTTTTGTTGCCTCCAAAAAAATTATGCACAGTTTTACAACAAATCCAATTTTGGGACATATAACCACTTTTGGCGGACATCCTGTGTCGGCTGCTGCTGCTCTAGCGTTTTTACAACACCTAAACCAATCACAACTAATAGAAGAAGTTGAAGAAAAAGAAAAACTTTTTAGAAAAAATCTAAAACATCAAAAAATTAAAGAAATTAGAGGCAAAGGCTTACTATTAGCGGTTGAAATTGAAAATTTTGATATGGTTTTAAAATTAGTAAAACAAGGTTTAAAAGATGGTTTTATTACAGATTGGTTCATTTTTCACGACTCCGCATTTAGAATTGCACCACCTTTAAACATAACAAAAGAAGAAATATTACTAGCATCAAAACTAATTATTGAAAGCTTAAACAAAATTTAATCTCTTTTTAGAAAATAAAATTGCATATTTGCGTTATTAATATTGATGAAGTTAGTTTTTAAAATATCATTAATAATTTGTTTTTTGTGCAAGATAAATAGTCTGTACGCCAACGAACTACTGAATATAGAAGAAGACATTGACTATATTGCCGAGTTGTTCATACAAATAGAAAACGAAAAATCAGACACAAAAAAAACAGAAATTAATCAACATTTGATTGAATATCTACAATCTTTTTTAGCTAAATCAGAATCTTTTTCGGCAGATTATAGCAAAATAAAAAAACTTTCGGTTTTAACATCTGAAGATAAACTATTAAAAATTTACACATGGAACTTGGCTTTTCAAAATGGTAGTTTTAAATATTTTGGATTCTTACAATACAAACCTTCTGGAAAAATAAATTTATTTTTCTTAGATGATAAAAAGTACAATTCAGAAAATGATACCGATCCTAGGCTATATCAAACAAATACAGAATGGTATGGAGCTATTTATTATGAAATTGTTACAAAAAAATGGAACTCAAAAACTTACTATACACTTTTAGGCTATGATGCAGCAGATTTTTTAATAAATAGAAAAGTTATCGAGACCATATATTTTGATAGAAAAGACTTACCTATATTTGGGAAAAAAATGTTCAAAATAAATAGAACTCAAACAGGACGATTGATATTTGAATATGCCGACAGAGTAACCATGTTGTTAAGATATAATAAAAAGCAAGATATGATAGTTCTCGACCATTTAGTTCCACCAGAGCCTAAATATAATAATATGTATCAATTCTATGGACCCGATTTTTCATACGATGCACTAGTATTTAGAGGTGGAAAATGGATTCTGGAAACAAATATAGACCCTGATGTTGCTATAAATTATAAAAAAGATCAAAAAATTAATCACATAAAACGAAGAGGAGCTTCTAAAGATTTTTAAATCTAAAAAAAATGAAATCTACAAAAAATATAACTTTTTACTGCGTTGATAATGATACAGATGACTTAGATTTTATTAGAGAAAATTTTAAACCCAATTTAAACTTTAATTTGCTAACTTTTAGTTCTGTGCAAATGTTTATAAACAAACTAAAATCTGAAGAAAAAAATAAAAATTTTAAAATCGTTTTAATTGATAATATCATTACAAGCAGAGGAATGAACACACGTACTGCATTAGAACTACTTCCTCCAATTAAAAGCATAGATAAAGAAATAGAAGTAATAATTTTTGCAGATTCAGAAAATATTGAACTTAAAGCAACTGCTAGCAATATGAGACCTGCAGCTTTTATTAAAAAAGATTCCCAATTTTTTATTAGGCTCTACCCTATCATTTCGCGACTCATTTCTAAATACAACTTAAAGAAAAAACAAAGAACAGTAAGATATACAATAATATTTTTAATTAGTTTAATTGTTTTTGCCTTATTATTTTTAATCATATCAAATTACATATTGTCGTAAACTGTGACATTTTGTCAGCAAAAATCCAGTGGCATATAGTTTGACTATAAATTATCGATTAAATTAAAATTGATAAGATATGTTACAAAAAACTGGAAATATCGGTGTAACTACCGAAAATATTTTTCCCATAATTAAAAAATTTTTATATTCTGATCACGAAATATTTTTACGAGAATTAGTATCCAATGCTGTTGATGCTACTCAAAAATTAAGAACTTTAGCTATTTCAGGTGATTTCAAGGGAGATGCTGATGATATTAAAGTAGAAGTCATATTAGACAAAGAAAACAAGACATTGACTATTCGCGACAATGGCATTGGAATGAGTGCCGACGAAGTTGATAAATATATAAATCAAATTGCTTTTTCGAGTGCAGGCGACTTTTTAGATAAATACAAAAATATTGAAAATGCAATTATAGGACATTTTGGTTTAGGATTTTATTCTTCGTTTATGGTTTCAGAAAAAGTAGAAATTATTACAAAATCTTACCGCGAAGATGAAAAAGCTGTAAAATGGGAATGTAGTGGCGACCCTGCCTATACACTTACTGAAACTGAAAAAGAAACAAGAGGAACAGATGTTATTTTACACATTGACGAAGAATCGCTTGAGTTTCTAGAGAAAAATAAAATTGAAGAATTGCTACACAAATATTGCAAGTTTTTACCCACTCCTATAGCTTTTGGCAAAAAAACAATTTGGAGAGACGGCAAAGAAGAAGAAACCGACGAGGATAATATTATAAATAACCCAAAACCATTGTGGAAACAAAAACCAGCCGACTTAAAAGATGAAGATTACAAAAACTTTTACAATGAATTATATCCAGCAAGTTTTGAAGAACCACTTTTCAACATACATTTGAATGTTGATTATCCTTTTAATTTAACTGGTGTATTATATTTCCCAAAAATAAAATCTAACTTAGATATTAATAGAAACAAAATACAACTATACTGTAATCAAGTTTTTGTTACTGATTCGGTTGAAGGCATTGTCCCAGAGTTTTTGACTTTACTACACGGTGTTATAGATTCACCTGATATTCCGCTAAATGTTTCACGCTCTTACTTACAAAGCGATTCAAATGTTAAAAAAATATCTGGGCATATAACAAAAAAAGTTGCTGATAAACTATTCGATATTTTTAAAGAAAATCGTGAAGAATTCCAAACTAAATGGGACGATTTAAAATTATTTATCGAATACGGAATGATTTCTGACGAAAAATTTTACGAACGTGCAGAAAAATTTGCTCTACTAAAAAATACAGATGACGAATATTTTACTTTCGAAGAATACAAAACTAAAATCGAAACTGAACAAACTGATAAAAACAAAACCTTAATTTACCTATACGCAACAGATAAAGAAGAGCAATTTTCATACATCAAAACTGCAAAATCAAAAAATTACGATGTGCTTTTATTAGATGGACAATTAGATATTCATTTTATAAACACATTAGAAACTAAATTTAAAGATTCGCGTTTTGTACGTGTTGATTCCGACATTATCGACAACTTAATTAGAAAAGAAGATAAGATAGAATCTGTTCTTAGTGAGCGTGAACAAGAAAATTTAAGGTGGGCTTTCCAAGGAGCTGTTGATGATGACATGAAGTATTGGGTTAGTACAGAAAACATTAGCGGAAATGATTTACCTGTTTTAATTACTCGCGATGAATTTATGAGAAGAATGAAAGATATGTCGGCATTAGGCGGAGGAACAGGATATTACCGCGAACTACCTGACCATTACAAAGTAATTATTAATACAAATCATGAAACAATTATTGATTTAAGCTCAAAAATTGAAAAGAAAAACAATTCAAAACGCTTAGAAATTGATTCTCAATTAGATGAATTAAATTCAGAAAAATCTTTAATAGAAGACAAACTCAAAGACATTAAAAACGAAGACGATAAGCCTATAGAAGACAAGAAAAAAATCGAAGAATTAGAATCAAAAATTTCTGAGTTAGAAAATAAAAAACGAGATTTATATAAAGATTTTGGCAAAAATCAAAAGATTATTTCTCAACTCTTTGATTTAGCATTACTTTCTAATAATCTATTAAAAGGCGAAGCTCTTAGTGAATTTGTACAACGTAGTGTTGATTTGTTAAAACCTAAAGATAAGAAATAATAACACAACATTTTTTCATAACATAAAAACCAGCTAACTCAAAATGATTTAGTTGGTTTTTTTATTTTTAGAAAAAAATCATTACTTTTGGTAATATAATTTTTAAACAAAACTCTATTTTTGCAAAAGATTTATGGAATTTCAAATAATAACATCTGAATTACTTGACCAATATACAGCTATGGTTAAAGAATCTCCATTAGAAAAATTGGAGAAGATGAAAAAAAGTTAAAATTCCTGTTGACTATTTTCAGTTTTACAAATCAGTATCTTCGGTTTATTCTTCTAAAATTGAAGGAGAAGACATTGATTTCGATAGTTTTTTCAAGCATAAATTTTTAAAAGTAAAGTTTAAACCAGATTACACAAAAAAAACTGATGATTTATATGCTGCATATGATTTTATTGAAAACAAAAAAATAACATTAAAAAATGTTCAGAAAGCACATTCAATTTTAAGTTCTAATCTTTTACCCAAAAGCCAGCAAGGAATAATTCGAACAAACCCAATACTTGTTATCAATAGTAATGACCAAATTGAATATATCGCAGCAAGTCCTGAAATTGTAAAGACTGAATTAAACAAACTTTTTGACGATATTGAATTACTTATAAATACAGATTTGAATCCTTTCGAAATATTTTATTATGCTTCGTTTTGTCATCTCATATTTGTAAAAATTCATCCATTTCAAGACGGTAACGGACGCACGGCTAGATTGCTTGAAAAATGGTTTTTAATGAACAAATTAGGACAAAAAGCAACATTCGTCCAACTAGAAAAAAATTATTATAAGCAACTTAAAGATTATTATGCTAACATCAGAAAATTAGGCTTGGAATACGAAAACTTGGACTATAAAAAAAGTCTTGATTTTCTTGTAATGACAATAAATGGGATTGAAATAGAATAATAAGGGATATTCAGAAATTGTTAAT
>DHVB01000077.1 GCA_002412425.1 Bacteroidales bacterium UBA5219 | reverse complement strand
AGCTTATGAGATTTACGATTTGCAGGGCAAACTAATTCTGAAAAGCAAAAAACCTCAAAATTCTGTAAATACATCAAAACTAAAATCTGGAATTTATCTAATAAAAATTGGAGGAGAAATAATGAAGTTTGTAGTGGAGTAAAAAAATTCTTCGGGTAAAAACTAATGATTTGGGTAAGAAACTATTGTTTTTACAACATAAGCGTCAGGATATTTTGTGTTTATCTTTTTTAGAAGTTTTACAGCATCAAAACGGTTTGTGAAATCACCAACTAAAACTTCAAAATTTGGTTCTATAAAATTCAAATATGCTTTTTCGCCATCTTGTCTAAAACCAGTTCTAACAGTATTTGCTTGAGAACGAGCATTAGGGTGGTTTTCTGCATAAATTTTTACTCTATAACCATAAAAACCATTACGCTTTTTATTTAAACCAACACTAGTTTCAACAAAATTTTTCAACTTAGCATCTTGTTTAATTTTAACTTTACCATTATAGGCAGAAGAATTAAAATAAGAAATGCTCATAGGTGTTATGTTTTGAGATTTTGCAACAATCCCAATTGATAAAAACAATAATATAATCGATAAAAACCTACTCATAATTAATTATTTTTGTGTAAAGATATTACTTTTTATAATATTTATCAAAACTTTCTTTATGGTCAATTTTAATCTTTTTGGAAATCAACATTTTAGAAACAGTTACACTGCCATCTATTTTTAACTCTGGATTTCGTCTTTGAAGTTCGCTTACTAAATAAATTATATTTGTCAATGCATCTTTTGGCGTTACCTCAAATGAAAATGGATATGTTTGTTTTGAATTTTTAAGAATTTTTGTTTTTTTCAGTTTTTTAATCTTACCTACATTTCTGTCGTTTAAAATTAAGTCTAAATTTAAGTTTTTTACATTAAAAGATAAATTGTTTGGATTTTCTATTGGAACGTAAACTTTCAGCCTAACACCTTGCATGCTTAGTTCTTCAACTTCCAAGCTTTCGGGCTGACCAATATGCAGTTTATTAAACGAACAAGAACTAACTAAAATTGAAACTATTATTAAGCTAAAAAAATATTTTTTCATTCTAAATCAATTTATTTGCAAAATCAACAAAATCTATACCGTTAAAATTACCACTGCTCATCATTAGCAGATTTGTGTTATCATAATTTTGTTTTGCTAAGTAATCTTTCAGTAGTTCAGCATCAGTGAAAATTTGAACATTTCCACCAAAACTTTCTTTAACATAATCTTCGGGCAAGGCTGGTAACCTCTTGTGTTCCAGCACCTCATGACTATAATAAACAATTGCAATGTCGGCTTCGTCCATTGTGTTTTTGTATTGAGGAATAAAGTTATACTGTAAACTGCTAAAAGTATGTAGCTCAATACAAGCAATTAATTTTCTTTCGGGGTTTTTATTTTTTATTGCGTTAATTGTTGCTTTTAGTTTTGAAGGAGCATGAGCAAAATCTAAATAAAATGATGAGTTTTCAGTTTCTTTTATCAGTTGCAAACGCTTAGCAGCACCCTCAAAAGTTTGAATAGATTCCCAAAAGAATTTTTCTTTAATTCCTAATTCTAAACAAACTAATCGTGCTGCATTTATATTTTGCATATTGTGATTTCCAAAAACACTCATAGTATAAGTTTTACCATCAAATTTTACTAAAGTTTTTCCATCTTCAGAAACTTTATGCTCAAAAGCCAAATATGCTTTATTATCAACATTGTTGTTTTTTACTAATTTTTGAAGATGTTCATCATCTGCAAACCAAAAAAGTTTTCCGTTTTTGCTAATATGTTTAATAAAAATATCAAATTGCTCCACATAATTTTCAAAACTAGGAAAAACATTTATATGGTCCCATGCAATTCCTGTAAGTACAGCAATGTCGGGTTTATACCAATGAAATTTTGGAGTTAAATCTAATGGCGAAGAAAGATATTCGTCTCCTTCAAAAACTGCAATTTTGTTTTTTTCTTCAAGATTTACCATAGTATCAAACCCACGTATGTTTGCACCTACCATGTAGTCAAAATTTAATTTGGCAGCTCGCAAAACGTGCATAATCATAGAGGTTACTGTGGTCTTTCCATGGCTTCCACCAATAACTACACGTTTTTTGTCTTTGGTTTGTTCGTATAAAAATTCTGGGAAAGAATAAATTTTAAGATTAAGTTCTTGAGCACGTAAAAGTTCTGGATTATCTTTACGAGCATGCATTCCCAAAATAATTATATCTAAATCAGCATTTATTTTTTTTGGGAACCAACCAAATTTTTTTGGAAGAAGTCCGTATTTTTTCAAACGAGAAAAAGAAGGCTCAAATATTTCATCATCAGAGCCAGAAACTTTATAGCCTTTTTTATGTAAAGCTATTGCTAAATTGTGCATTACAGCACCGCCAATAGCAATAAAATGAATAGTCATGTTTTAAATTTATTTATCAATATTTGTCTCAATATAATCAATTATAGAATGAATAACTTTTATGTGTATTTCTTGAATTCGGTCAGAATATCCAAAATGTGGAACTCTAATTTCAATGTCGCAAAGATTTTTTAGCTTGCCACCGTCTTTGCCAGTAAGAGCAATAACAGGCATTCCAATATTTTTAGCAGAATTTACAGCATTAATTACATTTTTTGAATTTCCACTTGTGCTGATTGCAAGTAATACGTCATTTTTATTTCCCAAGGCTTCAATAAATCTCGAAAAAATAAAATCAAAACCATAATCATTTGCAACACAAGTTATGTGAGAAGGGTCAGCAATGGCAATAGCTGGTAATGCTTTTCTTTCCTCTTTAAATCTGCCAGATAATTCTTCGGCAAAATGCATGGCATCACTCATGGAACCACCATTACCACAAGAAATTATTTTTCCACCATTATTAATGCTTTTAATCATTAATTTCGCAGCTGATTCAATGGTTTCAAAATTTTTATTATCTGAAATAAACTCATTCAAAAGTTTTGCCGATTCTAAAAAATTATTTCTTATCATTATCGCTTGTTAATTTATTGTTCAAAGTTACATTAAGCTATGATTTTTACAAAATAAAATTATTAAACAACAATTGTTAAATACATTAAAATTATATTCTAACTTAAAAGCTTGTTAATGAGAACGAAAGCACGAGATGATGAAAAAATAAAGTTGAAATTTAATTAACTAAAAATATTTTAAAAATAATTGAAAATAAAAATTGTTATATCATTTTTTTTGTTTATCTTTGAACGGTATAATAGAAAAGTTACGTTAATAATTAAGTATTTGATTTGTAAAAAAAATTAGGCATGAGCTATATAGAATTTGATAAGGAACAATTAATAAATCTTGAATACTCACTAAAGAGGGAATTGTTAAGAACCAATAGAGCTGGGTCTTACGCGAGTACAACAATAGTTGGATGTAATACTCGAAAATATCATGGGCTTTTGGTTTGTCCTATGGAAGATATTGATAACGATAATCATGTTTTGCTTTCAGGTATAGATATTTCAGTAATACAAAATGATGCTATTTTTAATTTTGGTGTAAGAAAATATCCAGGAAATAATTATCACCCTAAAGGACATAAATATGTTAGAGATTTTTATATAGATGTTGTTCCAAAACTTGTTTGGAGAGTAGGAGGTGTGGTTTTACAAATGGAAAGAATCCTTACCGAAGATGATAGAATAATTATTAAATATACTTTGTTAGAAGCTGTTAGTAAAACCAAAATTAGATTTAAACCTTTTCTCGCTTTTAGAAATGTGCATAAACTTAGTAAAGCCAATTTGTTTGTAAATACAAAATTTACACCTGTGAACAATGGTATCAAGCTAAGAATGTATGATGCTTATAAATTTCTTTACTTACAAACAAATAAAGAGGCAGAGTATATACATGCACCCGACTGGTATTATAATGTTGAGTATGAGGAAGAGCAAAGACGAGGATATGATTATCAAGAAGACCTTTATGTACCAGGATATTTTGAGGCTGATATAAAAACAGGTGAAACTATAATTTTTACAGCAGGATTAGATGAGGCAAATCCTAAAACTTTAGCAAGAAAATATAATGCCGAAATTGCTAAAAGAATGCCACGTACTAATTATAGAGAATGTTTAGAAAGTGCAGCTAAACAATTTATTTACAAAAGAAAAGGAAAAAGTGAAATCGTTGCAGGTTATCCATGGTTTGGCAGATGGGGACGAGATACTTTTATTTCGCTACCAGGATTAACACTATATCAAAATGATATAAAAACATGTAAAGAAGTTTTAGATACCATGACTTCTGAAATTAAAGACGGACTTTTTCCAAATATTGGAGCGGGCAATAATGCTGCACTAAATTCTGTAGATGCACCATTATGGTTTTTCTGGGCTTTACAAGAGTATTTAAAGTTTACCAAGGATAAAGTTAAAATCTGGAAAGATTTTGGCGAAAAAATTAAAAATATTTTAGAAAATTTCCGAAGTGGCACACAGTTTAACATAAAAATGCACGATAACGGCTTGATTTGGGCAGGAGAAGCAGGAAAAGCACTTACTTGGATGGACGCAGTTGTTGCTGGCAAACCTGTAACACCACGACACGGATTCGCAGTGGAAATTAATGCCTTGTGGTATAATGCAGTTAAATTTAGCTTAGAACTTGCCGAACATAATAAAGACAAAGATTTTATTGAGGCTTGGAAACATGTGCCAGAAATAACAAAATCATCATTTTTACAATTTTTCTGGGACGACAATAAACACTATCTTGCTGATTATTGCACTTATGAATATAAAGATTGGGCAATCCGTCCAAATCAAATTTTTGCTTGCTCGCTACCATATTCACCATTGTCGGAAGAAAAAAGAGAAAGAGTTTTAGAAAAAGTTAAAAAAGAACTTTTAACACCAAAAGGATTAAGAACTTTAAGTCCTAGTTCGCCTGATTATAAAGGAGTTTATAAAGGCAATCAAGAACAAAGGGATAATGCCTATCATCAAGGAACTGCATGGCCCTGGTTGTTAGGAAGTTTTTGTGAAGGCTGGCTAAAAATTCATGGAGAAAGTGGTCTGGCTTTAGTAGAAAAAATTTATTTGAACTTCGAAGAAGATATGACAATTGCCGGAATAGGAAATATTTCGGAAATTTATGACGGAGACCCACCACATAATGCACGCGGAGCAATTGCACAGGCTTGGAGCGTTGCAGAATTGCTGAGAATTGCTAACATGATTGATAATTATAAAAACAATATAAAATCATGAGAGTACTAATGTTTGGTTGGGAATTTCCACCACATATCACAGGAGGATTAGGAACCGCATGTTATGGCTTAACAAGAGGATTATCACACTTTGGTACAGAAGTAATTTTTGTAGTACCAAAATCTTATGGAGATGAGGATAAAACTTACATTAACCTTGTTGACGCAGGACAAGTTGATATAACAGAAAGAAAAACTAAAGAAACAAAATTCTGGAAAAATTTCAGATATATTGAAGTGGGGGCAAACTTAATTCCATATATGGACCCCGAAGAATTTAAAAAAATATTCGCAGGAAAATCACTTTCTCATTCAGAATTTAAAGAATCTGTACTATCAAAAAATTTTAAGTTTTCAGGAAGCTACGGTATAAATCTTTATGAAGAAGTTGCTCGCTATGCTTTAATTGCGGCTTATGTCGCAAGTACAAATAAATTTGATGTTATTCATGCTCACGATTGGCTTACATATCATGCAGGAATTGCTGCAAAAAGAGTTTCGGGTAAACCTTTAGTTGTGCATATGCACGCAACAGAATTCGACAGAAGTGGGGAAAATGTAAATCAAAGAGTTTATGATATTGAGCGTGAAGGAATGGAAGCAGCCGATAGAGTTATTGCTGTAAGTAATCTCACACGAAGAACTATTATCGAAAGATATGGAATCCATCCCGATAAGGTTGTAACAGTTCACAATTCAGTTGAGCCAATAACTTTGCCAGATGAGTTTAGGGTAACAAAAGGTTTTGATGAGAAAATAGTTACTTTTTTAGGACGTGTAACTTTCCAAAAAGGTCCTGAATATTTTATTGAAGTAGCTAAAAAAGTTCTCGATAAAGACCCAAATGTGCGTTTTGTAATGGCAGGAAGTGGCGATATGCTTAATAGAATGATAAGACGAGTGGCAAAATTAAATATAGCTACAAAATTCCATTTCGCAGGATTTTTACGAGGACAAGAAGTTTATGATATGTTTTCGATTAGCGATGTTTACGTAATGCCGTCTGTTAGCGAACCCTTTGGAATTTCACCATTAGAAGCAATGATGTCTGACGTGCCTGTAATTATTTCAAAGCAATCAGGTGTGGCAGAAGTGCTAAGACATGCTTTAAAAGTCGATTTCTGGGATGTAGATGACCTAGCAGATGCTATTTATGGAATGTTGCATTACCCAGCCCTGTCAAGAATGTTTAAAAAATATGGAAAAATAGAAGTCGAAAATTTAAGATGGGAAAATTCAGCGTTTAAAGTTAATAAGGTTTATAATGATTTAATTAAGAATTAAGAATTAAGAATTAAGAATGAATAATTAAGAATGAATAATTGAATAATTGATAATTGAATAATTGATAATTGAATAATTGATAATTGAATAATTGATAATTGAATAATTGAGAATTAGTAATGTGTAAATTTAAAAAATAATATAATGCGTACAATTTGTTTTTATTTTCAGGTGCATCAGCCATTTAGGTTAAAAAGATATAAATTTTTTGATATTGGCAACGACCATTATTATTATAATGATTTTGAAAATCGTAATATAATGCGAAAAGTTGCAGAAAAGTGTTATCTGCCAACAAATCAAGTGTTCTTGGATTTGATTCAAGAATATGGCGATAGATTTAAAATTGCATATTCTATTTCTGGAGTGGCAATAGACCAATTTGAAATGTACGCACCTGATGTTTTGGAGAGTTTCAAAAGACTTGTAGCTACAGGTAATGTCGAAATTCTTAGCGAAACTTATGCTCACTCTCTTTCTGCTTTAAAAAGCTACGAAGAGTTTGAATGTCAAATTAATATGCATCGCCAAAAAATAAAAGAGCATTTTGGAGTTGAACCTAAAATTTTTAGAAATACAGAATTAATTTATTCCGACCAAATAGGAGAGTATATTTCAAATATGGGTTTTAAGGGAATGATTACAGAAGGAGCAAAGCATATTTTAGGTTGGAAAAGTCCAAACTATTTGTACTGCAACGCAATAAATCCAAAATTAAAATTATTGCTTAAAAATTTTAAGCTTTCTGATGATATAGCTTTTCGTTTTTCAAATCATGCTTGGGAGGAATTTCCATTAACAACAGAAAAGTTTGTGTCTTGGCTAAATGCCATTGACCCAAAAGAAGAAATGGTAAATCTGTTTATGGATTATGAAACTTTTGGCGAACATCAATGGGAGGAAACAGGAATTTTTGAGTTTTTAAAAGCTCTTCCTGATGCTGTTTTCAGATATTCAAACTATACTTTTTCCACTCCATCTGAGATTGTTGAAAATGCTGAACCTGTAGCAAAAATTCATGTGCCATATCCAATTTCATGGGCAGACGAAGAAAGAGACCTTACTGCTTGGTTAGGAAACGAACTCCAAGACGAAGCTTTCAATAATTTATATTCGCTTTATGATAAAGTAAAAGAAATAAACGATCCAGAAATTTGGAAAGATTGGTTGTATTTACAAACCAGCGACCACTTTTATTATATGTGTACAAAATGGTTCTCTGACGGAGACGTGCATAAATATTTCAACCCTTATGAGTCGCCATACGAAGCATTCGTAAATTATATGAATATTTTAAGCGACTTTATAATAAGGTTGAAAAAATATAAGTAAAAATACAAAAACTACTAAATTGTAAAATACTAAATATTTTTATTATTCAACAGGAAGTGGCTCTCCAGCACCAGATGCTGGTTCACTGCTTTCTGCTGGTGCAGTTTGAGTTTGTTCAAAATCTTGCTTTTTGATTTTTTGGTTATTAGGTATAGAAAAACTTGCTAATAAAGAAAATACAATTAACCCTATAGCAAGACCCCAAGTGGCTTTCTCAAGAAAGTCAGCAGTTTTTTTAACACCCATAACTTGGTTACCTTGTCCAAAGTTTGAAGCTAAACCACCACCTTTACTATTTTGTACTAATACGATTAAAATTAGAAGTACAGCACAAATAACAATTAATACAGAAAAAAAGATATACATAACTAATTCGTTTTATTTTTTATCAATTCTTTTATTTTTTCAATTTGCCCGACAAAGTAAATACTTTTTTCGGGATATTTCAAACATAATTTTTCATAAGTTAAAATTGCTTTCTCAAAATGCTCTTGTTTAATATATATTTTAGCTAAAGTTTCACTAAATAAATCACTATCGTCAATGTGTAGCGATTTGCTTGCAAGAGAATTGTCAGAAACGTATTCTTTGTCTGGAATTATTCTCGGATTTTCAGCTAAAAACTTATCTATTAAATTTATTTTTTCAGGCTTATTATTTGTCGTTTTTTGAGAAAAATTTTCTAAAATATCATAGTCTTTTGCATCTGTTTTTTTATTTTGATGCTCTAAAATTGCATCTTTTTCTATCTCGAAATCAAAATCTAAAAGCTCAAAACCATTATTTTTATTTATAGACTCGTCAATTTTTTTTGCATCATCAGAAAAATCTATAAAAATATTTTCCGATGCTTCTTCTTTGATTTCTTCACTAATTTGCTGGTTTATGACAACATCTTCTTCAATTTCTTCAACTTGGTTTTTTTGATTAACTTGCTGATTTACAGTGCTCTCTTGTTTTATTTCCTCAGTTTCTTCATTTCCTATTCTAACTTTTTCGTTAATGCCTAGTTCTCTCAATCGAGCTTCAATAATTGATTTAAGCCTATCTGTTTCAGACAAATCTTCTGAATAATCTTCTTGTTGTGTTGGTTCTTTTTCTACAAGTTTTTCATCATTAGGTGCTTCGTCAACAGTTTGAACATCGTTAGTAAATTCAGGTAAAATATTTTCAGTAACTTCTTCTTCTTTGATTTCTGAGCTAATGTCATGAATTTCAACAACTTCTTCTTGTTTGGTTTCTTCGATTTCAACTGCTTGGACTGTTTGCTGTTTATCAGCGATTTCTTCTTGTTTTACTTCTTTAGTTTCAACTTCTTGGCTAACTTGAGGGGTTTCAATTATTTCTTCTTGTTTAACTTCGATTTCTTGGTTGACAGGTTGAATTTCAGCAGGTTCTTCTTGTTTTGTTTCTTCAATTTGTATGTCTTGATCAACAAGTTTTGGCTCATCTATGAATGTTATTTCATTTTCAGGAAGATTTTTCAAATTGATTAGTCTAACCAAATGTTTTCTGTCTGGAACATAAACTACGGTATTTCTCAATTTATTTTCAAATCTTACGTCTTTGAGCGAATTTAGATTTTTAGCATATAAAATTCTGGCAGTCTGGAAATAGGGGAACTCTTCAATAAGAGCAGAAATATCTTCTAAACTTTTTGAGTCTAGTAAAGAAAAATCGCTACAATATTTTAAAAATTGTTCCTTATTCATATTTTACCAATTTGCAACAGCTCTATTGAAAATATCGGTTACTAATTCTTCCGAAATGCTTTGGATTAACTCGCCTTCAATGCTTGCTAAATTTATAGAACTTTCAAAATCAGCGTATCTTGTAAAATTTGCTTCAAAGCTTTTTGCTGTTTCTTTTGTATTTGTAAATTTAACTTTAACAGTAATTGTTAATCTATTTAAGGCAGCGGTTTCGTTTCCTTGAAAAGATTGAGCAGTAACATTATAATTTATAATTGCACCTTCAAAGGCAATATCGCCGTCGTAGTTAACCATTTCAAGATTTGTTTGATAAATAAATTTATCTTTCAAAGTTTCGGTAAAAACTGTAGAAAGATTTGGCTGAACCATACTAGCTTGATTTGGAAAAAAATTAACTTGAATAGTTTTTATATCAGCAGAAATATCAGCTCCTGTAAACGAATATCCTCCAGTACAAGAGCATAAAGCAATAGAGCTAATAAAAATTAAAAAATAAACTATGTTTCTTATATTTTTCATCTACTTATTTATTTGATATTCTTTAATTTTTCTATATAAAGTTCTTTCCGAAATTCCTAATTCTTCTGCTGCTAGTTTGCGTTTATTATTATGTTTTTCCAAAGCTTTAATAATTAATTCTTTTTCTTGTTCAGCTAAAGATAAAACTTCTTCAACAACCTCGCCGTGTTCTTGGTGTGGCTCGTGATGATGAATAACTGGTTGTTCATTTGAATAGACGTGATTTATAGGATTTATTTGTACTTCATTATCAAAATTATTGAAAGTGTTATTTGGATAATTAGTAATTTTAACATTAGGATTTTGTTGGATAATATCGTTCACCAATAATTTTAATTCATTCATATCTCTTTTCATATCAAACAAAACCTGATAAAGTATTTCTCTTTCAGAAGCAAAATTTTCATAATTTCCTTTTTTGGATAAAACAGGTAAATTAGAAGCTTCTGCACCATCTAAGTAAGATTTTAGCATTTCTGCTGAAATAACTCTTTTTTCTTCAATTATAGAAATTTGCTCTGTAATGTTTTTTAATTGGCGAATATTTCCGGGCCATCTATATGAATTTAAAACATGGACAGCATCGTCGCTTAGGCGAATTGCTGGCATATTATATTTTTCGGAAAAATCGCTTGCAAATTTTCTAAATAATAAATGAATATCGTCTTGTCGGTGTCGCAAAGGAGGTACAACAATCGGAACAGTATTCAATCTATAGAACAAGTCTTCGCGAAATTTTCCTTCACTAACTCTTTGTTGTAAATCAACATTTGTTGCAGCAACAACTCTTACATCAGTTTTTTCAGGTTTTGAAGAACCTACTTTTATAAATTCGCCAATTTCTAAAACTCTAAGCAAACGCACTTGAGTAGCTAAAGGTAATTCGGCAACTTCATCTAAAAATATTGTTCCTTTGTTAGCTTCTTCAAAATAACCTTTTCTATCGCTATGAGCCGAAGTAAACGCACCTTTTACATGCCCAAAAAGTTCAGAATCTATTGTGCCTTCGGGAATTGCTCCACAGTTAACAGCTATATAATTATTGTGTTTTCTTCTACTATAAGCATGAATTATTTGCGGAATCTTTTCTTTTCCAACTCCACTTTCGCCAGTTACCAAAACCGACAAATCGGTTGGAGCTACTTGAACAGCAATGTCTAAAGCTCGATTTAATCCTTTAGAATTTCCAATAATCCCAAATCTTTGTTTTATAGCCTGCAAATTCATTAATTACGAAATTTTAAGAAGATACAAATATAAGCAAAATTATTTTATGACAAAATGTCAGAGAAAATTATTTTCCAGCATAAGTTATAACATCTGCTGCGTCGATTACTGGACCGCATAGAATTACAAGCCTTTCAATTACATTCCTGAACTCACGTATATTTCCTGTCCAGTTTATTTTTTCTAATTCTTTTAATGCTTCTTTAGTAATTTTTTTGACAGCTAAGCCTTGTTCTTGGCATGAAATTTCTATAAAGTGATCAGCTAAAAGAGGAATGTCACCTTCTCTTTCGTTTAGTGAAGGAACGTGAATCAAAATTACGCTTAATCTATGATAAAGGTCTTCTCTAAAATTTGCTTTTTCAATTTCTTCTGCAAGATTTTTATTTGTAGCAGCAATTACTCTCACGTTCACGTCTATATCTTTGTCGGAGCCTACTCGTGTAATTTTATTTTCTTGTAAAACTCTTAAAACTTTTGCTTGAGCCGGTAATGACATATCTCCAATTTCGTCAAGAAAAATTGTTCCGCCGTCTGCTTGTTCAAATTTTCCTTTTCTTTGTTTTATAGCCGAAGTGAATGCTCCTTTTTCATGTCCAAACAACTCACTTTCAATAAGTTCTGATGGAATTGCTGCACAGTTAACATCAACAAAAGGAGCTTGCGCTCTATTGCTTTTTTCGTGAAGCCATCTAGCAACTACTTCTTTACCAGTTCCGTTTTCGCCAGTAATTAAAACTCTAGCATCGGTTGGTGCAACGCGTTCAATCATGTCTTTAACTTTGTTAATAGCTTCAGATTCACCAATCATTTGATATTTTCCATCAACTTTTTTCTTCAAAGTTTTAGTTTCCATTATCAAGTTTGATTTATCGAGAGCATTTCTCAAAGTAATCATTATTCGGTTCAAATCCAATGGCTTGCTAATAAAGTCGAAAGCACCTTTTTTAATTGCTTCAACAGCAGTATCAATAGTGCCATGACCAGAAATCATAACCACAGGAGTTTCGGGAATTGTTTCATGCAAAACTTCTAAAACTTCAATGCCGTCCATTTGAGGCATTTTAATATCACAAAAAATTAAATCGTAAGTATTGTCTTCTGTTAATTTTATCCCTTCAACACCATCTTCAGCTAAATCAACATTATGTTTTTCAAAACTTAAAATATCTTTTAAAGTGTTGCGGATAGCTCTTTCGTCATCAATTATTAAAATTTTTGCCATTTATTTTAGAATTTTGTGCAAATTTAACAAAATTATTTTTTTAAAACTATTATTAAAATTTTTAAATAGTTTAAAAACTACAAGGCTAATCAAATTAAACTAAAATTTATACCACAAAATTATTGAAAAAGCATTGCTATTTAAGATATTTTGCTTATTATTGTAGAATATTAAGCTAAAGCTTTTATGAAGTTGGTTTTTTTGTCCTAAATGCTTGCTAAAGGACAGGCAATAATAAGTTTTATAAAGGTTAAATTTTAAAAATTACTTACATGAAAAATCTAAAAATACTTTGCTTGTCTTTATTTGTAACAATAGCAAGCATTTGTTCGTCACAAGATTATGTCCCAATAGTGGAAACAGGAAATTATTTTAGTCTTGGATCTTCAATATGTGGTACAAATATAATTACGAGCACTCATTACGAAATCATAGGAGAAGATACTGTTATCGGAGAACAGACATATAAAAAACTGTATGAATCAGAAAGTCACGTAGAATATCATCCCTTGATTAACAAACAACTTATTGGATTTTTAAGAGAAACAGATGACAGAAAAGTTTATGCCAGAAATTTATATGGACATGAAGGCTTAATTTATGATTATTATGTCGAAAAAGGAGATACCTTAAATTTTAGAAATCCTTTTTTGATGGCTGATTGTTCATTATATGATTTGTATTGTGGGGGCATGTCAGAACCTTGCGATACTTTTATGATAGTAGATTCAATTTATTATGCTGAAATAAATGGTGAAAGCCGAAAACACTATCTTTTAAATGTATGTTATTTTGATTTTCCAGACCTTTATATTGAAGGTGTTGGTGGGTTGAATGGATTTCATGATTGTGGACGTGAACAAATTCCGATAACAGGAGGACCAAATCATTTGTTTTGTGCTTATAAAAATGATAATTTTTATTATCAAAATCCCCATTATAATTTTTGTTTTTTTACCAATACAGAAGATTTTGATATTTCTGAAATACAAATTTATCCAAATCCTGCAACAAGTATTTTAAATATTGTTTCAGAAGAAAATATTGAGTCTGTAGAGATTTTAAATATTTCAGGTCAAATTGTAAATTATAAAACTGTTTCTAATAATATAGCAAAAGTTGATATAAGTGCTTTGAGTTCAGGAGTTTACTTTGCAAAAATTTATTTGTCCGATAATATATTGGTTAGAAAGTTTATTGTTGAAGAATAATTTTAAAATTACATTGTAAAATTTACAATTTAATGTATTTTTGACAGTCGAACTATTTAGAATTGATGCAAAAATTGCCAAACAATATATTTCCATTAAGCGACTTAGAATTAATTGAAAAATATAAAAAGTCGAAAAACAAAGAAATTGTTGGCGAGTTATTTAAAAGATATTCGGGTTTTTGCTTTTCTATTTGTCTTAAATATTTTAAAAACAAAGAATTGGCTCAAGAGGCAGTTTTAATAATTTTTGGAGACTTAATCGATAAATTATTAATCTACGAAGTTTCAAATTTTAAATCTTGGTTACATTCAGTATGTCGAAATCATTGTTTGTTATATTTTAGAAATTTGAAGCAAGAAGAAAAATTATTTGCAAATTATTCAAATGATTTGAAAATTTTTATGGAAAAAGATGAAGATTTTCATCTAAGTAGTGAAAAAAAAGAAATAGAAATTGAAAAACTTAAAAACTGCATCTCTTTAATTAAACAAGAACAAAAACTTTGTGTTGAATTGTTTTATTTACAATCAAAATCATATGTTGAAATTGCTCAAATTACAGGCTTTAGCTTAAAAGAGGTAAAGAGTTTTTTGCAAAATGGAAAAAGAAATTTAAAAATTTGCATGGAAAAGAATGAAAGGCAATAAACATGACATATTAAATAATTCAGATTGTTTTTCGGAAGAAATTCTAGTTAAATTCGTCAATGATGAATTGAACGATGAGGAAATGACAGCAGTAGAAAACCATATCCTAAATTGTGAAATTTGTGCAGATTTTGTAGAAGGAATTTTAAGATTAGAAAACCCTGAAGATTATTTTAAAGTTAAACAAAAATTAAATCTTGAAATAAGTAAAATTTCTTCCACTAGAACCACTTACAGAAAAAGACGAAACTTATCTTTACAATCATATTATAAATATGTTGCTATGATAGCAATTTTGTTTGTTGCTTCTGGAGTTTTCTTAATTGTTAGTAAAATAAATTCACTAAAAACACTAAAACAAAGTGAACTCGTTCAAGAAACAGAAAGTCCTGTCATGTTTTCAGATGTTGAAAGTGAAGATAGCTTAGTTGCAGAACAAATTGCACAAGTTGTTAGCGAACCAAAAGCTAAAGCTAAAAATCAGACAAAATCTAATTTAGTTCAGAACGAAATATTAATGGTTGTAGAAGACGAAGTAACTGTTTCCTCACCTAGTGATGATGTTATAATAGAAGAGATTGCAATAAATACAGCTTGCGAAGAAGTAGCACAAGATAAATTTTCTACTTTGCCTTTAGAAGATTTAGATATAGCAGAATCAGCAAGTGCTTTATCTCAATGTGAAGATGTTGCACCAAAGGCTAGCTTTAATAAGAAAAAGACTGCACCAAAAGTCGCTCTTGGAGAGAAAAGCAAATTAGATTATGATTTTGCTGATTGTGAAAATGTAGAAAATATTGAAACAGAGCCAGTTTTTCAAGGAGATTTGGAGGAATTTATTAAGAACAATTTGGTATATCCTCAAATTTATATGAATGATTCAATTGAAACTATTGTAAGCGTTGAGTTTATAATAGACAGTTTAGGAAATTGCATGATGCCAAAAATATTAAATAGCGAGGATACCTATTTTAATAATGAAGCAATAAAATTAATAAACAAAATGCCTAAGTGGGAACCAGCAACACTCAATTCCCAAAAAGTAAATTTTATTTATACCTTAGACATTGAGTTTAGCTTAAAAGACTAGCAGCTTTTCTGAGCTTTTCTTTTAAAGAAAAATTTTTTCTTTTTAACTTGGTCTTTATTATTGTATTTTTCGGCAGCACAAATCATATTGCTATTTAGCGGCATGTCATCAGGAGATAAATGATCTTGTCCGTTTGTTGCCCAATTCAAATCAAAGCTTAACATACTGATGTTTTCGGGAAGAAAATGATTGTTGTTCTTAGAACCTTTCTCATAAAGGCAATGAATAATGCCTGTTTCATCAACTGCTAAATCTGAATACCCAGATCTTCCTTCGTCAAGTATTTTGTAAATAGGGAATGTAACGCCTTCGTCATAACTAATTCTTAAAGTAAGATTAACTCTTTGTCTTTTTGGTCCAGCATTTATTGTAGTTGCTCTTCCTAGTTTCCATGGCGACATTCTGCTATCAGGGTTTGCAAATAAAATTCTGTTTTTACTTTGATATGGTTGTATTGAATATCTAATCATAGAAGCATGACAAATCGGTTCAAAAAAGTTGTCGGAATAATAAGGCTTTTGCCAGTTTGCAACTCCATCATAGCTGTAAGAAACTATTCTTCTATAATTTATGGATTCACTTCTCATGTTAAACATGGTTCTTCCATCTTGTAGTTCAACACAGACAGCTTCACTTGGGAAAACCAAAGTGTCTGAATTTGGGCTAACTATATCTCCCATTAACCAAGATTTTCCAAAATCGTCGCTATATAAAACCGAGGTTATTGACGGATAATGTGGGATAATAAAGGAAATAGTGTCTAAAATCGATGCGTCAGCAAACCAAACAGGAACAATTAGTCGCCCATTTGTTAGTTGGGTGCCATGACCTGGTCCTGTAGCAACAACTCGCCAATTATATTTACTTCGAAAATCTTCAATGTTTTTAGTAATATTAATAGGTGCTTCCCAGTTTTCGCCTTCATCAGTACTAAAAGTGTGATATACAGTATTATAACCAACTACATATAATAAATGAATTTTATTCTCAAAATAATCCATAATTGGTACTATGTTGGAACACGAAAATTTGCCATATTCAGCAATTACTCTAATATCTGACCAAGTATTTCCGCCATCTGCACTCGTTTTTAAAACAACGTTGGAAGGGTCCCAGTCGCCACCACCACCTTTACGTCCTTCGGCAAAAGCTAAAATACTGTTGTTTTTAGTTATTATAAAAGATGGAATTCTAAAAACAAAATATCCAGAATTTTTTGGTTCAAAAACTACTTGAGACTTGAAAAAACCGACTTCTTGTGAAAAACTTATGTTATTCAGTAGAACAAATATTGCGAAATAAAAAACAATTTTCTTCATAATAGGTTTATAATAAAATAAAAAGGTAAATATAAACGTTTTTTTTACTTTCAATCAATTTTAATATTAATTTTGTAAAAAATATAAAAATATGATAACAGTAGTTTTAGGAGCAAGTACAAATCCTAGACGGTATTCGTACAAAGCGGTTGAAGTATTATTAGAAGCCAAACATGAAGTTATACCAGTTAGTATAAAAAAAGGAAGTGTTTTTGACCTTCCAATTCAGTCAGAATACCCTAAAGATGTTAAAATAGATACTATTGCTATGTATTTGGGTGCTGAAAATCAAAAAGCACATTATGATTCAATATTAGCTAATCCGCCTCGAAGAATAATTTTTAATCCAGGTACTTATAATCCTGAATTTCAACAACTATTAAAAGAAAAAGGTGTAGATGTAGTAAATGATTGTGTGTTGATAATGAACAGTAGGGGAATTTATTAATAAAAATTTCTAAAAATACTGTTTATATTAAAATATTTTATATTTTTGTCCACTAAAATAATTTTAGTCAGTGAATTTGGTATCAGAAGAAAATAACAGTTTTGACTTGAAAAATTTGTTAAACTTAATTTTTAGGTATAAACTTCCATTGTTTATAGTTGGTGGTGTTGCTTTGGTAATGGCAATTATAGTATGTCTAATAATTCAGCCTAGATATAAATCTACAGTAATTTTATTTCCTAGTTCTTCGGGAAGTATTTCTCAAGCTATTATTACAGAAAGTCAACAAAAGAAAGATATTCTAAGATTTGGTGAAGAAGAAGAGGTTGAACAATTAATGCAGGTTTTAATGTCGTCTGAAATAAGAAATAGAATTATTGAAAAATATGACTTGTTTAGACATTATGATATTGATCCTAACTCAAAGCATGCAAACAGTCGTTTATACAGAGCTTACAATTCTAATATTGATATTTCTAGAACACAATTTATGTCAATAAAAATTGAAGTTTCAGATATTAGTGCCGATACAGCAGCTCTAATTGCAAATGATATAGCTTCATTAGTTGACAGTATAATTTTTAAAATACAACGCGAAAGGGCTTATAAAGCTTTTGTTATTGTTGAAAGAGAATTTATAGCACAAAAAGAAAAAATAAAAAATATAGAAGACTCTCTATCTGCTCTAAGTGTATTAGGAGTTATAGACGTGAAGTCTCAGACAGAAATGTATAGTGAGCAACATGCTATAGCAATCGCAAATGGGAATGAGAGAGCAAAAGTTGAAATTGAAAAAAAATTAGATGTTTTAGCAAGTTATGGAAGTACACATTCAATCTTAAAAGAGCAAATGTTTGAAGAAATTAAGCAACTTGCTGTATTAGAAGCAAAATATAGAGAAGCTAAAATTGATTTAGAGCAAGATTTACCAAATACATATATAGTTAGTCCAGCAGAAGTTGCAGACAAAAAACACTTTCCTATTTGTTGGTTAGTTGTGAGTATTTCTGTTTTGTCTGCTCTTGTTTTTTCGCTTATAATTATTATATTATTTGATAGATATATAAAAAAAAAATAAAAATTAATTTTTCGTTTAATTTAAGCGAAATAATTAGTAAATTTGAATTGCCAAAATACGAAGTTATGGAAAACTACTTTAACACAAAAAAAATTTTTTCATTGATTATAAAATGGAAGTGGCATTTGATATCATTTGTTATAATAGTAGCTGTTTGTAGTGCAATATTTTCATCGCCTTGGTTTATAAAACCTAAATATACTTCTAGCGCTGTAGTTTATCCAGCAAATGTTATACCTGTATCAGATGAATCGGAAAGTGAACAAATGTTGGAAATCTTAAAAAGTGAAGATATAAAATTTGCTATAATTGAAGCATTTGATTTATACAAACACTACGAAGTTGAAAAAGGACAGCCAAAATCAAATTGGAAAATTTTAAAATATTACGATGCTAATATCAATATAAGAAAAACGCCAAATGATGCTATTGTAATTTCTGCAAGCGATATAGACCCTCAAATAGCTTCAAATATTGTTGATTCTATTATTAAATTTTATGATGTTTTGGTATTAAACTTAAATGCTTCAAAATCTAGAGAAATTGTTAATATTTATAAAAACCAAATGCAATTAAAATTAAAAGAAATTGATAGCTTAGGATTAATTTTAAAAACATTTAGAACAGATTATAATTTATTAGACATGGAAGCTCAGGTAAAGAAATATACCGAAGCTATAACTAATGGGCGTAGTTTAGAAGAATCAAGAAAGGTTTTAGATAATTGGAGGGAATATGGTTCAGAGTTTCATAAAACAGATTCATTGTTTTATTACGCACTTAAAGATTATAGATTAAATAAAGAAGTATATGACAATGCCTTAAGAGATGCTAATAAAGTACAAACATATTCTCATGTAATTTCAAAACCATTTCCAGCTGATAAAAAATCATATCCTATAAGATGGGTAATTATATTACTATCAACTTTAGGAGCATTTTTTGCAGGTGTTATAATAATTTCATTTATCGAAGCTTCTAAAAAAACTAAATGAGGTTTTCTCTAAATAAATATAAGATAATAGCATTTTATACTATTGCATTTTTTTTTATAATATTCAATTCTTGGATAATTATAAAAGAAGAAAATTTATTATTTAATTTATTCCCAATAGCACTAATTGTCTTCTTAGCAATGTTTTTTGCTTTAGACAAAGTCTTGCTTTTTTCAGTTTTTTTAGTACCATTTTCTGTTCCTTTAAAGACATTTGTACCAGGATTGGAGTTTAATATCGATTTGCCAACAGAGCCAATATTTGTAGGAATTTTGTTTATTTTTATTCTTAAACAATTGCAAGATAGATATTTTGACACAAAACTTTTAAAACATCCAGTATCTATTGCTTTGTATATTTATCTGTTCTGGAAATTTGTTACAGTTTTTACAAGCACGATGCCTATAGTATCGTTAAAAGCATTTATTGCTAGCTTGTGGTTTATAGTTCCTTTTTATTTTCTAATTTCTCAACTTTTTAAAAAAGATAAGAAAAAGATTTATAATTTTTTGTGGCTGTACATAATCCCTTTTATAATAATTATAATTTATACATTAATTAAACATTCTGCACGAGGTTTTACTCAAAGTACAGCAAACTTTATTGTGAATCCATTCTACAACGACCATACATCATACGGGGCGGTGTTGGCAATGTTTATCCCAGTTTTAATAGGATTTGTGTTTTCTAAAGATTTAAAAAAATATGTTAGAGGCTGGAGTTTTGTTGTTTTAGTACTTTTTATTGTAGCACTAATTTTTTCGTACACAAGAGCAGCTTGGGTAAGTATGTTAGTTGGTCTAGGCGTGTATGTAATCTTGAAATTAAAAATTAAACTAAAATATATTCTTACTGTTGCTGTTGTTATGCTTGGTTTGTTCTTTGCTTTACAAGAGCAAATTTTTATGTCGCTTTCTGGAAATAGACAAGACTCATCAACAGACTTTTCAGAACATATAAAATCTATAAGTAATATAACTACAGATGCGTCAAACTTAGAAAGAATAAATCGTTGGAATTGTGCAGTAAGAATGTTTGAAGAAAAACCTATATTCGGCTGGGGACCTGGAACTTATCAATTTAATTACGCACCGTTTCAATTTTCTTACGAAAAAACTATTGTAAGCACAAATGCTGGAGATTACGGTAATGCCCATAGCGAATATTTAGGAGAACTATCAGAGTCTGGATTGCTAGGAATGCTAAGTTTTACAGCATTAATCATCATTATTGTAGTTACAGGAGTTAGAAGTTACCAAAGAGCAAAGTCTAAACTTATAAAAACACTTAGCATGTCTTTGTTGGTAGGGCTTATAACATATTTAGCACATGCTTTTTTAAATAACTTTTTAGATATTGATAAAGTCGCAGTTCCTTTCTGGGGGTTTGTAGCAGCTCTTGTTATAATAGACCTTTATATCAATAAAGAAGAAGAAAAGCAGTGTGTAGAAAACAAAGAACAGTAAATTATAACAAAATATATTTTAAGACTTAAATGTCAGGCATTTATTTGCATATTCCGTTTTGTAAAAGTAAGTGTTCATATTGTAACTTTTGTTCTATAGCATTATTAAAACAAAAAACAGATTTTCTCAAAGCCTTAGAAAATGAATTACAAGCTAATTCAAAGAATATTAACGAAATTGAGTTCTCAAGTATTTATTTTGGTGGAGGTACACCATCAATTTTAAATTATAATGAAATTCAAAATGTTTTTGAGGTTCTTTATAAATATTATAAGTTTACAAAGAATTGCGAAATTAGTTTTGAAGCAAATCCCGAAGATTTAAGTTCGGAATATTTGAAAAATCTGAAAAATACACCAATAAATCGGTTAAGCATTGGATTGCAAAGCATGGACGATAAAATTTTAAAGTTGCTGCGCCGAAGACACAATGTCGAAAGGTCGGTAAATTCTGTTATAGACGCTTACAATTTGGGCTTTGAAAATATTAGTGTTGATGTAATTTATGGAATAAATGGATTAAGGTCTGAGAATTTTGAGAATCATTTAAAAGAAATTTGTAAACTCCCGGTTACTCATATTTCTGCTTATCATTTAGAAATAGAAAAGGGGACTTTGCTTTACAGACTGTTAAATGAAAATAAAATTTCTGAAATTGACGACTCTTTAAGTTTTGAGCATTACTCAATTTTAATAGATACATTACAAAGTTTTGATTTTCGGCAATATGAGATTTCTAATTTTGCTAAAAATAATAAGATTTCTCATCATAATTCTTCGTATTGGGATAGGTCGATTTATTATGGATTTGGACCTTCGGCACATTCTTTTGATGGAAAGCAAAGATTTTATAACACTACAAATATCCAAAACTATATTGCAGAAGGATTGAAAAATAATTTTTCCGTAGAATATGATAAACTAAGTGAAAGTGATATTATAAACGAATATTTAATGTTGAGTTTAAGAACAAGCAAAGGATTAAATTTAGAAGACTATCAACAGCATTTCGGAAATTCTGAATTAAGCAGGCTTAAAGCAAAAGTTTCTAAATTAAATCAAGATTGGTTTAATTATACAGAAAAATTTTTAAGTTTAACCAAAGAAGGAATGTTTGTTTCAAATCATATTTTAATCAATTTATTTGTTGAATAAATAATGTTGAAACATTATAACTTTGATTGAATGATTAAAAAGCTGTCTTAGTTTTTATGTTAAGACAGCTTTTTAATTTGTGAGCTTACAATAACTCAAATATTTTTTCCAATACCGAATCATCAGGAGTAAATTCGGGTAACAAATTCAGAATTTCACTATCTTCATCAATTTCACCGAAGTCTATCAATTCTTCTTGGGTATGTTTTGGTAATTCTGAATTAAAAATGTAATAATAAATGTAGTTGTTTACCATAGGCAAGTTTGATTTAATTTTTCAGTAAAACGTAAATGTTTTTTATTTATTGTATAATTTTAAAACAAATTTTATATAATTGTAAAAAGTTTTGAATAAAGAACAAAACATAAAATTTGTAAAATAGACTTATTATAAATTGCCTATACAATCATTGAAACATTAAAAATTATTTGTTTTTACGTCAAAAAAGTTGTATATTGTAAAAAAAACACTACTGCCATGGAAACTAAAGAAAATCTTCAAATAGTCAAAAAACTTTTTGAATTTAGTATTCAAATGATAAACTTATATGAATACTTAATTGAGCAAAATAAAAAACCTATAGCTGTTCGTTTGCTAAGTTCTACTTTAAATGCTACTTGTGCATACCAAAACAGGATTGTTGCAGATAATAAAAAAGACGAAAAAGAGTATGAACAAAAAACCAATAATAATTTAAAGAATATTATATATTGGTTGGAGCAATGCCACAAATCAGGTTATTTGCATGAAGAAGAACTTTTAGCAGAAGCATATAAACTACAGCAATTATGTAGTATCAATGGCACGTAAAATAAAAATTTTAAAAAGATTATTTTTATTTAACATTTGAATTATTGTAAAAATTATTAACTTTACAATTAATTCATGAAAAGAATAATTTTAACAATATTGACAATAAGTTTTGCTTTGTTTGCAAAAAATGCAGTATATTCTCAAGATATACATTTTAGTCAATTTTTCTCCGCACCTCTTTTCTTAAACCCTTCTAACACTGGTGATTTTGAAGGAGATTATAGAGCCGCTTTAAATAACAAAAACCAATGGAATACATTTACAAATGCGTATTCAAGTTTTGCAGGTTCTATAGATGCCGGCTTTGATGATGTTTTTATCTCTCAATCACGTTCGGGAATTGGTTTACAAATAAATAACGATATTGCAGGAGACGGTAGGTTCGGAACAACACAATTATATCTTAATCTTGCTTATCAATTAAATGTGGATAAAACTCAAAAATTTAGACTAGGATTGGGATTGGCTGGCGGTTATGTAATGCATGGTATTAATTTAAATAATTTATATTTTGGAAATCAATATGATGGAGAAAGATTTAATGAAAATTTACCATCTGATGAAGTTTTAATAAATCAAAAAATGTCATATCCAGATTTTGGAACAGGAGCAAAATTAAAATATAAATATAATCATAAATTAAATTTTGAATTGGGATTTTCAGCATATCATTTGTTGCAACCAAAACGTAGCTTTATAGAAAATTCAGAAATGTTTTTGCCAATAAAATATTCTACAATTCTTTTTGCAGAATATCAATTAAAAGAAGATTTATTTTTGGAGGCTCATGCTTTGCATATGGTTCAGCAAAAACATAATGAAGTAGATGTAGGTGGAATTTTTCGTTTAGATTATAATCCACTTGATTTGCAATCAATATATTTTGGTGGATTGGTTAGGGCAAAAGATGCTGGAATTATTGTGTTTGGCTTTAAATATCATAATTTTAAAATATGCTTTAATTATGATATAAATTTCTCAAAACTAAGCACAATTAGTAGAGGAAAAGGAGGAGCAGAGTTTTCGATAATTTATGTATTCTTTAAACCACGACCATTTCAAGCTCCAGATTATAAAAAATGTCCGGATTTTATTTGATGAAAAGATTTTTAATTTACATAGCAGTAATATTTATAGGAATAAACTCTGTAGCACAAACCAAAGAAGTGGTTAATCTTGTAGTTTCTGGGGACAAAGCTTTTAAAGAAAAAAATTGGTATGGAGCAGCAAAACTATACGAACAAGCACTCAAATCAAATCAAAGAATGCACGATATTGTATGGAAAGCTGCCGAAGCTTATCGCTTGGATAATGACTATGTGAGAGCTGCTAAACATTATAGATTTTTAGCAGAAAAAAATCCTGAAAAATATCCTGACGCAATATTTTATTATGCGGAAATGTTAAAAGCAAACGAAGAATTTATTAAAGCACAGTATAATTATCGGCAATTCATAGCAATTAAAGAAAATGACGAAACTAATTTGAAAGTAAAAAAATCAATGCAAGAAATATTGAATTGCGAAAAAGCTTGGAAAATGTACAACAATCCATCTGGAATAGAAATTTTTAAATGCGACACAAATATAAATTCTGTTTACAGCGACTTTTCTACTGCATTTTATAAAGATTCTATTTTAACTTTTGCTTCAATACAGCCTGTTGGCGACAGTATGAAAGATTATAAGTCAAAAATCTATCAAATAAATTTTTTTGAGAATAATTCTGAGGCTGAACTTTTTGACGAAACAATAAATAAAGTTGATTTTGACATTGCAAATCCGCATTTTTCAAAAGATGGGAAAAAAATGTGGTTTACAGTTTCGGAATCTTATCAAACTGGAAATACTTATATTTACTCCTCTGAATATGTTGATAATGAATGGACAGAACCACAAAAATTGCCAGATGTTATTAATAGACCTGGATACAACTTCACACACCCATTTATGTTAGAAAGAGAAAATGAAAATAATATATTGCTTTTTTCTTCTGACCAGCCGGGAGGGGAGGGAGGCTACGATATTTATTATGTAGAAGTGTTACCAGATGACTCGTGGGGAGTAGTAAGAAACTTAGGAAGACCAATTGTCGAAGATAAAACTTTACAAAATTTTCTAGACACTAGCTCTATAATAAATACTCCAGGAAATGAAATTACACCTTTTTATAATATTAAAGATTCATGTTTATATTTTTCGTCTGATTGGTATGAAAATTTAGGAGGTTACGATATTTTTAAGGTAAAAGGAGACTTTACAAAATGGGAAAAAGTTGAAAGTTTAGAGTATCCTGTTAATACTGCTCAAAATGATACTTATTATAAAATATATCCCAAACAAGGATTAGCTTTTTTTACCAGTAATAGAAAATCTGCATTTGCAGTAGAAAAGCAAAGTTGTTGCAACGATTTGTTTTATTACGAACTAGAAAAAGAATTACCGCCAGAATTAATAACTGAGAAAAAAATAACAACAATTATTACTAAAACAAAACTTTTAGTTCCAATTACGCTGTATTTTCATAACGACCAGCCAGTTCCAAACTCGTGGGATACTGTAACAAGTATAAATTATTCAACAAGCTATTTTGATTATTTAGCCTTGCAAGAAACTTATAGAAAAATGTATTCAAAAGGATTGGGAAAAACAGAAAAGCTAATGGCTATTGATAGCATAGATTATTACTTTTCTTATAATGTTCAAGATAATTACAGTAAGCTATTGGAATTTACAAGTTTAATGCACGAACTTTTGATTGAAGGTCAAAAAATTATTGTTACAATAAAAGGCTATACAAGTCCACTTAATACTGCAGCCTATAATATTAATCTTGCTAAACGCCGAATATCAAGTTTAGTTAATTATTTCGCCGAATACGACAATGGCATATTTCTTCCTTACATAGAATCTGGACAATTAGAGTACGAATTTGTAGCTTTTGGAAAAACACTGTCAGATGGCAAAGTTAGCGATGACCCAAAAGACCCGCGAAATTCAATATATAGTCCAGCAGCATCGAGAGAAAGAAAAATAGAAATTATTGCAATTTCTGTCGAAAATCTAGAACAAAATTAAATTTTTATTGTTAGTAATTATGTAATTTTGTAGCGGAAAGAGAAACTGAAATTTTATTATGACAAAGTTTTTGGAAATTATTGCAAACTTAAACTGGCATGGTATATTACAAGAAACATTAATGATTACAAGTTTTGTTGTAATTGTTATGTTGTTGATTGAATTTCTTAATGTTTTAAGTCAAGGAAAATTAACAAAAGTTATTAGCAAAAAACCAGGAATGCAAATTATAACAGGAACGGTTTTAGGACTTATACCAGGTTGCATGGGTGTTTTTACGGCAGTCTCTCTTTATACTCACCGACTTTTTACTTTTGGAGCAATGCTTGCTGCTATGATTGCAACTGTTGGTGATGAGGCTTATTTTATGTTAGCACTAATGCCAAAAACAGCAATATTTATGTTTGCTATTTTAGCTGTATTGGCAATAGTTTTAGGTTTTGTTGCTGATAAATACTTAAAATTAAAAAATTATGCAGCTGACAAAGAATTTTCATTCGATATTCACGACCACGATGATTGTTGCGATAAGCCAAGTAGTACTTTTTCATTTAAGAACTTTAGTTTTTTGCCCAAGCGAATGATAATATTAGCAATAATCCTAGTTATACTAGGCTTAACCTTTGGTGGAGTTATTGGACATACACATTCAGATAAATTAATTTTTTCACTCCCTGCAGCAAATTCCGTAAAAAAAGTGGAAATGAGCGATTTGAATATTACACATATTCATAATCATGATTGCGAACACGAGCATGAACATATTTCTGAAACCTCGCATAATGAAAATTTGCATCATAATCATGAACACGGCATAGATTGGGTTAGAGTTACGATTTTAATATCTGCATTTTTTGCACTGATTGTAGTACTTTTTACTAAAGACCATTTTATAAAAAAACACTTGTGGCAACATCTAATAAAAAAACATTTGCCTAAAATTTTAATTTGGATATTTGTAACTCTGCTAGCTGTAAATATTTTATTACAATTTGCAAATTTTGGAAACTGGATTTATGACCACCTCTTTATTGTTTTGCTAATAGCAATAGCAGTAGGAATAATTCCACAATCAGGACCTCATTTAGTGTTTGTAGTTTTATTCTTGCAAGGAACAATACCTTTCAGTATTTTGTTGGCAAATAGTATTGTGCAAAACGGACATGGTTCACTACCACTGTTAGCAGAATCAAAAAAGAGTTTTGTAATTATGAAAACTATAAGTATAACCATTGGACTAATTGTAGGAATATCTGGATTGTTGTTTAATTTTTAATAATTGACTAAAAAAACAAAAAAAAATCGAATAAACGCTAATTTATACAAACTATAAATATTTCTTACACACGCACTAATAGCACTAAAATGTAAAAATTTACTTATTTAGAATAAGGCTGTTTTTTGTTAAATTCTTGATGAAAAACATTTAAATAATTTGGATTATTTGAAAATAATTTTGTATTTTCGCATTGTAATACTTAAATACAATTATTAAAAAATTAAAATAATAAAACAATGAGCACACAAGAATTTAACACAAGACTATTAGACTTAGAAAAGAGTTTGAGATATTTCGCTCTTAGTCTAACCAAAGATATGGAGACAGCAAAAGATTTAGTTCAAGATACTTTTGTAAAAGCTATTCAATATCGCGATAAATATACAGCCGATAATAATATTAAGGCTTGGTTATTTACAATTTTACGTAATACATATTTGAATCAAGTAACTAAATTGTCTGCAAAAAACACCATTAATGACGAGACAGAAGATGAGTATATTTTAAAAAATACTATGTACGAAGAGTATAATGCTGAAAACAGTATTAATACTAAAGACATTCAATCAACTATAGATAATTTAGAAGATGATTATAGAATACCTTTTCAGTTGTTTGTTGATGGATATAAGTACAAGGAAATTGCCGACAAAACAAATCTACCTATAGGTACAGTAAAAAGTAGAATATTTTTCGCTCGGCGTCAGTTAATGGAAAATTTAGAAAGTTTTAAATAATTTTTACAAACTACAACTTAGTTGAGTTGCCTTTAGATAAAATTAAGGCACAAATAATTGAGCTGTCTTAGAAGTGTTCAAAAGTGTTTGAGCATTTATAAGACAGTTTTTTTTGTTTTTTACATTTTAAATTTGTTTAAAATGTAAAAATTTTGTTATTTTACGTTTTCAAAAATTCATACATGAGTAAATATTTTCTTTTGTTAATAAGCTTAATTTTGCCACTAACATTTTTTGGGCAAAAGCATTTGAGAAATGCAAATGTCGCTTTAGACAAAGAACAATATGCACAAGCAATTCAGCTATATTTAACTCAAATTGCAAAATCTAAAAACAAACCACGCATTATTGCAGAATCATCATTTAAAATAGGATATTGCTACAAAAAACTATCTCAGCCAGAAGAATCTGCATTATACTTTAAAAAAGCCATCGACCTTGGATATTCCGACCCTGTACAATATTTATATTACGGTGAAGCTTTACAAATGTTGCAAAAATATGATTCAGCCTTAATTCAGTATGAAATTTTTAAAAAGTTAGCACCAGAGCATAAGTTAGCAAACAAAGGAATAGAAAGTATAGATTTTACTTTTTCTTCAATCGAAAACCCAACTCGCCATAAAGTAGAATTGTTTGCGATTTTAAATTCTGGCGAACATGATTATTGTCCCTTTTATGAAGTTAGGAACAAACACAAAATTTATTTTACTTCGGGACGTTATGCTCCAACTCATGTTTCTATAAGTCCTGAATCTGGTGAATATTGTTCAAATTTATTTTTTTCAGAACAAGATAAATTTGGAAAATGGTCAAAACCTGTTATTGTACCAGGTTTAGTAAATACTGTTGATGAGGAGGGAGCTGCTTTTTTAAATCGAAAATCAAATAATTTGTATTTTACAAGATGCCAATACGACAAAAAAAAGGATAAAGGTTGTAGAATTTTTGTGGCAAAGCGTGTGGGAAGTTATTGGGGACAAATCAAAGAAGTAGAAATTCTTGGAATACCAGAACATATTTCAATAGGACATCCTGCAATTAGCGATGATGAATTAACTTTATATTTTGTAGCAGACTCTTTACTTGGAGGCTTAGGAGGAAAAGATATTTATAAAGTTGTTAGAGAAAGAAAAAATGCACCTTTTGGTTACCCTCAAAATTTAGGACACTATATAAATACTGAAGCTGATGAAATTCATCCTTATATTAGAAGTAATGGAGATTTATATTTTTCGTCTGATGGACATCCAGGAATGGGTGGTTTTGACATCTTTAGAGCTAAACATATTTCAGGGATTAAGTATGAAATTTCTAACTTAGGATTTCCAATAAATTCATCTAGAGACGATTTTGGCATAGTTTTTATAGGTATGAAAGAAGAGGGATTCTTATCTTCTACAAGAACTGGAGGTTTGGGAAAATCAGATTTATATTATTTTCTGCTTCCTTCTTTAGAATTTACGCTCTCGGGAACAATTTATGATAAAATAACAAAAGAAAAAATGGCAAATGTGGATATACAAGTAATGAATGATGAATATATTTTGATGGATTCGCAACAATCTGACGCTAACGGAAGCTATGAAATTGACTTATTGCCTGAAAATGATTATATAATTTATTATAAATTAAACGGCTATCGTGTTGCTAAAGAGATAGTTAATACAAAAACATTAACAGAAGCAAAACATTTTTTAAGAGATGTGTATATAGAAAAATAAAGTTTATTATATTTGAACAGTTTTTAAATGAAAAAACCTAAGACTATGAAACATATTGTTTTTTTTATTTTAGTAATGATTATACCGGTGTTATTAACAGCACAAAGTTCTTTGATTACCAAAGGAGATGAGTATTATAACACATATCAGTATGAATTAGCAAAAGACTATTATTTGAAGGCTATTCCGAGTTTGAGAACTCAAGAAGATAAAGCCTCTGTTAATTACAAACTTGGTATTTGTTTTAAAAATTTAGGTGACTCTGATAAATCAGAATTGTATTTTCAAGTTGCTAAAAATAATTATGTAAAAGGAGTTATTAAACCTGACGTTTTGCTGTTTTATGCAGATGCATTAAGAATGAACGGTAAATATGAAGATGCAATTGATGTTTATAAACAATATCTTCAAGTTTCGCCTCAAGACCATAGAGCAATTGCTGGAATGGAATCTTGTTCTATCGTTCCAAAGTGGATCAGTCGCCCAACAAGATATAAAGTTACCAATGTTTCAAGTTTTAACTCCCAAAGTTTTGACTTTTCTCCAGCATGGGGAAGCAAGGATTACAGAACATTGTATTTTACAACCTCTAGAGAAGGAGCGATAGGAGCAAGAAGCAATTATAAAACTGGTCAAAAATTTACAGATATATTTTCAGTAACTCAAGATAGAAAAGGGTCATGGAGCGAACCAACACCCGTAGCAGGAGGAATTAATTCAGAAGATGACGAAGGTGCATGCACAGTATCAAACAAAGGTACAGAAATGTATTTTACTAGATGTAAAGCAGGCAAAAAAGTGGACGAGCCTTGTAAAATATATTATGCTAGTAAAAAAGGAAATGTCTGGGGAGAAGCACAGTTAGTAAATATTCCAGGCTTTGAAAATTATGAAGTTGGACACCCAGCATTATCTACAGATGATAAATATTTATATTTTTCGGGAGAAGCACCAACAGGATATGGCGGAATGGATATTTATAGATCTACAATAAAAGCTAACAATGCAGGACATCCAATAAATCTAGGACCAATAGTAAATAGTCTTGGAGACGAAGTGTTCCCAACAGTAAGGGCAGACGGAACTTTATATTTTGCGTCAGATGGACATAAAGGAATGGGGGGGTATGATATTTATAAAGTTGTTAAAGATGACAAAGGAAATATTACTGATATAGAAAATTTAAAATATCCTATTAACTCTTCATTTGATGATTTTGGAATTATTTTTTATGGAAGTGAAGAAACTGGATATTTGTCCTCAAATAGAAAAGGAGGTAAAGGAGGAGATGATATTTATTCTTTTGTTTTACCACCACTGTCTATAACTTTAAATGGTGTAGTTAGAGATACTACAGATATGTTAAAAATAAGAACGCTAAAAGATGTGAAACTTAGCTTATTTAATGATGATGGACTTGTGGCTGACTTCCTTTCTTCAGAAAATGGAACTTTTAATTATAAGTTAGATGTAAATAAAAACTATAAAATCAAAGCAGATGGTGGCAAAGATTATTTTGCAACATCAGTTCAATTTACAACAATGAAAATTGAATATGATACGGTAATAAATGTAGTTATAAACCTTGCTAGAATACCACGTGTAATTGTATTACCTAATATTTTATATGAATATGATAAAGCTACATTGTTACCTGAATCAACTGTATCTTTAGACGGTTTGGTAAAAACTTTAGAAGATAACCCTCATATTACGATTGAACTTAGATCTCACACCGACTTTAGAGGAGCAGCAGATTATAACATGGATTTATCTTTGAGAAGAGCAAAATCTTGTGTTGATTATCTAATTTCTAAGGGAATAAAAACTGATCGTTTAACAGCTAAAGGTTTTGGTAAAAGCGAACCTAGAGAAATAACAAAAGAATTAGCAAAAGAATTTCCATACTTCAAAGAGGGAGATGTTTTATCTGAAGATTATATCAATAGACTTAAAGATAATAAACAAAAAGAAGATGCTCATCAATTAAATAGAAGAACTGAGTTTAGTGTTATTTCAACAGAGTACGGAAAAGATAAAGAACAAGAAAAAGCAAAAGATGAAATTCCTCAAGGGCAACCAGGCTCTTCAATTATAAAAGATACTGGAAGAGAATTCTAAATTTATAAAAATATACAAATAAAAAGGGCTGTCTTTTTTGAAACAGCCCTTTTTTGTTTTATCAACTAAACTTTTTATACCATGAAAATTATTACATTAAAATCGAATATTATATCTTGTCAGAATTCCCCCTTTGGTTAACAATAAGTTAATTGTTGTAAATTTAATTAAGAGGATAATTTGCTGTTGCCTGCTGAGAGGTAGCATTAAGGATTTGAGAGTGTATCATTAACCTCAGGGAGAATAATATTTCAAAGAAATTCTGACAATTAAGTTTGTAAATTATTAATCATTAAACTTATACAAAGATACAAAATATATTTATATAAATAAAATTTTTTGTTATTAAAATTAAAAAAATAAAATAATAGTATTAATATTTGTTTGTTTGTTAATTATCAATGACTTAGATGGAGTTCTAAAATTGTTTGTTTTATTTTAAAAGAAATAGTTGTTATTTCAACTTATATTCTACTTGGGTATTAGGGTCTGTGCTAGGTTTAAAAAATTCAATAGGATTGTCAAAATAATCTTCGGGTTGTTTAAATTTATTTTGATTTTCTTTAGCCCATTCTTCTTTTGCTCTCCATTCTTCCATTAATTCGTCCCAATTATCAGGCACGCCTTTGTCGTAATTTACAATTTCGCCTTTTGGATTATCCCTATAAATTTTCCATTCACCGTCTTTTTCACCATTTACATACATGCCTTCTTCATCAATCATACCACTATTTGAATAAAATTTCCAATAGCCGTCTCGAGTGCCATTTTTATATGTACCTTCTTCAATTTTAGCTCCAGATTGAAAATATTTTGTGTATTGACCGTCAAGTTTACCAGCCTTATAGTTACAATTTAAAGCTAATTTTTCGATGTTTTGATAAAATATTAAAACATTGCCTTCTGCTACTCCATGATTGAAGTTTATAACTGCAGACTTTTTACCGTCTTCAAAATACATATTCCAAGTTAGATGTTTATTATTATCACTGTCAAAATAACCTTTAGCTGCATAATTTCCATTATCCCAAAATAATTCGGCTTGAGAGCCACCATTTTTATCATAATTCAAAACTGATTTAACTTTTCCATTTTGATAGTAATATGTAAAAACTCCTGTAGGGATATTGTCCACAAAAAAACCTCTATATCTAACTTGACCATTGGAATATTTTTTTTCCCATTTTCCTTGCTTGTTATTATTAATATCTACAAAATTAATTAAACTATCATTTTGTCTATTGTTCTGAGCAAATGAAATAGAACCGAAAAATAAAACTATTAGACCTATAATAAATATCTTGTTCATCATAAATTGTTTTTTACTATAACTGTAATTTTAATTAAAATATTGTTATTGTTTTTTATTGCAAAACTCATACCTTATTTAAAAGCAAATATAAACAAAGATTTTATTTTGTAAAAAATATGTTGTAAATATTGTTTTATTTTTGAATAAAATTTTTTAAATTTGCTACCAGTTTAAAAATAAATTAAAAAAATAAATATTATATAAAATACATAAAAAATGAAAACCACTGCATTTACAAATTATCACATTGCAAAAGGAGCCAAAATGGTTGAATTTGCAGGGCATAACATGCCAATTGAATTTACAGGAATAAATGACGAACACGTTACTTGTCGTGAAAAACTTGGAGTTTTTGACGTGTCTCACATGGGAGAGTTTTGGGTAAAAGGACCAAAAGCTGTAGATTTTTTACAAAAAGTTACGTCTAACAATATTTTAGATTTGACAGATGGTAAAATTCAATATTCTTGCTTTCCTAATGATAAAGGTGGAATAGTTGATGACTTTTTAGTTTATCGTTTTAATGCAGAATCTTATCTGTTAGTTGTAAATGCTGCAAATATTGATAAAGATTGGGCTTGGTGTACAGCAATTGCTAGTAAAATGGGAATGAAAATTGGCGAAGATCTTATCAATGCTTCAGATGAATATTGCCAATTAGCAGTTCAAGGACCTTATGCTATAAAGGCTATGCAAAAACTTACAAGTGCAAATATTACAGATATGGAATATTATACTTTTAAAGAAATTCCTTTTGCAGGAATTGAAAGTGTAATTTTTTCTATAACTGGATATACAGGTGCTGGAGGTTGTGAAATATATGCAAAAAATAAAGATGCAGAAAAACTTTATAATGCTGTTTTTGAAGCAGGAGAAGAATTTGGAATAAAATCTATAGGTCTTGGTGCTAGAGATACCTTGCGTTTAGAAATGGGATTTTGCTTGTATGGAAATGATATTAACGAAACTACTTCACCAATAGAAGCAGGATTAGGGTGGATTACAAAATTTGTTGACGGTAAAGACTTCGTAAATAGAGAATATCACGAAAAACTTAAAGCCGAAGGTGCAAGCAAAATGTTAAAACCTTTCGAAATGATTGATAGAGGAATTCCACGTCAGCATTATTTAGTGTATGATGCAGAAGGAAATGAAATAGGTGAAGTTACATCAGGAACTATGTCACCAAGCATGAAAGTTGGAATAGGAATGGCTTATCTAAATAAAGGGTTTTGGAAAGTTGATACCGAAATTTTTATCGGAGTTAGAGATAAAAGATTAAAAGCTAAAGTGGTAAAAGCTCCTATTTTTAAAAATCAAATTCAAGTAGTAAAATAAAATTTCGAGACAAGCACATAGCTTGTCTCTTTTTATTATAAAATGAAAATCATCTGTATAGGACATAATTACAAAGATCATATCGAGGAAATGAATGCTGTGTTGCCCGAAAAACCTGTATTCTTCCTTAAACCAGATTCAAGTATTTTACAAACAGGAAAAGATTTTTATTTGCCAGATTTTTCAAACGATATTCAATACGAATTAGAAATAATCGTAAAAATTCATAGATTAGGAAAACATATTGATAAAAAATTTGCACATCGCTATTATAGTCATATAGGTGTTGGAATCGATGTTACCGCTCGCGATTTACAAAGAGATTGTAAAGAAAAAGGATTGCCTTGGGAAATTGCAAAAGCTTTTGATGGCTCGGCAATGCTCTCGGAATGGATACCAATAGAAGAAATTGAAGATGTAAATAATATAAACTTCAAACTCATGCGTAATGGCGAGCTAGTTCAATTGGGAAATACTAAAAATATGGTTTTTAATATTGATGAAATAATAGAATATGTTTCTAAATTTTTAACTCTTAAAATTGGAGATATAATCTTTACTGGAACACCAAAAGGAGTTGGTAAACTTGAAATTGGAGATGAATTAAAAGCCTTTATAGAAGAAAAAGAATTATTAAATATTAAAATTAAATAAAAATATTAAAAATGGATTTGTTACAAAAAATTAAAGAAAACGCACGTAAACACGAAATGCGAATTGTTCTACCAGAAGGAACAGAAATAAGAACTTTAAAAGCAGCTAATCAGATTATTGAAGAAAAATTAGCAAAAATAATTTTATTAGGTTCGCCTGAAGTTATAAATAAAACTGCTTCAGAAAACAATTTGACAAATATTAAAAATGCAATAATTATTGATCCAAAAAATCATGATAAAAAAGAAGCTTATACCGATTTATTAGTAGAACTTCGTAAATCAAAAGGTTTAACTAAAGAAGAAGCTTCAAAATTAGTTGAGAACCCATTATATTTAGCAACTTTAATGATAAAAGCAGGTGATGCTGATGGTGAAGTTGCTGGTGCAGATAATGCTACAGGTGATGTGCTTCGTCCTGCTTTTCAAGTTGTAAAAACTTTACCAGGCATTTCAGTTGTTTCTGGTGCTTTTATAATGATTTTAAATGACAAAAAATTTGGCGAAGATGGTTTAATGGTATTTGCAGACTGTGTAGTGCAACCAGATCCAACAGCACAAGAATTAGCCGAAATTGCTGTGGCAACCGGTAATACTGCAAGAACAATTGCTGGTTTTGAACCAAAAATTGCAATGTTAAGTTTTTCAACTTTAGGTTCGGGTAAACACGAAATGGTTGATAAAGTTGTTGAAGCAACAAGACTAGCAAAAGAAATGGCTCCAGATATGATGATTGAAGGTGAATTGCAAAGCGACGCTGCAATAGTACCAGAAGTTGGACAGAAAAAAGCACCAGGAAGTAAAATAGCAGGAAATGCAAACGTGCTTGTATTCCCAACTATGCAAGCTGGAAATATTGCATATAAATTAGTTCAAAGAATTGCTGGAGTAGAAGCAGTAGGACCTATTTTACAAGGAATGGCTGCTCCAATCAACGATTTGTCAAGAGGTTGTTCTGTTGACGATATAGTTAACTTAGTTGCTATTACAGTAAACCAAGCAGTGGGAATGAAAAAATAATTATATAAACTTAATCTAAAAAATAATAAAATGAATGTATTAGTTCTAAATTGCGGAAGTTCATCAATCAAATATCAACTTCTTGATATGGGTAAAGAACCAGTATTGAAAGCTAAAGGTCTTGTAGAAAGAATTGGTTTGCCAAGTGGTATGATCAAGCATAAAAATAATAAAGATCAAAAGTTTGAATTAGAAACTCCAGTTTCAGACCATACAGTAGGTATTAATCTAGTTTTAGATGCTTTGTTGAGCAAAGAACATGGAGTTATTTCATCTTTAGACGAAATTAATGCTGTAGGACATCGTGTAGCTCATGGTGGCGAATATTTTACAAAAAGTGTGAAATTAGATGAAGAAGCAATTAGTAAAATTGAAGCTTGTATAGATTTAGCACCATTACATAATCCTGCACACTTATTAGGAATTAGAGCTATTCAAAAAATATTACCAAAAGTTCCACAAACAGCAGTTTTTGATACTTCTTTTCATCAAACAATGCCAGCAAGTTCATATATGTATGCAGTACCATATAAAATGTATGAAAATTACAAAATAAGACGTTATGGTTTCCATGGAACAAGTCATAAATTTGTTGCTCAAAAAGCTTGTAATATATTGGGTTGGAATTTTAATGAAAAGAAAATCATAACTTGCCACTTGGGTAATGGAGCTTCAATTACTGCAATTAAAAATGGAAAATCAGTTGATACTTCAATGGGATTTACACCAGTAGAAGGGCTAATGATGGGCACTAGAACAGGAGACCTTGATTTAGGTGCATTATTGTTTATTATGGAAAAAGAAAAACTTAGCATTTCTCAAGCAAATTCATTTATAAATAAACAATGCGGAGTAAATGGAGTTTCTGAAATATCATCAGACATGAGAGATTTACAAGCAGAAAGTGAAGCAGGTAACGAAAGAGCAAAACTAACTTTAGATATGTATGCACATAGAGTTAAGAAATATATCGGAGCTTATGCTGCAATAATGAATGGAGTAGATCTAATAATTATGACAGGAGGAATTGGCGAAAATTCTGGACATATACGTGATCTTGTTTTTAGAGATATGGACTATTTAGGTATTAGTTTTGATTTTGATAAAAACAGTAAAATATTCGGTAAAGACGAAGTGTTAAGCAAAGAAGGTTCTAAAGTTAAAGTTATGAGTATAACTACAGACGAAGAATTAGTGATTGCTATGGATACTGTGGATTTAGTGTTAAAAAAATAATTAATCATAACAAAAAACAAACGAGTAATGAATATAACGAAATTAGATGATATTATTGAAGTTGTAAAGTCAAAATCTCGCAAAAGATTATCGGTAGCTTTTGCTAATGATGCTCACACTATAGAAGCCGTTAGTAATGCTATTGATTTAGGTATAGTAGAAGGAATTTTGGTGGGAGATACAAATCGTATAGAAGAAGTATGCAAACAGGAGAATATAGATGTAAAAAAGTTTAAAATAGTTCATGAAACAGACGAAACCAAAGCTGCAAATCTAGCTGTAAAGCTAATAAACGACAAAGAAGCAGACTTTTTAATGAAAGGTTTGGTTAGTACAGGCAAATATATGAGGGCTATTTTGAATAAAGAAACTGGACTTTTACCCCCAAAGGCAACTTTGTCACATGTTGTGGTTATGGAGTTGGAAGGATATCCAAAACTTTTGGTTGTTAGTGATGTAGCAGTAATTCCTTATCCAGATTTGAATCAGAAAATTCAAATTGCAAACTATGTAATTAATGTTGCTCATGATTTAGGTATTGAACAACCAAGACTTGCTTTAATTGCAGCTACTGAACAAGTATCGGCTAGTATGCCATCTTGTGTTGATGCAGCAATAATTTCAAAAATGGCAGAGCGTGGACAAATAAAAGGAGCTTTAGTCGATGGGCCTTTAGCTTTAGATGTAGCTATTGATAAAGAATGTGTTGAAATTAAAAAATTAAAATCTGTAGTTGCTGGACAAGCAGATTGTTTAGTTTTTCCAAATATAGAAGCAGCAAATGTTTTTTATAAAGGTTCAGTAAAATTAGCAGGTGCAAAATTAGCAGCAATGCTTGTTGGAGCAAAATGTCCTGCTGTTTTGTCATCACGTGGCGATTCTGCCGAAATAAAAACTTATTCAATTGCTTTAGCAGCATTATCAGCAAAATAATATAAATTAAAATAGGTATAAAATTATGAAATATAAAATTTTAGCAATAAATCCAGGTTCTACTTCAACCAAAATTGCAATTTTTGAAAATGAAAAGAATATATTTTTAAAAAATATAAAACATTCAACAGACGAATTAAAAGGTTTTGCCAAGATTACTGATCAATATGAGTTTAGAAAAAATACTATTTTAAACGAACTTAAAGAAGCAGGACTTGACATAAATCAAATTCAATGCGTCATGGGTAGAGGAGGGCTAAATAAACCTATTCCATCAGGTGTTTATAAAGTAAATGAAGAAATGAAAAACGACATGATAAATTCGCCTTTTGGAGAGCATGCAAGTAATTTAGGAGCCTTAATAGCAGATGATATTGCAAAAAACTTGGATAATGTTAATGCTTATATTGCAGATCCTGTTGTTGTTGACGAATTGGAAGAAATTGCTCGCATCACAGGACATCCAAATTTTAAAAGAATTTCGATTTTTCATGCTTTAAACCAAAAAGCAACTGCTAGAAGATATGCTCGTGAAACAAATCAAGTTTATGAAGAAATGAACTTAATTGTTGTACATCTTGGCGGAGGCATTTCTGTTGGAGCACATCTAAAAGGTAGAGTAATTGATGTTAACAATGCTTTGAATGGTGATGGACCTTTTTCGCCAGAACGTTCAGGCACATTGCCAACAGCACAATTAGTATCTGCTTGTTTTAGCGGAAAATATACAAAAGAAGAAATTGGTTTGATGATAAAAGGAAAAGGAGGTTTTGCCGCTTACTTAAATACAAACGATGCATATGAAGTTAAAATGAGAGCCAAAGAAGGAGATGAAAAAGCTCAGTTTATATCAAATGCAATGGCTTACCAAGTTGCAAAAGAAATAGGGGCTTGTGCAACAGTACTAAAAGGAGAAGTTAATGCAATTCTTTTAACAGGTGGCATAGCACACAATAAACAATTTTGTTCTTTTATTGACGAAATGACAAGTTTTATTGCACCTATGAAAGTTTATCCTGGTGAAGATGAAATGTTAGCTCTTGCAATGAATGGACTTATGGTTTTACAAGGTGAACTAGAACCAAAAGAATATAAATTTTAATTTTTAAATAAAATGAAAAAAATAATTAGTACAGAAAAAGCACCAAAAGCAATTGGACCATACAGCCAAGCAGTAGAAGCGAATGGAATGCTTTTTATTAGCGGACAAGTGCCAGTAAATCCTGAAACAGGAAAAATTCCAGAAGGAATTACAGCACAGACCGAACAAGTAATGAAAAATATTGAAGCTATCCTAAAAGAAGCAGGATACAGTTTTGATAATGTAATTAAATCAACTTGCCTGCTTAGCGATATGGCAAACTTTAAAGCGATGAATGAGGTCTATGGAAAATATTATCCAAATAATCCTCCTGCAAGAGCTGCTTTTGCTGTAAAAGGATTGCCACTCGATGCTATGATAGAAATTGAAACTATTGCAGCGAAATCAGTTAAAAGTTAAAAGTTAAAAGTTAAAAGTTGAAAGTTGAAAGTTGAAAGTCGAAAGTTAAAAGTATAAAGTTAAAAGTGGCTGACGCGTCTATTGTTTGAACCACAAAAGACACAAAAGGGCACAAAAGGACACAAAAGTTAAAAGTTTGTAAAGTTAAAAGTTCATAAAGGAATGCCAAGCAAAAAACCGCTTGTAACTTTTAACTTTTACCTTTTAACTTAATTTTGGCAACACAATAACTCAGTTAAAAGTTTATAAAGTTGCAATTTTTCCAAGTCAATAAAATTGTATTGTATTTTAGAAAATACAAAATATAATTAAAATTGTATTCTTGAGAATACAACCACACTTGCTTGGATTAAAACTAATTTAATATGTTTTTTATTTTCAGGTTTGGAATTAAAAAAATATTATTATGTTTGAAGTTTTGTAAACACTATAAAATTAAACTATGATAAAGTTAAGTTATAAATTTTTATTTTTACTATTGTTTTTGCATTCCAATATTTTATTATCGCAAAAATATACAGCTAATGTCCCAGAAATTGAATATACAGAATTAGATGATTATTATTCTGTTGGGCAAGAAGTGCAATGTACAGCAAGAGTATATTCTTATGGTTTAGTTGATGATTTATGTGCTATTTATTATAAAGTTTTTAAAGATGATTTCACAACGCCTATTTCGAGTATAGAAGAATATGGACATGCAGAATTTGCAGTTAGAGGACAAGGAGAAAATTATGTTACTCAAACTATCAGTTCTGGTAGTGGGTATATAAGTATAAAACCGATGTTTACAACCTACATAGCTTTTACTCTTGGCATTTTTGATAATTGGTGTGTTAATAGAAATCGTCCTATAGTTCTATCTATGAATTTTACCGAACCAGGACTATATAAATTTAAAGTCGAAATTCAAAAATGCTCAAATTCGGGTTCTAGTATTTTAACAAGTTTTCAGTCTAATGGTAACGAATATTGTAGTACTGCGGGGACTTCACATTCCGACAAAGCAGCTTCGTCTTGCACTAGTCCAGAAACTTTGTTTACTAGCGAAATAATAATTCCAGTTTGTAGTGAAAGTGAAATTACTTTTCTCGAAGGTGAAACTGAATATTGCTCAGGTGATGAACTTTTTTTAACTTATAGACTTGGTGATAATGATAATATGATAGATCAGTTATCGTTGCCAGACTGGATAAGTGTAACGTTTGATGAAATAGCAAAAACTGCAAGTCTTTCGGGTATAATTCCAGATTATGACGCAGAAAACCCAATAATAGAATTTGATGTAAAATCAATGAACTCATCTAATCCAGATATTTGTCCTAGTGCAGTAATTAATCAAAGTATTACAATTCTTCCTTCAGAAAGTTCAATCCAGAATGTTGCTATTTGCCAAGGTGGTTCTTATACTTTTTTCGATCAAGAATTTAGCGAGGCAGGAACTCATGAAGTAGCTGTTGAAAATTCTAATGGTTGTTATGATAAGCATTATTTAAACCTAACAGTAAATCCTATTTATAATAATTCAACACATATTCAACTTTGTGTTGGAAGTTCTTACGAATTTGCAGGCGCAACTTATACTGAAAACACAAACATTGCTCACACATTTGAAACTGTTTATGGTTGTGATAGTGTAGTGAATTTGAATTTGGAATTTGTTGAACAATTTGAAACAAACTTAAAAGATACTATTTGCGAAGGTGAATATTATTTATTTGGTGATGAAGAAATTTTTGAAACAGGTGAATATACACTTGAATTAAGTTCAGCACAGTCTTGCGATAGTATTGTATTTCTAAATCTGATTGTTAACCCTACAAATGAAATAATTTTAAACGAAACTATTAATGAAGGTGAAACATTTGTGTTTAATAATCAAGAATTAACAGAGACAGGTGAATATGTATCTCATTTAATTAATGAATTTGGTTGCGATAGCACTGTTACTCTAAATCTAACTGTTGTTACACAAGTTTTTACAAATGAAATTCTATATAATCAAATTTCTGTTTTTCCTAACCCAACAAATTCTATACTTTATATTAATATAGGTAATGTTGATGAAAATATTAAAGCTGATATTTTTATTAGCATAACAGATATTGCAGGTAAGGAAATAATAAATAAACAGAGATATGTAGGTAATTTAGATTTATCAACATTTAAGTCGGGAATTTATTTTGTGAATGTTTATTTAAAAAACTCTAAACTTACAACAAAATTAATAATGAAAAAATAAGTTGATTTTACTTCAATTTAAACTCCCATTTTGTTTCTTTGTTAGTATAATCATAAATATTATTGGTTTCTGTAAATTTTCTGCCACCTTTTTGAATTGAAATAGTTGTATCGTTTGCTAAGTTGTGTTTTTTAACATCTGTTGCAAATTCTAAATTAAACACCCAAGTAAATAAGCTGTTATCATCAAAATCTATTTTATTTTCATCTTCTATATTTTTATTTTCTTCTGTATGGATTTTTGGTCTAACATAAGTTATTGTTTTACATTTTTTCTCAAAGTAAGATGAGTATTCATTAGTTTTTGTATCCAAATTTGAATAACGAAGTGCTTGGTTCAATGTATTTATATCGGCAAAATCGTAAGAAAAATAAACTTCGCCTTCTTCTGCATTATTTACAATTTTTAAATTTTCAATTCCTAAAATATTTTCTAAACCAGACTTCACAAAATTTAAATATTCTTCAAAATCTATATTTGATAAATAATTTTCTTCATCAGTTTTTTCATCAACTTCTGCTTTTAGGTATTTAACATATTCTTTAAAATCTATAGAATATTTATACGAGCCTGAAAAATCTTTATTAAAGACAATATCTTGCTGAACTACACAGCTAAATAAAAATAAAGGAATAATTAATAATAGTGTTTTTTTTAATTTCATAATAATAAATTTGAATTTGTATAATAAAAAATATAATTTGATGTAAAAGTAAAAATTTTTTTGTGAAAAGAGAAAATAAAAACTTAAATTAGCAAAAAAATAAATCTTTATGGCAAGTTCACGTATTTTAACTTTAAATGAGGTAATTATTCAAAAACAATCGGCATTTCCTTATGCTAAAGGCGAACTTTCTAGATTGCTGATGCACATAGGTTTAGCAGCTAAGATTGTAAATAATAAAATCAACAAAGCTGGATTAGAAACAAGTATTATTGGCGAAGCCGACCATATCAATATTCAAGGCGAAGCTCAACAAAAACTTGATGTTTATGCTGATGAAGTTTTTACAAAAGCTTTGCAAGCTTCTGGTATCGTTTGTGGTATAGCTTCCGAAGAATGCGATGAAATAGTAGTGTTTGATGACGAAATGTCGAAAGAAGGAAACTATGTTATCTGTATGGATCCGCTAGATGGTAGCTCAAATATTGATGTCAACGTTTCTGTAGGTACAATTTTTTCGATTTATAGAAGGATTTCACCAGTTGGAGAAAAAGTTACTAAAGAAGATTTTTTACAGCCCGGAACAAAACAAGTAGCAGCAGGTTATATAATATATGGTTCATCAACTATGTTGGTTTATACTACAGGTTTAGGAACAACAGGTTTTACTTATGACCCTTCGATAGGTGAGTTTTGTATGTCGCATTATTTTATGGTAACACCAAAAAATGGAAAAATTTATTCTATAAACGAAGGTAATTATGTGAAATTTGAACCAGGTGTAAAAAAATATTTGAGATGGTGCCAAGAAAATGATAAAGAAACTGGTCGTCCTCTTACTTCGCGATATATAGGTTCTTTAGTTGCTGATTTTCATAGAAATTTGTTGAAAGGTGGCATATATTTATATCCAAAAACAGCTTCTGCACCAAATGGAAAACTTAGACTTATGTATGAATGTAATCCTATAGCTTTTCTTGCAGAACAAGCAGGAGGAAAGGCAACAGATGGTTATGGAAATAGAATTTTAGAAATTCAACCTACAAACATTCATCAACGAGTGCCATTTTTTGTAGGCTCAAAAGAAATGGTTGAAAAAGCTGAAGAATTTATGAGAGAATTCAAAGATGAAGAGTAAAAAAATATTTATAATATATTTATTTATTATAATTCCTGTATTTAGTTTTTCTCAAAAAATTGATCCTGTTTTAATTACCACTTTAGATGAAGTAGTATCCGAAACATCAGGATTAATTATTTATAATAACAAAGTTTGGACACATAACGACTCTGGTGGTGATCCTAAATTGTATAGAATTGACTCTATTAACGGCTCTGTTTTAGAAGAAAAGTTAATTTTAAATGCCACAAATATAGACTGGGAAGATATTTGCCATGATGGAGAATATTTATATATAGGTGATTTTGGCAATAATAGTAGTGGAACTAGAGAAGATTTAAAAATTTATAGAATTTTACTTGCAGATTTGGATAATGAACAACTTGATTCAGTAGCATCGGATATTATTTATTTTACTTATGATCCAAGTATATATCCAGAAGCTATAGATAAGTCTAATGATACCGATTTCGACTGTGAAGCTTTTATTGCCAAAGATGATAGCTTATACCTTTTTTCAAAAAATTGGGTAAATAAAAAATGTTACTTGTATTCTTTACCAAAAGTTCCGGGTCATTATATGGCTCAACGTTTAGATACATTGGATACACAAGGTTTAGTGTGCGGAGCTGATTACAATCCAGAAACAAATACAATAGCATTAATTGGCTATGTGTATGGCATTCCGGCACCGTCATTTTTAGTCGTTTTATCCGATTTTGATAATAATGATTTTTTTGGTGGAAATAATCTAAGATATGAGTTGAGCTTGAACGGTTATCAGACAGAAGCAATAATTTTTCGAGACAATGACAGGCTTTGGTTTTCAAATGAAAATTTTTTAGGACACGTGCAATCTCTTTATGAAATTAAACTTTCAACATTAGGATTAAAAGAAGAAAATTTACATTCAGTTTGTGAGATATATCCTAATCCCACCAATGATAAAATAAGTATAATGGTAAATTTGCCTGGAAAAATTAAATATTCTATATCAGATGCAAAAGGAAACTGCATGATAAAAACTTCTAAAAAGCAATTTGTAAATCAAGTTTTAGATATTGATGTGTCTTTGTTGCCAGCAGGAATTTATTTTATTGAACTATTAGGTCAGAATTATAAAATACAATCAAAATTTATTAAACTTTAATTCTTTTAAGATATTTTTAAGAAAAGTAAGGTTATTTTATATATTTTTTTCGCAACTTTGTTAACTAAAGAATTATTAAATATTAAAATTATTTTTATGAAAAAACTTATCTTTTTATTTATTAGCGTTTGGTTCTCACTTGTAGCATTTACAACTCCAGACGAAGGTATGTGGCTATTAAATAAAATAGCTCAATTAAATTATGCTGATATGCAAAAACTTGGTTGCAAGTTAACTGCTGAAGAAATTTACAGCATAAATAATTCAAGTTTGAAAGATGCTATTTTTCAATTGCAAAACTCTCAAGGAATGGGATTTTGTACAGGTGAAATAGTTAGTGCTAAAGGCTTATTATTTACAAACCACCACTGCGGTTATGAAGCAATTACAAAGCTAAGCTCTCCAGAACATAATTATCTTGATGATGGTTTTTGGGCAAAATCTTATGATGAAGAGCTTTCGGCTAGTGATATGAGAGTGAGCAGAGTTGTAAGAATTGAAGACGTTACTGCTCGAGTATTAAATGGAGTTACAGACGAAACTTCTGAGGGAGAAAGAGAAAAAATGGTAAGTAAAGCAATGAAAGAAATTGCTGAAGAAGCCAAAAAAGACACTCACTACGAAGCTTCTGTTTCCGAGATGTATCAAGGTGGCGAATATTATCTTTTTGTTTACGAAGTGTTTGGTGATGTACGACTTGTAGGAACACCTCCTCAATCAATAGGAAAATTTGGTGGAGATACCGACAACTGGATGTGGCCCCGTCATACAGGCGATTTTTCAGTTTTTAGAGTTTATATGTCTCCAGATGGAAAACCAACAAAAGGATATAACAAAGATAATGTACCATATGAGCCACTTCATTATCTTCCAGTATCTATAGCAGGAGTGGAAGAGGGAGATTTTGCAATGATTGTCGGCTATCCAGGACAAACAGAAAGATATCTTAGCTCTTATGGAATGATTTATAAAAGAGATTTCTTTAATCCAGCAGTTGTTACTATTCTAGAAACACAATTAAAAACTTTAAAAGTTGACATGGATGCAGATATTAATGTTAGATTAGCAAAATCTGACTCTTATGCATCAAGTGCAAATGGACATAAATTGTTCAAGGGAGAAGCCCTAACACTTAAAACTACAGATGCTATTCAACAAAAAGAACAATTAGAAAAAGATTTCCAAAAATGGGTAGAAAGCGACGAAGCTAGAAATGCAAAATATGGAAAAGTGTTGAGTAGTTTAAAACAAGGTTACGAAGCTTTCGGACCAGCAACTCTTGATATGATTTACTTGTCATTAGGTCTTTTACAAAGTGGCGATAATGTTATGAATGCTCAAGCATTTATGAATCTTGCTAATCTTTTAAAAGATGCAAAAAATAATCAAACTGCCATAGATGCTACTGTTGAAAACTTAAAACAAATGAGTGAAGGAATGTTTGACAAATATTTCCCAAACACAGATAGAAAAGTTTTTGAAGCTTCTCTAAAATTGTATATTGCCGATATACCAGCAGAAAGACGTAATTCTGTGTTTAATAATTATATTTTTAAGAATTTTAAAGCAAAAACTGAAGAAGAGTCAATAGAAAAATTTGCTCAAGCAGTTTATACTAAATCTATTTTTACAGATAAAGCAAGAATGGACGCTTTTTTAGCAAAACCAAGTTATAAAGCTTTAAATTCAGATCCTATTTATAGTTTTGTTAGTAATATTTTTACAGATGTATTTGCAATACAAATGGCATATGTAGGTGCAATGAATGATATAGGTGTTAACGAAAGATTATTTATTGAAGGTTTAAGAGAATTTCAAGCTAATCGAACTTTTTATCCTGATGCAAACTCAACTTTACGTTTAACATATGGCACAGTTAATTCTTACAAACCTCGTGATGGTGTTGATTATCACTATGTTACTTATTCAAAAGGAATTTTAGAAAAAGAAGATCCTACTGATGATGAATTTATTGTTCCTGCTGAGCTTAAAGAAAAAATTCTTAAAAAAGATTTTGGTAGATATGCTGACAAAACTGGAGACTTACCAATTTGCTTTTTGAGCAATAATGATATTACAGGTGGAAACTCAGGCTCGCCAGTAATTAACGGAAAAGGTGAGTTAATCGGCTTAGCTTTTGACGGAAACTGGGAGTGGTTGTGTAGTAATCTGTTATTTAGCACAGAACTACAACAAACAATTAATGTTGATGCTAGATATGTGGTTTGGGTAATCGACAAACTATATGATTGTAAGCATATTATGAGTGAACTTGATATTAGAACAACTAAGTAAATTATAACGGTGTATTATAAGTGTCCAACTGTCATACTCAGTTAAAAGTTAAAAGTCCTTGCATTTGAACACTTCTAATACACCTTGATTTTTCTTTGTTATTTGGAAAATTATTTTGAGAAAAGAAAGGTGTCTCATTGGTTAAAAGTAAGAGCTTATGAGACACCGTCTTTTTTTTATTGTTGGCTGATAAAATAAAGTGATACTAATTCAAGTTATAATAGTGATATTGAAAAAAGTATTTGCATAAAAATATGATAAATTTAAAAAAAACGATTTTTATATTATTCATAGCCTTGAGTTTTGGGCTTAGAGCTGGCAATGTGCATATATTTGGTGAGGCTAAAGAATATGCTTCAAATACGATAATCTTTTATAAATATTCGGATAGAATAACTTTTATAAAAAAGCAATTGTTTGAGTTAGAAATCGATAAAGATGGTAAGTTTGATGTTAATTTTGAAGTTGACGATATAACATATGTGTTTGCAGAATTTGGAATTTATCATGCATATTTTTATGCAGAGCCTGATGCAAGCTATGAATTGATATTGCCACCATTTCAAGAAAAATCTCTATCAGATATTTTTAATCCATTTTTTAGTAGTGAAACAATTCAAATCGGGATTAAAAATATGCAACCAACAGATTTGAATTATTTAATTTTAGATTTTGATTATTACTATTTTCGTTATTTAGATTTAAAATATATTGAATTATATGTAAATGGCTTGCAAACAGATGTTGATACTTTTATTACAGAGATAAATTCAAAGTTTAATAATTACGATAATCAATATTTTCAAGATTATAAAAAATATAGAATTGCTGCTCTAAAAAATATAGCAACTCAAAAACAGTATGAAGACCAAATAGTTTATAGCTATTACACTAAAGCTCCTGTGCTTTACGACAATCCTGCTTACATGGATTTGTTTAATAATATTTATGCTAAATATTTTGATTTGTTATTAGTTGCACCTCACGGCGATTCTCTTTACGCAATAATTACTTATGGGCATAGTATCAGTCGTTTGAAGAAGTTTTTAAGCAGGAATTTATCTCTCAGAAACAATCAATTTCAAGAATTGGTAATTTTAAAAGGACTTAATGATGCTTTTGGTGGGGGTAATTTACAATGGTTGCCACTTTTATTGACTTTAGACTCTGTACATCTTTCTACACAATATCCTTTTCATCAAGATGTGGCTCAAAATATTGCTGACAATGTTTTAAGCATGGCAAAAGGAACAATAGCTCCTCCATTTGAACTGCCTGATACAGCAGGAGAAATGCATAGCTTAAAAGAATTTAAAAATAAATACACTTATATTCAATTTGCAAATACCAAAACTTATTCTTGTCAGTTGGAATTTGCTATGATGGGAAATCTTCACAAACGATATAAAGAAGTATGTAATTTTGTAACTATTCTTACAGACAGCGATATTGAAAGTGCCAAAGCATATATTAATAAAAACGAATTTGGCTGGACTTTTTTATTTACGGAAATAAACTCACAAACAATATCTACTTATAAAATTGATACATACCCAACTTATTTTTTAGTTGATACACGTGGAAGTTTATTAATGTCTCCGGCACCTTCACCATCAGAAAATTTCGAGAAATATTTCTTCAAATATGTTGAAGATAAATTACCTAAAAAATAATTTTTTAATGTGCTTCTAACCAATTGTCGGCAACTCCAATTTCTACAATTAGTGGGACTTTGAGTGTTACAACATTTTGCATTTCGTCCTTAACAATTTGTTTTACTTGCTCTAATTCGGGTTTGTAAACATCAAAATTTAGTTCGTCGTGGACTTGCAATATCATTTTTGATTTTAAATTGTTTTCTTCAAATTTTTTGCAAATGTTTACCATAGCCAATTTTATAATATCTGCTGCTGAGCCTTGTATTGGTGCATTTATAGCATTTCTTTCAGCATAAGATCTGACTATTGCATTGTTGCTATTTATATCGGCTAACTTTCTGCGTCTTCCGAAAATTGTTTCTACATATTGATTTTCACGTGCTTTTGCTATGCTTGCTTCCATATAAGCTTTTACGCCAGGGAAAGTTTCAAAATAATTGTCAATTAAAGTTTTAGCATCAGTACGTGAAATATTTAAGCGTTGTGCTAAACCAAAGGCTGAAATTCCATAAATAATTCCAAAGTTTGCAGTTTTTGCTTGATTTCTCATTTCGCGTGTAACATTTTCAGCATCAACTTTAAATATTTGAGCAGCTGTGGCAGAGTGAATATCTGTACTAAATTTATTAAAAGCGTCTAACATATTTTTGTCTTCGCTTACATGAGCCATAATTCTTAACTCAATTTGAGAATAGTCAGCAGATAAAAATACATGCTCAGAATCAGAAGCAACAAAAGCTTTACGTAGTTCTCTACCTCTTTCGTCTCGAATAGGAATGTTTTGTAAATTTGGATTATTAGAACTTAAACGACCTGTGCTTGTAACTGTTTGATTGAAACTTGTGTGAATTTTGTTTGTTTTTGGATTTACTAATTGTGGTAAAACATCTACATAAGTATTTATTAATTTATTAATACTTCTAAATTCCAAAATTTCATTGATGATAGGATGAAGGTCTTTAAGTTTTAAAAGTTCTTCTTCGCCAGTGCTATATTGTTTGGTTTTTGTTTTTTTAGGATTTGAAATAATTTTTAATTTTTCAAAAAGAATAATTCCTAACTGCTTTGGAGAAGCTATGTTAAATGTCTCTCCAGCAAGTTCATAAATTTTTTCTTCTATTTGTAAAAGTTCTTTTCTTAAAATTTGCGACTGCTCTTTTACTATTTCTACATCTAAACTAACTCCAGTTTTTTCCATATTGGCAAGAACTTTTACTAATGGCATTTCAACCTCAAAAAATAAAGGTTCTAAATTATTTTCTTTTAAAATAGGAGTGAATATGTTTTTAAGTTTTAAAGTAATATCAGCATCTTCGCAAGCATAAAAACTGAGTAATTTAGTGTCAACATCTCTGATATGTTTTTCATTTTTTCCTTTGCCAACCAAATCTTCATACGAAATCATTGTATAATTCAAATAAGTAGCCGCAAGAAAATCTATTCCATGTTTTTGTTCTGGTTCGATTAAGTAATGAGCAATCATTGTATCAAACAATTGTGCTTTTACATTAATTCCATATTTATCTAAAATTTCTAAATCATACTTTAAATTCTGTCCAATAATTACTTTTTCTTTATTTTGAAAAATTGGATTAAACATTTCTAAAATCTCTTTAGCAGTATCAAAACCTTGAGGAAGAATAATAAAATAAGCTTGATTTTCGACAACTGATAAAGAAATTCCAACAATTTCGGCTTGCATTATATCAAGACTTGTAGTTTCTGTATCTAAACAAATTTCTTTGTGTTCGTTTAGTTTTGGGATTAAATCTTCAATTTCGTAAAGAGTTTCTATAAGTTTATAATCAACATCTCTATTATTTGTTGTAATGTCAGGTATTTCAGCTTGGACATTTTCAGAATTTGGAATTGAAGAAAATAAATCTAATTGCAGATTGCCTTGGCTTGGAGCAGTTTTTTGTTTTACTTGACTAATATTTTCGCCAATAACTCTGTTTTTTAAAGTTCTAAATTCTAATTCATCAAAAATTTGGTTGAGTTTTACAAAGTCAGGCTCTTCTAATTTTAGCTCTTCCATATTTGTTTCTACAGGCACTTTTGTGTCAATAGTAACCAAATGTCGAGACAGATATAATTGTTCTTTGTTTTTTTCTAAGCTTTCTTTTTGTTTGCCAACTAATTTGTGAATATTTGCATAAATACTGTCGATATTTCCAAATTTATCAATTAATTTACTGGCAGTTATTTCGCCAATTCCTGGAACGCCGGGAATATTATCAGATGTATCTCCCCACAATGCTAAAATATCTATTACTTGTTCGGGATCGCTAACTCCATATTGTTGATTAAGTTCTGTTAGACCAATAACTTCCGCAGCTTTTCCACCGCGTGCAGGCTTAAACATAAAGATGTTTTCATCAATTAATTGAGCATAATCTTTATCGGGAGTCATCATAAAAACATCGTTTTCGGCATTTCCAAATTTTTTGGCAAGTGTTCCAATAACATCATCGGCTTCGTAACCACTTACTTGAATAACAGGAATTTTGTATGCTTCTAGAATTTGCTTAATGTATGGAACAGAAAGTTTAATGTCTTCGGGTGTTGCTTCTCTGTTAGCTTTGTATTCAGGAAAAATTTCATGTCTAAAATTTGGTCCAGAAGGGTCGAAAACAACTGCGATATGACTTGGTTTTTCTTTGTTTAAAACTTCTTCTAAAGTATTCACAAATCCAAAAATTGCAGATGTGTTTAAGCCTTTTGAATTAATACGTGGATTTTTTATAAAAGCATAATACGACCTGAAAATCAGTGCGTAAGCATCTAAGAGAAATATTTTGTTTTTCATTCGTTAAAGTTTTGTCCAAAGTTAAGAGAAAAAAGCTAAATATTGAAATTTGTTGTAAAATTTAATAGTCCTTTGTGTTGGTTTTGTCATGATTTTTGCAACAAGTTGGCAAAAATCCCGCCAAAACCCAAACTACATTTCCAAATACAAATCAATAAGTCCTTCGGGTGCAGAGATTTGTATTTCTTTTTTCTCGTCATTAATTTCGAGAATAATATCTTCCGCGTAAGGGATAATTATAATTTTTTCTTTAAAATTTATTTCTATCACAGGATTTCCAGGAATATTGTTAAGCATGCACACTTGACCGATGAATCCAAATTTTTTATCATAAACACTATAGCCTTCAATGTCTTTCTCGTTATCTTCATCTTCGTCAAAATCGTCAAACAAGGATTTTAAAGTCATAATTTCTGTTCCGACAAATTTTTCTGCTTTTTCTAAAGATTCTATATGCCGTAATTTAACGACAACATTTTTACCTTGGCTTTTACTGTGTTCTATAAAAAAAGGAACCGGCATTCCATCAATAATCAGGAAAACCGGTAAATCTTCTGTGAAAATACTTTTATCGAAATCTTGGCTGATGTTTAATAAAACTTTGCCGTCAACTCCGTGTGTTCTTTGGATTTCTGCAATTTTTATTAATTCTTCCTTACCAAAAAACATAATTACTCCTGAGTATTCTCAGTTGTTTCTTCAGCTTTTTCTTCTTCAGCTTTTTCTTCAACTTTAGCTTCTACTTTTTCTTCAGCTTTAGCTTCTGGTGCTTCTGCTTTTGCTTCTTCAGTTGCTTCTTCTGCTTTTTCAGCTTCTTGAGCTGCTTTAGCTGCTTCTGCTTCAGCTGCGAATTTCTTAGCAAGTTCTTGAGCTTTTTGTTCTTTAACTTTACGTTCAGCTTCTAATCTTGCTTTATCAGCTTCGCGTTGTGCTAATTCTAAGTTAGAAACTTTAGAAGAAATTTTAGCTTCTTTTTCTGCTAACCAAGCTTTGAAACGTTTTTCAGCTTCTTCTTCGTTAAAAGCTCCTTTTTTAACACCTTCTAACAAGTGTTTTTTCATTAGAACTCCTTTGTAAGATAAAATTCTTCTTACTGTGTCGCTTGGTTGTGCTCCATTCATTAACCAAGTTAATGCTCTATCGAAATCTAATTCGATTTTAGCAGGGTTACTTACAGGACTGTAAGAACCAATTCTTTCAATAAATTTACCATCACGTGGTGCGCGGCTGTCGGCTGCAACAATGTAATAATAAGGTTGTCTTTTGCGTCCGTGTCTTGCCAATCTTAATTTTACTGCCATAAGATAATTAATTAAATTATTAATAAATATCGGTTTCTCGAACCGAGGTGCAAAGATAAGCTATTATTTTTAATTATTGAATTATTTTTTTTATTTTTGACTTTCAACTTAATTTTAAACTTGTTTTTAAAAGTTTTATCGTAATTGCAATGGTTTAAAAGGGTTAAAACTGAAAAATAATTTTAATGTTTTATAAAAAAATAATAAAAATAGCAATTTTTCTGACGATTTTAGCTGGAACAACATCGTGTTATCGCGAAGAAATTGTATTAATTCCCGAAACAGATGACAATTTACAATTAGAATCGCTTTTATATTTTAACTCAAAACCTTGCTTTTTTGACGAAGCAACAAATACTTTAACTTATAGTATAGTTGAAACAGAACTTCAAAATTTTAATCCAAAACTTAGTTTTAGTCCATTAGTAAAAGTGTATTATAAAGGAAAATTATTAAAAAATTCAGAGTATTTGCAGTCTGATTCTGAGAATTTTGAATATAAAAAAGCATATAGTTTTTATTTTGTTACAAAAAATGATTCTGTTGAAATACAATTAAGGTTTACACCTTTGCCGATAGTCAGGCTTTCAAAGACTTTGACAATTTTTGATGAACCTAAAATTCCAGCTTATTTTCAAATTGTATATCCCGAAAGTTTTAAATCAGATTATTCTTGTTATATAGGTGTGGAAATTAGAGGTGCAACTTCTCAAATTTATCCTAAAAAAAGTTTAGGCTTCAACACTCTTGCTAATCAAGATATTAAGTCTTACCAAATGACTACCCTTGTTGGGAATAGAGAAAATTGGAAATGGATTTTAGATGCTGCTTATATGGATAATTTAAGAGTTAGAAATTCTGTGTCGTTTTACGTTTGGGCAAAAATTAGTAATTCTCCAAATCATTTTTCAATAAATACTACACCTGTTGAATTGTTTATAAACAATGAGCATCAAGGTTTATATTTCTTAGGTGAAAATTTTAGTAACGAAATTTTAAATTTAAAAGCAAATTCTGAAGTTCTTTACAAGGCTTATGATTGGAGCGAAGGTGCAACAAGATTTGAATTTGCTAATGATAATATTTCAAAAAATGAGTTTTGGGACGGCTGGGAACAAAAACATCCTGACCCAAAATTTTATCTAAATTGGAATCCATTAAAAGATTTACGTAACTTTATTGTAAATTCAAGTGATGAGAACTTTCGAGACTCAATATCTTATTATATTGATATTGATAATTTTATTGATTATTACTTGTTTATGAACTTATTGTTTGCTCTTGATAATGCTGGTAAAAATACTTTTTTAATAAAATCTGCTCAGACAGGAAAATTTGTGATTATTCCTTGGGATTTAGATGCAACTTGGGGATTATTTTGGGACGGAACTTATACAGAACCAACATTCATAACTACTAATTATCTGTATGATAGACTTTTTGAATTAAATCCAAATGATTTTAAAACTAAATTAAAAAATAGATGGTTTGCCTTGCGTCAGAATGTTTTTTCGCAAGAAGAAATTTTACTAGAATTTGAAAAACCTTTGAGCTTGATATTAAAATCTGGAATTATTGAAAAAGAAAATTTAATTTGGAAATTAAATATTAATACAGAAGCAGAATATAATTATATCAAAACTTGGATATCAGCACGGCTTAATTATTTAGATAATTATTTTTCAAATTTAAGTTGACTCTATAATAGTTCACTAAATGCGAATGGATTATACTACACTTTTTTTAAAAAGAGAAGAAATTGTCCTGAAAACTCTTGAAAACAAAGTAAGGCGGAAATAAATTTTATTATTAAAGATGAAAAGATTTGTTTTTTTATTAACTATTGCTATAATTACGATTACGCATGTGAAAGCTCAAAACTATAAAGTTGGGGTTTCATTAGAAAATATTGTTAGTGATTTTAACTGGAACAAACCTTTAGAAGATTTTATGGTAACTATACAACCATTTTCATTAGAAACTAAAATGCCAATAAAACTTGGTGTTTGTGTTCAAAGAAATTTTAAAGTAATTTCGCCATCTGTTCATGTCAATGTAATTTACAGAAATATTAAATATGCGAAACACTATACCTCTATTACAAATTTTAATCATTATTCGCTAAATGTTCCGATAAACTTAAATTATCGTAAACGCGTAAGCGATGAGTCAACTTTTGTTGCTAATATTGGTGGTGGAATAAATTATATATTAACTTCAAATGATAAAACAAACTCTGGGATGTATAATGATGGAGATTTACTTTATTCATTGCAGATTTTAAAACCTGATAAACCTTCTGCATTTGTAAATTGCGGTGTTGGTTGGGAACTTGCCTTTGAGAATGTGGGTGCTTTTCAGTTTAAAGTAGAATACACTTATGAACTTTCTAAGCAAGCGCAATATCAGTATGTTGAGAGACAATTTACAACATTGTCAAATAATCATAGAATTAATTATTTGACTTATGGTTTAACTTATTTTTTGCCAATTAAGTGATTAACATTGAGTTTAATAGAACGCGAAATTTTAAAGGAGGGTAATTCCTCCTTTTTTTATTCGTTATTTTCAACTTTTTAAAATATTTTCTAAAAGCAGTATGAATATTTATTATTTTTGAAAATATTTTATGAAAAATAAACTTTGCATATTCAATCCAGAACACGATTTAGCATTAGCTTGTGATGATGAAAATTTTAATCCACCACAATCCGCTAAAAAATTTGCTCAAGATTTATCTGTTTTCCCAATTTGGTTTAGCAATGATAAGTGTTTTGTTTTTGATTATTCAAGTTCTGAAAATTGGTTAAATGAATTAAAATTAAAATTCCCACAATTAGTAAATGCAAATATTATAAGTTTAAATTCAGATTTTTCTGAAGTTCAAAAACTTGAAGTTTGGGGCTGGGATAAAACAATTTATAAACAATTGCAAGGTTTAAAAGTAGATAAATCTTTATTCCCAAATTCTGAAAAACTTGAAAAAATACGAGAGCTTTCTCACAGAAATTTAGCAATAAAAGCACATAATTTTATATCTCAAAATATTAATTCTGATAAAGTCTTAAATGTTTCAGCTTCAGAGTGTTGCGAGCTTTTAGGCGTTCAAAATTTTGTGAGCGAAAATCTTAAAGTTGTTGTGAAAGCGCCGTGGTCGGGTAGTGGTAAGGGTTTGCAATGGGTGAAAAATAAATTGAGCGATAGTCATTTAGGTTGGATAAGCAATATTTTAGAAAAACAAAAAAGCGTAATACTCGAAAAGCAATATTCTGTGGTTCAGAACTTTGCTATGGAATTTTTATGTGCCGAAAATAAAGCTGAGTTTTGTGGATATTCATTATTTGAAACAGATAGAGGCAGATTTCAATATTGTGAATTAATGAGTGATAGGGAAATTTTACACAAGCTTTGCAGTCTCGGAGTTTTAGAAGAAAGTTTTTTAGAAATTCAAAAATTACTTATAAAATTTATTCAAAAAGAAATTTCTCCGCATTATTCTGGAATTTTGGGTGTAGATATGTTTTTGTATTCCGACAATTCTGAAATATTAATTCATCCTTGTGTAGAAATAAATTTACGACTGACTATGGGTTATGTTGCAAGAATTTTGTTCGATAAATTCATAAACAATACCAAAAAAGGCAAAATGTTTGTTGAACACAATGCACAAAAAGGCTTTTTTTATGAAGATAATTTAACAAGAAAGCAAAAAAATCCTTTAATTATTGAAAATAATAAAATCCTAAGTGGCTATTTATCACTAAATAATGTTTTGCCTGAAACTTCTTACAGAATTTATATTGAGGTTTCATAACTTGTTAATTAAAAATTGAAAAATATCTTGAAATCTTGTGTTAAAAAAATTAGTTTTGGCAGATTAAATTAAAAAACGATGGAAAAAAAAATCAATTCTGCTCTTATTTCGGTTTATCACAAAGATGGTTTAGAGATTATTGTTAGAACTCTTGAAAAACACAATGTTAAAATTTATTCTACAGGTGGAACTTGGGAGTTTATAAATAATTTAGGTATAGATGCAATAAAAGTTGAAGATATTACAGGTTATCCTTCGATTTTTGACGGTAGAGTAAAAACCTTGCACCCAAAAGTTTTTGGTGGAATTTTATTTATTCGCGATAATGAAACTCATCAAAATGAAGTGGAAACTTATGAAATTCCTAGTTTTGATTTGGTAATAGTTGATTTGTATCCATTTGAAGAAACGGTGAAAAATAGTACAGACGAAGCCGAAATAATTGAAAAAATTGATATTGGTGGCATATCTTTAATTAGAGCAGCTGCCAAAAATTTTAATGATGTTTTAGTTGTTTCAAATCGTTCTCAATACCAAGAACTGTATAGCCTTTTAGAGGAAAATGCTTGTTATACAAGTTTAGAAAATCGTAAAAAATTTGCATTAGAATCTTTTGGAATTAGTTCAGCTTACGATACAGCAATTTTCAATTGGTTTGATAATAATAGTTATTCAGAATTTAAAGTTTCTGAAAAATCAAGCACAATTTTAAGATATGGCGAAAATCCACATCAAAAAGCAAAATATTTTGGGGATTTATCAGCTATGTTCGAGCAATTGCATGGAAAAGAAATTTCGTACAATAATATTTTAGATATTGATGCAACAGTAAATTTAATTTCAGAATTTGAAGAAACAACATGTGCTATATTAAAACATAATAATGCTTGTGGAATTGCTTCTCGACCAACGCTTAGCGACGCTTGGGACGCTGCTTTAGAAGCCGACCCTGTTTCTGCTTTCGGTGGAATTATTATTACAAATCAAATAGTTGACCAATTAACAGCAGAAAAAATTAATAAAATATTTTTCGAAATTATTATCGCACCTGACTATACAAAAACTGCTTTAGAAATTTTAAAACAAAAGAAAAATAGAATAATTTTAATTCAAAAATACAGAGAATTAAAAGAAAAAACTTATAGGTCTGTTTTAAATGGTGTGTTAGTGCAAGAAAGAGATGCTAAAATTGAAACCGAAGATGATTTCAACTTTATTACAAATTTACGTCCTAACGAAGCTCAAATTGCAGATTTGCTTTTTGCGAATAAAGTTGTGAAAAATACAAAATCTAATGCAATAGTTCTTGTGAAAAATCAGCAATTATTAGCAAGCGGCACAGGGCAAACTTCGAGAGTTGATGCTCTAAAGCAAGCAATTACAAAAGCAAGAAGTTTCGATTTCGACCTACAGGGAGCAGTTATGGCTTCAGATGCGTTTTTCCCTTTTAGCGATTCTGTAGAAATTGCTCATGAAGCAGGAATAAATGCAGTTATTCAACCCGGTGGTTCTATTAGAGACGATGAAACTATTGAGTTCTGCAATAAAAATAATATTGCTATGGTGTTTACAGGAATTCGCCATTTTAAGCACTAATAACAATTGTGAAAATTGCATTTTGTTAATAAATATTTGTAAGAATATTTGTTTTGTATAAATATATTTAATACTTTTGCACCATAGAAATCCCACGAAAACGTGGGGTTTCTTTTATTTTATAGAGTTTTAATTAATAAAAAATAATCAAATAATAATATGTCTGAAGAGATTTCTTATTTAACCGAAGAAGGGTTAAACAAATTAAAAGACGAGTTAGACCGATTAGTGAATGTTGAAAGAGGGAACATTTCAAGACAAATTGCCGAAGCACGCGATAAAGGCGATTTATCTGAAAATGCAGAATATGACGCAGCTAAAGAAGCCCAAGGTTTATTAGAGATGAAAATTAGTAAACTTCAGGAAATTGTTAGAAATGCGAGAGTTTTAGACCCAAGTCAAATTAGCACAGATGCTGTGCAAATACTAAATAAAGTTAAACTGAAAAATGTTAAAACTGGCTCAACTATGGAATATACTATAGTTGCCGAAACAGAAGCTAATTTAAAGGAAAAGAAAATTTCTGTTAACACACCTATTGCTAAAGGTCTTTTAGGTAGAAAAGTTGGCGATGTGGTAGAAATTGAAGTTCCAAATGGAATTGTAACTTTCGAGATTTTAAACATTTCAATATAAAATTAAATAATATGGCTTCAATTTTCACAAGAATTATAAATGGCGAAATACCTTGCTACAAAATAGCAGAAGATGAAAATTTTATTTCTTTTTTGGATATAAATCCATTAAAAAAAGGACATGCACTTGTGATTCCTAAAAAAGAAATTGACTATATTTTCGACAACTCTGATGAAACTTTATCGAAGATTTTAGTTTTTGCTAAAAAAGTTGCCAAAGGAATAGAAGCTAATGTTGAATGTAAAAGAATAGGCTTAGTAGTAGTCGGTTTAGAAGTACCTCACACTCACATTCATCTTGTTCCTATAAATCAAGAATCAGATTTGAGCTTCTCTAACCAAAGAGTAAAACTTTCTAAACAAGAATTTGAAGAATTAGCTAAAAAAATCTCTAAATCAATTAGTTAAAAGTTTAAAGAGTATTTAGTGTTGAGTTTTTAGTTTTTAGTAGTGAGTTTTTAAAAACATCACACTAATTGTAAGTAGTATATTTGCTTCGCATAGTTCGATTTGCTCACTCTGCTCGCTCTGATGTTTGTTGTCCGTAGGACAACATAAGACCATCAAAGGCTTGTCCGCAGGACAACATGTGATTAACCGTAGGCGGCAGCCTCCCGCTCGCTCGGATTTGTAATCCGAGTGCTTGGTAATGTTACACTCGGATTGCAAATCCGAGCGAGCATCAGTTTTTTTATACTTGCTTTATTGCTTGACTTTATGCTGTTTCTATAGAATTTAAAATCTACCAACTAAAGTTTTTTAATTTTTCTAAGCATTACAATATAAAATTCATTATCTTTAACATCAAATTATTTTTAATGAATTTATTTAGAAATATATGAGTAAAAATTCGGCTGTCTATAAACAGTTACCAGCAGTTTCCAAACTTTTGGACTCTGATTCATTATCCGATAAAATTGAAGAATACGGTCGGCAGGCTGTAACAGAATCTATTCGTCGAATTTTAGAAAATTATAGAAAAATTTTAAAAACACAATCTCAAGAAATTTCCGAAAATCAAATTATCCAGAGTATTTGCGATGATATTGAAAAATCAAATAAAAATTCTTTAATTAAAGTTGTAAATGCAAGTGGAGTAATCATAAATACAAATCTTGGACGTGTTCCTTTGAGCGAAAAAGTTTTTTTAGAAGCTCGCGATATTGCTTGTGCTTACAATAATTTAGAATTTAATTTAGAAACTGCTAAAAGAGGAAAACGAAATACTCATTTAAAAAATATTTTATGCAAACTTAGTGGTGCCGAAGATGCTTTAGTTGTAAATAACGCAGCCGCTGCGGTTCTTCTTTGTTTAAATACTTTTGCAAAACGAAAAGAAGTTTTGGTTTCTCGTGGCGAGTTAGTTGAAATTGGCGGTTCTTTTCGTATTCCTGAAATTATGAAAGCAGCAGGCTGTAAAATGGTAGAGATTGGAACTACTAACAAAACCAAGCTTTCGGATTATGAAAATGCAATAAGTGAAAAAACAGCAATTATATTTAAAGCACATCAATCTAACTTTGTAATAAAAGGATTTACCGAAGAAGTCGAAGTTTCAGAATTAGCAAAACTTGGAAAGAAATATAATTTGCCTGTAATTTATGATAACGGTTCGGGCTTGTTAGAAAAATCAGATTTTAAGGCTTTGAAAAATCAAATTGATGTAAAATCATCTATAAAAGCAGGAGTAGTCTTAGTGATTTTTAGTGGCGACAAGCTTTTTGGCGGTCCCCAAGCTGGAATAATTTTAGGAAAAACTTCTTTTATTGAAAAATTAGAAAAAAATCAATTATTGAGAGCTTTACGAATTGATAAAACTACGATTGCCTTGTTAGAAGCAAGCTGTAAGCTTTATATTAATGAGAAAGATTTATATAAACATAATTTTATTTTCAAAACTCTTTCTCAAACTCAAGTAGAATTAAAAAGTAAAGCAGAATTTTTGCAAAACTCTTTAAAAGAAAATAAAATTTCATCTAAAATTATTCCAAACAAAGCTATGATTGGTGGTGGAACAAATCCCGAAAGTGAAACAGAAAGTTTTGCAGTTAAAATTTTATTTAATGAAAAAAATAAAAAGCAAAATTCTGCAATTTCTGCTATAGTATATAAATCTCTAATGAAAAATCATATTCCCATAATTGGAATTTTACGTAAAGGTGAACTTCTTTTCGATATTATTACTTGCAACGAAAATGAGTTAACAACAATATCTCAAGCACTTTGTCAAGCAATGAATAATACTTCTAAAAAGCAAAAATGAAGCATTTAATTATTGGCACTGCCGGACATATAGATCACGGAAAAACATCATTGATACAACTTCTTTCAGGAATTGATTGCGACACACACAAACAAGAAAAAGAAAGAGGTATTACTATAAGTCTTGGTTTTTCACATGTTGGTTTGCCTTCGGGTCAAGTTTTAGGAATTATTGATGTGCCAGGGCATAAAGACCTTATTGATACAATGATTAGTGGAGCAAGCAGTATTAATTTGGTTTTGTTAGTAATTGCAGCTGATGAAGGTATTATGCCACAAACTTCTGAGCATCTGAATATTATAAACGCACTTGGAATAAAACATGGAATTATTGTTCTTTCAAAAATTGACTTAGTTGACGAAGAACTTGTTGAAATTGCAAAATCGGAAATTAAAGATTTTGTGCAGAATAGCATTTTAGAAAATTCGCCAATTATTGGTGTCTCATCTCATACAGGCGAGGGTAAAGATAATTTAATTTTAGAATTAGAAAATTTTGTAAAATCTTACCAAGAAACAGAGTTTAAGGATAATTTTAGAATGTATATCGACAGGCTTTTTGTTGTGAAAGGACATGGAAGCGTTGTAACAGGCTCTGTTTTAGACGGGAAATTAGAAAGTGGAGAAGAGGTATTTTTACTTCCATCAAACTCGAAAAAGTTTAGAGTGCGAGCTATGGAAAAATACGGAAAGCCAACTGAGATTGTGCAAAAAGGCGATAGAGCAGCAATAAATTTAATTGGTTTAAAGCAAGAAGATTTTACAAGAGGAATGCTAATTAGCAAAAATGAGATTGTAAGCACAAAATTGATTGATGTTTATATTTCAAGTTTTGATTTAGTCCCAACATTAAAATTGTGGACTGATATAATTTTTATTTCTGGCACTTATCAATCAATGGGGAAAATGCACTTAATTGATAAGGAAAAACTTTTTGCAGGAGACGATGCTATAGCACAAATTCATTTAGAAAAAGATTTTGTTGGCGAAATAAAAGATAGATTTATTTTTAGAAATTCTTCAGATGATATTAGTCTTGGCGGTGGGTTTGTGATTGATAATCAACCACTTCATCATAAGAGGCGAAACTTAGAGCTTAGTCAAAAACTTAGAAATATTGCAACAAATCTAATTCAAGGCAATGAATTGGAAAGCAATATTTTAAGGATAATTGAAAAAGAACCACGTCCTTTTGGTATTGATGAGATTGTTGAAAAAACTTTGTCGAGCAAAGAAGAAATTTTATCAGAAATATCTAATCTATCTCAAAATATTTGCGTTTATAATAACGAAATTTTGATTTATTCTCGTTTTGATAAAATGTTTGAAGATAAAATAATTGCTTATTTAAAAGATTATCATTCAGTAAATTACATTTTTGATACAGGAATGCAAAGCGAGGAAATTTTAGGTAAATTTAATCTTGGAAAGTCTAATTTGGTTAAAGATTACCTCAAAAATCTTTTAGAAAGATTAAAAGAAAATTCCTTGCTTGATTTTTATGAAAATACTTGGATATTAAAAAATCATAAAGCAAATATTGACCAGAAAACTCAAAGTGAATTAGATTGGTTAGAGTCTGAATTTTTAGCATACAAGGACGAAAAGCCTGTATTGTTGGATATTGAAGAAAAAGCAAGTGCGAAAAATATCTCAACAAAAAAATACAAACTGTATCTGAATTATTTTGTTTCTAAAAATATATTAGTGGTTTTTAATGGCGAATACATGCATTCAAAAATTTTTATTGAAGCTAAACACAAACTGCTAAATCATCTGAAAACTAAAGAAAATGGGATTTATATTCCTGAGTACAAAGAAGTTATTACAGGTACAAAAAAATTCAGAGGTTTAATTTCAGATATTTTAGAAAATCAAGGACTTATAAAATTTATTAAGGATAGCAATAACGAATCTGTTTTATTAATTACTGATAGGGGTAAGATGATTTAAAAGAATTAATGCAATTTTAGTCTTCTCGTAAACTAAATTCTGTATCTATATCATCTTGGAAGTTAACATTTTGAACTTTCCATTTATTTTTTGGGCAGTATAGAACTACAGTAAATTTAACTGGTTGTCTTTCAAATTTTAGAGAGTAATTATATTTTCTATATGATTCTCCAGCTTGATAAACATTAATAATTTCATATCCATGATAATCGCCCAATAATTTTCGAGAGAGTTCTAATCTTTCTTTAATTGATTTTATTCCAGGTTGATTTGGGTCTATCATATTATTTGTTGCAAATAAATAGTCGATAGCAGCTCCAGCATCTTCTTCAAAAATTTGGAAAAAAGCATCTATTAAATCTTCGGCTGTTGCTTGAGCTTTAAGATTTGTGTTTATACACAAGCTAAACACAATTAAAATAAAAAATGATTTTAAAATATTTGCCATAACATTTTATTGTAAAGTTAATTCTTAAAATTGCTATAAAGCAAAATTAAGAAAATAACTTTGATTTCGATTAAAAATATTTATTTTGTTAAAACAATATTTTTTTCTTCTATAATCTTTCTCAAATTTATTAACGCATAACGCATTCTGCCTAAAGCTGTGTTTATGCTTACATTGGTTTGTTCAGCAATTTCTTTAAAACTCATTCCACCATAATGTCTAAGCATAATAATTACTTTTTGCTCTTCAGGTAAAAATTCGATTAAAGACCTAATATCATTTTCAATTTGTTCTCCAACAATTTGGTCTTCAATGTTTTCGTGGGAAAATTTCTCTGAATTAAAGACATCTACTGTGCTGTCGTCATTTGAAAAAGTGTTTAAACTTTTTTCTCTTCTAAAGTGGTCGATAGTGAGGTTGTGGGCTATTCTTATTACCCAACTAGAGAATTTACCTTTATCAACATATTTACCTTGTTTTAGAGAACTTATAACTTTAATAAAAGTTTCTTGGAATAAATCGTCAGCAATGTGAGAATTTTTCACATTCATAAGAATGTAAGAATAAATATTTTTCTTGTGACGGTGTATTAGAGTTTCCATACATTCTTTATCACCCTTAATGAATCTTTCGATTAATTCCTGGTCGGAAAAATTTTTAAGCTTCATAATATTTAGTTTTAATGTTTAAGGGTAGAAGTCTAATCTATAGTATGGTCTCCTTTCTTTTTTAGTTTATTTTAATTATCTTTTTATACGTTTAATTATAAATAAGGTTACAAAAACTATGCAAATTTAATGAAAATCTTTATTTTCCAACAAAATTACGTTTTATTTTTCACAAATTCCAGTTAATTGGCTCAATTTTGTGTTTTTTTAGATATTTATTTGCTTGCGAAAAATGTTTACATCCAAAAAATCCATTATAAGCACTAAGAGGCGAGGGGTGAGCTGCTTTTAATATTAAATGTTTGTTTTGGTCAATTAAATTTTCTTTTGCACCTGCATATCTTCCCCATAGTATAAAAACCAAATTATTCTTTTCTTGACTTAATGTTTGAATAACTTTATCTGTAAAAATTTCCCAGCCTTTATTTTGATGCGAACCTGCATTGTTTGCTCTCACAGTTAATGTTGCGTTGAGTAAAAACACTCCTTGTTTTGCCCATGCTTCTAAATTTCCGTGATCTGGGATATTGAAATTTATGTCTTGTTTTAATTCTTTAAAAATATTTACTAAAGAAGGCGGTGGCTTTACTCCCTTGGGTACAGAAAAGCACAATCCATGAGCTTGACCTGGTCCGTGATAGGGGTCTTGTCCTAAAATTACAAGTTTTACATCTTTAAATGGAGTTAAATTAAATGCGTTGAAAATTTGCGAACCTTTTGGATAGACAGTAAATTTATTTTTTTCTTCAATTAAAAATTTTTTGAGATTTAAAAAGTATTCTTTATTAAACTCTTCTTTTATTTGTGCATACCAAGATTCTTCAATATTAACGTTTGTGATTTTCATTATTCATTATCAGAATTTTCAATATGTTTAAATAAATTATCAAGTTGGTTTGTGTCTATTATTTTTTCGTTAGTAATATAAATATTTTCGTGTAAAAAATTTCCGTATTGGTTAATTTCTTTAATGATATTTTCGATTAAATCCACAATGTCAACATGCAGTGCAATCAATACAGTGCCTATTGCGTATTTGCCAGTAAAAGATAATTCTTCTAGGATAGAATCATTTTTTGAAAAAGAATATTCAATTTCGCCTTTAAATATATTTTGTTGAGTGTCTGTAAAATTTTCTTTTGCAATAAAGCAAAAAGCATATCTTAGTCTATGTCCTTTACCTCCTAAGCCCGAAGCAATATAAATTTTATTTTCATCTAAAAGGTTTGCTTCTAAAAACATTCTTGCTTGTTGGTAGGCTAAGAATGCCCAGCTTTGCAGTTCTTTTTCTGGGTTTTCCAAATATTTTTCAATCATTCTAAAGATATCAACTTCACCGAATGATGCAAGAAGAGCAAGGCTTTTCTTTTTTTCTTCAAGGCTAGTTTCTGCCTTGTTTAGGTTTTCCCAAATTTGTTCGGGTTTTGGAATGTTATCCTCTTTAGTAAAACTTTGCAGAGTTTCAAAAAACTCTAATTGCATTTCAGCTCCTACATTTGTTTCTATGATATGAATTTTTTCAGGATTGAGTTGAGCAATTTCTCTCATTTTATTTATCATTTTTTCCTGTCTATTCATATTAGAGTTTTTATTTTAATAAATATTTTATTATTAAATAAATTAATTATAGTATTTGATCTGAGAGTTTTAATTTCAGATTATTGTCTTATGCTAAGAATAACTTTAGGTTATTTTTTTGTATCTTCTATTTTAATAACTTTTCCAACGAAGAATAAGTCTTCTCCAGCAAGTGGGTGATTGAAGTCTAGTACGACAGTGTCGTTTTCAATTTCAATAACTATACCGTCAAAAATATTTCCTTCTTCATCTTCCATAGGAACATAGTCTCCAACTTCAGGAACACCTTCTTCGTCTTCTTCAAAAATATCTATAGGAAATTCAGCAATAGCATCTTCGTCTTCGTCACCATAAGCTTGGTCTTTTGTCAAAGAAAATTTAAAGCTATCACCTTCTTTTAATCCTATTAGTTTTTCTTCAAAAGTTTCTAACATTTCGCCTGCACCACATAAAAATATTGCAGGTTCGTCTTCTTTTATTGATTCTATTAATTCACCATCATAACTATCTACGTTTAAATCGTATATTATAGTTACTAGTTTGCCATTTTCAACTTTCATATTATTTGTGTTTATAAAATATTATGTAATGATATTGATAAATTTATTAAAATGCAAGTAAAATATAATATTTTTCAATTTTTATTTTGCTTCTTCGGTTTTATTGGTTTCATCAGTTTCTTTTGTTTCTTCTGTTTCATCAACTTCAGTATCAATAACTTTAGCATCGATTTCTAAGGTTTCTTTATCTTGTTTTTTATCCTTTGCATATTCGCTTCTTAGCCAAAATGACATCATAATATTGCTAAGTCCATAAACACTGAAAACTATTCCAAAGAAAACAGTAATATCTTGGATGTTTTTGAATGGATTTATAATAAATATGGCTCCTGCTATTAGCATGATTGCAGCTATAGCTATAAACATTTTACCGAAATTATTTAGAGGTTTAATGTTTAAAGTTGTTATTAGATGTAAAACTCCTGTCATTATTAGCAATACACCTAATAATATTAATAAAGCTTTAATAAAAAAACTTGGGATAATTATTAAAACTATTCCAAACGCTATGTTTATAAGGCTTAAAATTATTTGAGAAATTTTAATAAAAGAATTTTCAGGTTTTTTTCTGAGTGTATAAATAAAAATTCCTAATCCACCCGATGCTATTAATGCACCAATAATAATAACCATGGTTTTCATTGAGAAATCAGGAATACTAAGAGTTGCAATTCCAAAACCGAAAGCAATTAAACCAATGTAAAAAAATAAATTTGGTGATGTTTTTTTAGTTTTCATATTTTAATATTTTATTGCAAATATATAAAATTTATAAAAACAAACATGCATCTCCATAACTTAAAAACCTAAAATTATTAGTTAGTGCATATTCATAAACTTCTTTCCAAGATTCTCCAATAAATGCAGCTAACAAAAGCAATAAAGTTGATTGTGGTTGATGAAAATTTGTAATTAATTGATTGGTAAATTGAAATTTATAGCCTGGCACAATCATTATGGACGTTGAACAATTTATTTGTTCAAAATTATTTTCATTCATCCAATTTAGCATATTTTTCAATAGAGTTTCTGTTGGAATATTTTCCTTTTTCTCTTCGTATGCTTCCCATTGGCTAATTTCAAAATAGTTGTCTTTTTTATTTTTGTTAAAATATATTTGCACAGCTATATGATACAAACTTTCTAAAGTTCTAACAGTTGTAGTTCCCACAACTATTGTTTTTCCTAAGTAAGCTAGTAAGTTTTCGATATTAGACTTTGAAACAATAAAATACTCGGTGTGCATTTTATGCTCAGCTACAGTAGTGGTTTTTACAGGTTGAAAAGTGCCTGCTCCAACATGTAGAGTGATATTATCAGTTTTAATGTTTTTAGCTTCTAAGTTTTGAAAAACAGTTTCTGTAAAATGCAATCCTGCTGTTGGAGCAGCTACAGAACCTTGCTTCTCACCATAAATAGTTTGGTATCTTTGATTATCAATACTTTCACTTTCTCTATTCAAATATGGTGGAATTGGAACATTCCCAGAATTTTCTAAAATTTGATAAAAAATTATATTTTCATTATCCCAAGTAAATTCTATTTCAAAGGCATTGCCAAGTTGTTGTTTCTTTTCGATTTTTAATTCAAAATTTTGGGAATTAATGTTTATGTTTTTTTTCAAATTTCCAGATTTCCATTTTTTATTATTTCCAACTAAACATTTCCATGTACATTGCTTTGTAGAATTTAACGCATTTGAATAATTAATAGGTATGGGTTCAAGACAAAAAATTTCTATTATAGAGCCTGTTTCTTTTTGAAAAAATAATCTAGCATTAATAACTTTTGTGTTATTGAAAAACATTAAGCTATTTGTAGGTAAAAAATCTGTAATATTTTTAAACACAGACTGTGATATAGAATCTTTATTTTTTATCAAAAGCATTGATTCGTCTCTGTTTGCTTTAGGATATTTAGCAATTTTGTTTTCTGGTAAATCGTAGTTGTAATTATTAATATTTATTTGTTTGTAATCTTTCATTTAAGTAAATTTGCACAAAAGTAAGTAAAAACTTTGATTATCTAAAAATACAAATAAACTCTTGAAAATTATAAAAAATGAAAATAAATATAGGCGACAAAGTTAGATTTTTAAATGATGTAGGTGGTGGAATTGTGGTTAAATTCTTAAAAAACAATATGGTTTTAGTAGAAAATGAAGATGGTTTTGAGTATCCAATTAATTCTAACGAAATCATAGTGGTGGAAAAAGCAAAGCCACCAGAGCCTGCCCAAACAAACAAAGTAAGCGACAAGGTTATAGAGCAGAAAAATGAACTAAAAGTTAAGTTAAAAAAGGATAAATTAACAAATATTATTTTTGGTTTTGTAAGGAATGCAGAGGAGCAACAAGATGGTTTTGATTGTTATTTGATTAATGATTCAAACTTTAGTCTTTTTTATCATGTAGTTTTAAAATTCGATAGTGGATTAAAAAAAATTGATGCAGAAATTTTAGAACCTAATACAAAAATTTATGTTACTCATTTGAGCCGTGATGAAATTAATTCTGGCAAGGAGTTGATAATTCAAATTTTGTTTTTTGATAACCCACATCAAGTTCTTCGTCCACAAATTGAAAGAAAAATAAAAATAGTTCCTTTAAATTTTTTTCAAGAACATTTATTTATAGAGAATGATTTCCTTGATGATAAGGCTTATATTTTTGAGTTGTTGAGAGACGATGGAAGTTCGCTTAAATCTGAGAAAACAGCGAAAGATTTGGAAAAAATGTTTTTGGAAAAAGAAAGTGCCGAAGAAGATAAGTCAAAACGATATTCTGCTCGTCAAGAAAGAAAAACCATAGAAGTTGATTTACATATAAACGAGTTGGTAGAGAGTGTTGTTGGTATGACAAATGCTGAAATTTTGGAGCAGCAGATGAAAGTTTTTCATCAAACTATGACAGATGCAATTATGTCTAATGCTGGAAAAGTTATTTTTATTCACGGTATTGGAAATGGAACATTAAAAGCGACAATTAGAGAGTCTTTAGCGAAACAATATAAGGTAATATTTGAAGATGCTTCGTTTAGGGAATATGGTTTTGGGGCAACTATGGTTTTATTGTAAAAAACTTTTGCATTATTAATATGAAATTTGGATTATTTGTTGAAAATTTAAAAATATCGATAAATTCAATTCGCTCAAATTTGTTGCGAACAGTTTTAACAGTATTAATAATTGCAATAGGAATAATGGCTTTGGTTGGAATTCTGACTGCCGTTGAGTCAATCAAAACTACTATAAGTAGTGAGTTTCAGAGTATGGGAGCAAATGTTTTTACTATTAGAAGGCAATCTAGTGAGCGACATGGTGGTGGATTTAGACGAGTTGAGCGTAAAAACATTAGCTATGAAGATGCTACTTTGTTTAAAAATCAATATTCTTTTCCAGCTCGAGTAAGTATTATGACAAATAGTTCGGGCTCTGCAACAGTAAAGTATGGGAATATAAAGTCAGATCCTAATATAAGTGTTTATTCTGTTGATGATGAATATTTGTTTACATCTGGTTATGAGATAGATAAAGGCAGAAATTTTTCAAGTCAGGAAGTTTTATCAGGCGAGAATATTGTTATAATAGGTAGCGAATTAGCAAAATTATTATTTATAGATAGCGAGAGTGGTTTGGATAAATTTATTTCTATAGGCTCGCTTCGTTATCGAGTTATTGGAATTTTAAAAGAAAAAGGCACAGCATTTGGAGGTTCTGGCGATAAATTTTGTTGGATTCCTCTTCAAAATGGTCGTCAATATTTTACAGCATCGCAAAACACTTATATTATTAGTGTTATGCCTCACGATATTTCTAATATTGATTTAGCAATTGGAGAAGCAGAAGGATTGTTTAGAAGTGTTAGAAAATTAAGTGTTTATGATGAGAATAATTTTGCAATTAGAAAAAGCGACAGTTTAGCAAATATGCTTATAGAGAACCTTTCTGTTGTAACTATTGGAGCCACAATAATTGGATTAATTACTTTACTAGGAGCTTCAATTGGTTTGATGAATATTATGTTAGTTTCTGTTTCGGAGAGAACACGAGAAATTGGTGTTAGAAAAGCATTAGGAGCGAGTTCTACTGCAATTAAACAGCAATTTTTGTTTGAATCAATTTTTATTGGACAGATAGGAGGGATATTAGGTATAATTTTAGGAATAATTATTGGAAATTTAATTTCTTTATTGGTAGGTGGCTCTTTTGTGGTGCCGTGGTTGTGGGTTTTAATAGGAGTTGTTTTGTGCTTTTTAGTTGGAATAGGTTCTGGTTATTTTCCTGCAGTTAAGGCTTCTAGGTTGGATCCAATAGTTGCTTTAAGATATGAATAAAAAAAAGCTGTGTCAAAACAGCTTTTTTCATTAAAATATTTTTAAAAGAAGTAATTGGCTTATTTGAAAAGTTTTGCTACTAATTCTACCACTCTGCAAGAATATCCCCATTCGTTATCGTACCAAGTAATTGTTTTTAAAGTTCTTCCATTCAGCATAGTGCAACCTGCATCAAAAATTGAAGAATGTGTATTGTGAATAATATCAACAGAAACTATTGGTTCTTCTGTGTATTGTACAATTCCTTTCATTGGTCCTTCGGCAGCTTCTTTAATTGCTTGATTTACTTCGTCTATTGTAGTGTCAGTTTTTAAATTAACAACTAAATCGACTGAAGAACCTGTAGGAGTAGGAACTCTCATTGCCATACCATCAAGTTTACCGTTAAGTTCTGGTAAAATTTTACCTACTGCTTTAGCAGCACCTGTGGTAGTAGGAATTTGAGAAATAGCACACGAACGCGCTCTTCGTAAATCACTGTGTGGTCCATCAAGAATAATTTGGTCGTTTGTGTAGGAGTGGATTGTTGTCATCAAGCCATTTTCTATACCAAATCTGTTGTTTAAAATTTTTACTATTGGAGCCATGCAGTTTGTTGTACATGAAGCATTAGAGACACATTGAACTTCTGGAGTTAATTTTTCATCATTAACGCCAAGAACTACCATTGCGTCAATATTATCTTTTGCTGGTACAGTTAAAACTACTTTTTTGGCACCATTTTTAATATGATCGCCATAACCTCCTTTAGGACTTTCTTTAGATCTAAAAATTCCTGTTGCCTCAACAACTACGTCTGGAGCGGTGGGCCAAGGAATATTTATAGGACTTCTTTCAGCACTTACTTTTATTTCTTTACCTTCTACGATTATAGAAGTTTCGTTGTAAGAAATATTTCTATCAAATATTCCTTGCGTTGAGTCATACTTTAAAAGATGTGCTAGAGTTTTTGTATCTGTTAGGTCATTGATGCCGATTATTTCCATATCATCTCTATCGAATGCAATTTTAAAAACATTGCGTCCAATACGACCAAATCCATTGATTGCTACTTTAATTTTTGTCATAATGTAAATTTTAATTTTTACAAAAATATAAAAAAATATTGAAATTAATCAAGATTTTTTGGATAAAAAACTGATGTTATACAACAAATTAATATTTTAATTTTTTGATAATTTTCTTTGTTCTTTTCTAAATTCACGATTCAATTTAGCATCTAATTTATTGCCAAAATAGTAGCAAATAAATAGGTTTAAAAAGTTAGAGTCTTTTGTGCCAGACATAATTTCTATAGGGATTAAATAATTTTCATAAACAAATCCTGTTTCTAAAACTTTAGACTTCATTATGTTTTGACTAAAATCAAAGTTTAAGCCAAATTTCAAATAAAAGCCTGGATGAAACTTTGTTTCTTTTAATCCTAAAGTAAACGGGGCTCTACCAATTATATCTGTTGGATTGTTTTGAATGTCAACATTTAATTTATGAGTAGAAGTATATGGGTAAAGTTGCTTGTTATTTACTACTTTTACACTGTCAACTATTTCATAATAAATTGGTTTGCTAGCTGCAATAGCAACTCCACCAGATAGTGCTAAGAATATTGAAATACTATTTTTATCTCTTTTTTCGAATAAAACTCTGTTTATTCCATAGCCGAACTTAGCATTGTGCACAGAGTGAGTTTTTCCAAACACAAATTTTTTTATATACAAACTTTGAAAATATGGATTTATAACTTTAAGTTCTTTTGGACTTTTCATGTAATTATACTCAGCCTCAAAGAATCTACTATAATTACGATTTATTTTTGTAGTATGACTATAGTATCCACCAAATCCATTAGAATTTAGTTTAATTCCAAAAGAATTTACAAAAAATTTGTCTGGTTCTCTTGAAGTTTCTAATTCACCTTGTGCAAAGCTAGAGCCTAAGCATAAGTACACACCAAATATAAATAGTAATAAATATTTCATTTGAAATTTATTATTACTGCAAAAATAAATAATTTTTTATTTATTTAAAATTAGGCTATTGTGTTTTCTGTTTCAATATTAGCCTTTCCATATGCAGGGCAATCTTCTGAACCTTTACAAGAACTTAAGCCTATTGCTATTAATACTATAGCAAGAATTATAAGTATTGTTTTTTTCATAATGAATTGATTTTATTTCACAAAGTTATCAAATGTTTTGTAATAATAAAAATTAGTTATAATGTTTTATTAACAAATTTTAGTTTGTAAAAAAAGGGAGTAAAAAACTCCCTTTTTTAAATGTTTTGTTGTGTTTATTATTGTTTTACAATTTTTGTTGAATAAGAATTATCTTGTGTTAAAACTTTTAAAGTATAATTTCCGTTTGCAAAACTAGACATATCAATAGTGTCGCTTTCTGTACTAAACACTAGACGACCTAATGAATCATACAAACTAATATTTTCAATATTGATAGCATTTATTTTAATAATTCCAGTTGTTGGGTTTGGATATACATCAAACATTTCTGCTTTTTCTATTTCTGCATTTACACCTTGGTGAAGTGTAACAGTAACTTGGTCGCTATCTTCGCAGCCATTAACTGTAATTGCAGTAACACTAATTACATTTGTTCCAAAGTTTAAATTATCAGCACTTAATATTACAAAATGTTCTGTATATTCAGGACCTAGAGACCATACATAGCTAATACATCCATATCCTGCAGTTAAAATAGCAGTATAGTTTTCATACATTTCAAAATCGTCTCCTAAGTCAACTACTGGCATAGGATAAATTTCGATGTTAAGAGAATCTTTTGCCCAGCAACCGAATTCGTCAGTAACAGTTACAGCATAAAAACCTGATTTTTCAATTGTAAGAGATTGTGTAGTTTCTCCAGTATTCCAAGCGTATTGGCAGCTGTCAGCTTGCACAGTAAGTGTTCTTGTTTCTTCTGCACAGTATGCTTGATCATCACCAAGATTAACTTCAGGGATTTGGTGTATAAATAGTTCAACGGTATCAGTTCCAATACATCCTGTAGCTGTATCTGTTGCAACCACCCAATATATGCCAGGTGTAGTAACCCTTATAGTTCTTGAGGTTGATTCGTTACTCCATAGCCAACTTGAGCCTTCAGGTATAGGACCAAGTCTTACATTTGGTGCATCTGAACAACTATGTACTTCATCGTCGCCTCCTGCAATTTGTGCATTAACGGTATATGCAAAATCAATATTTACAGAACCTTCGCGTTTACAGCCATCAGTATTAGTTACAGTTAAAGAATAAGTTCCGGCTTCTTCTACAATTATGGAGTATGTAGTATCTTCAGTGTTCCATAAATATGTATAAGTTTCATTAAAAGGTCCTTCTAATGCATGTGTTATACCATAACAAATAGTAGTATCTGTAAAAGAAAATTCTTCAGGCATTTCACCTCCTGCTGTAACTACTGTGCTTGCAGTTGCAGTACAGCCAAATTCGTCGGTTACTGTAACGCTATAGTTGCCAGCTTCTGTTACGCTTAAAGTTGGCTCTGTGCTATTATCGCTCCATTCATAAGACGCAAACTCTCCAGGATTTAAAACCACAGCCTCTCCAGAACACATAGGAGTTGTTGGGTTTAAAGAAATTGATGGTGTTGGATGATATGTAATGCTTATTGTCTCGGTCGTTGCAGAAGCAGTACCTGCGGTTAGTTCACAGTAATAATCGCCTTCTGCATCAACGGTTATTGCATTAGTAGTATTACCAAATTCTGTTCCATCTTTATACCATTTATAATTTATTGTTAGTGAATTGTTTGCTGTAGCATCAACAGAAATAGTTGTACTTGAGCCTTCACAAATGCTTGTTGATTCAGATTGGCTAATGATTGTAATTTCGTCTGCTGCAACAACGTTTATTTCAAAATTTTTAGTAGCAAAAATTGTAGGGCTTTCGCAAGTTTGCGCAGTTGCATCATTATGATCACCACCACCGCAAGTAGCATCTGCTGTAAAACTTGTGCCAGTCGCAACTCCATCGTTTTCACAATAATATAAAGTGAGATTAAATTTGTAAGTTCCAACTTCAGTAAAATTAGCTTCAATATTTACTGGTCTATTTCTGTCTATACAATAAGTGTCAAATATTCCTAAAGTAAAAGCACCAAAAGTATCTTCTCCTACTTGAATTTCTATCATTCCTGATCCTTGCGTAATTGTGCCATTATAAAATTCTTCATCTTGAAGTCTGAATTTGTAATTTAAACTTCCAAAATCACTAATGTTCTCAATGGGTGTAACAGCATCATCTTTATAAATTTTATATCCCATACTACAAAGTGAGTCAATAGCTCCATTTGAACTAATAGTAGCAGTTATTGCTATGTCTTGTGAAACCGTATATTCACTTTCAAGACCTGTGATATTAATTACAGGTGTTTGTCCAAAAGTGCCGTTTGCTAATAATAATCCGCAAACCATAAATGTTAAGAAGAAAAAATTTTTCATATTAAATTAATTAATAAATAATAGTTTATAATTCTTTTAAAAGGCAAAGGTAATAATAATTTTTTGATATGAAAAAATATTCTTTGTTAAAAAATCACTTTTTTATTTAAAAAATAATACATTTGCAAAAAATAAATAAAATCTAAAAATTACTATTATGGTTGAAAAGACAAAAACTTTATTGCGAGACAAAGCTTCTGCTCGATGGACAGCTTTGATTTTGCTATCATTTGCGATGTTTTGTGCTTATATCTTTATGGATATTTTATCTCCAATAAAAGATTTGCTAGAATCTACTCGCGGTTGGGACTCTACAGCTTTCGGTACTTATGCTGGTTCTGAGACCTTCTTGAATGTTTTCATTCTATTTTTAATTTTTGCAGGTATAATTTTGGATAAAATGGGTGTTAGGTTTACAGCTATTTTATCAGGAATTGTAATGTTGATTGGGGCTACTATTAATTGGTATGCAGTAACGGAGGCATTTATGGGTTCAAGTTTAGAAACTTGGTTTAATGAAAATTTAAACTATATACCTATTTTTGATGAATTAGGGGTTTCTCCATTTTATCGAGGTATGCCAGCTTCTGCAAAATTTGCATCTGTAGGTTTTATGATTTTTGGTTGTGGTGTCGAAATGGCAGGTATTACCGTTTCTAGAGGTATTGTAAAATGGTTTAGAGGAAAAGAAATGGCTTTAGCAATGGGTTCTGAAATGGCATTGGCTCGCTTGGGTGTTGCAACTTGTATGATTTTCTCACCTGTAATTGCAAATGCTTTTGGAAGACCTGACGTGTCTCGTTCTGTTGCTTTTGGTTTATTGTTATTAATGATTGCTCTAATTGCTTTTATTGCTTATGCTTTTATGGATAAAAAATTAGATGCTCAAACAGGTGAAGCAGAAGAAAAAGACGACCCATTCAGAATTCGTGATTTAGGAAAGATTTTTACTAGTCTTGGTTTCTGGTTGGTAGCTTTATTATGTGTTCTATATTATTCAGCTATTTTCCCATTCCAAAAATATGCTGTAAATATGTTGCAATGTAATTTAGATTTTGTAAAACCTGAAGAAGGATCTTTCTGGGCTTCTAATCTTGTTGCAGTTGTACAATATATAGTTATGCTTGTGGTGGCAGCTACTGCTTTCGCTAGTAATTTTGTAAAAAAGAGACAAGTACAATTTTCATTACTAGCAGTATCAATAATTTCGCTGTTAGTATTCTGCTATATGGCTTATCAACGTCAATCCGCAGAGTCTATTTTCGCAGTATTCCCATTATTAGCTGTTGGTATTACACCAATTTTAGGAAAATATGTTGATAATAAAGGTAAGGCAGCTTCAATGTTAATGTTGGGCTCAACTTTACTAATTGTTTGCCATTTAACTTTTGCATTTATTTTGCCAGAATTTAAAGGTAATAATATTGGAGGTGTAATAGTTGCATTCTTAACAATTTTAGTACTTGGAGCATCATTCTCTTTGGTACCAGCTGCTCTATGGCCAAGTGTTCCAAAACTTGTTGATAGTAAGATTATTGGTTCGGCTTATGCTTTGATTTTCTGGATTCAAAATATAGGTTTATGGTTGTTCCCATTATTAATAGGTAAGATATTAGATTGGTCTAATCCAGAAATTGCACAAGCTGTTGCAGATGGAACTATGACTTCTACTGAAGCGTCTATCTCTTATGATTATACAAATCCCCTAATTATGTTAGCAATGCTTGGTGTTGCGGCTCTTATTTTAGGGTTTGTACTTAAATCAGTTGATAAGAAAAGAGGTTATGGACTTGAATTGCCAAATATTCAATCATAACATATTTTTATAAGTTTGATAAAATTTTAAAATATCCTCAAAATGTTTTATTTTTGAGGATATTTTTTATTAATAAATTTAATGTATTATGAAGAAAATCAGTTTTATTTTATTGTTATTTGTAAGTTCGTCATTGTTTTCTCAGTCTTTGTTATGGAAAATAAGCGGTAAGAAAATTAAAAATCCGTCCTATATTTATGGCACAATTCATATTCAGGATAAACGAGCTTTTAGTTTTGACGAGTCTGTTTTAGAAGCTTTTGAAAGTAGCGATGCTTTTGCTATGGAAATTCTTATGGACGAAATTCCTATGCAAGAAATGATGGATGCAATGTTGATGAAAAACAACACACTTGATAAATTATATACAAAAGAAGAATATAGAGTTTTAGATTCAATAGTTAAGGTTAAGACTGGAGCAGGAGTATTACTATATAATAAAATGAAGCCTTTTTTCTTGTCTAGTCAGTTAATGCAATTGGAAATGCCAAAAGATATGGACTTGGCTTTAGATTTATTTTTCTTGACAGAGGCGAGAAAAGCTGGAAAGCCTTGTTATGGAGTAGAGAAATTTATGGATCAAATTAGTGCTATTGATGCTATTAGTTTAGAAGAACAGGCAGATATGTTGTATAAATCTTTAACAGATACTGCTGAAAATGATACTATGTCTAAATTAAATGAAATGTTGGAAACTTATATGAATTTTGATTTAGATAAAATGCTTGAATTATCAACAGATTCTACTATGCCCGCAGATTTTAATGAGAATTTTTTAATCAAACGAAATGTTGTTATGGTTAAGAATTTTCTTAAAATTTCTAAAAAACAATCTTTATTTTGTGCTGTTGGTGCAGCACACTTAGCTGGTGAAGATGGTGTTTTGGAATTATTGAGAAAGAAAGGTTATACTGTAGAACCAGTATTTTTCAAGTGGACTGAAAATTAAAAAAAACATTTAAAAAAAATGGCTACTCAATCGGTAGCCATTTTTTATTTACAGTATTATATAGCTTATTTTTGTTCAGCTAATCGTTTGTAGAAATTGTATCTCCATTTTGCATTTCTTTCAGCTTCTTGTAATAAAGCTTCTGCAGTTTCTGGGAACAATTTTTTTAGTGAGTTGTAACGAACTTCACCATCAAGGAATGTTTGGAATTTGCTCCAATCTGGTTCTTTGCTATCTAATTGGAATGGATTTTTTCCTTCAGCTTCAAGTTGTGGATTGTATCTCCAATTAACCCAATATCCACATTCAACAGCACGTCTCTCTTCGTCTTGAGTTTTGCCCATTCCTGCTTTTAAGCCATGATTAATACATGGTGCATAAGCAATAATTAGAGATGGTCCAGGATATGCTTCAGCTTCTTTAATTGTTTTATAATACTGAGCATGATTAGCACCTACAGCAACTTGTGCAACATAAACATAACCATAAGTCATTGCCATTGCACCAAGGTCTTTTTTGCGAGTTTTCATTCCTGATGCAGCAAATTTAGCAATTGCAGCTGTAGGAGTTGATTTAGAAGCTTGTCCACCTGTGTTTGAGTAAACTTCTGTATCCATTACTAAAATATTAACATCTTTGCCAGAAGCAATAACGTGATCTAGACCGCCATAACCTATATCATAAGCCCAACCGTCTCCACCAAATATCCATACTGATTTTTTAACAAGATATTGTTTTTTGTTCATTACTTCTTTTGCAATTGGGTCGTTTAGCTTTTCAATTGCTTTAACTAGTCTTTCAGATGCTTTCTCAGATGCTTCTGCGTTGTCCATATTTGCTAGCCAATCTTTAGCCGCTTCTGCTGCTTCGCCTGTCCATTTAGCTTCGTTTAAACGCATTGCAATGCCTTCTCTCATTTTTTCTATAGCCGATGCCATACCAAATCCGTATTCAGCATTGTCTTCGAATAGTGAGTTCGCCCAAGCAGGACCTTTACCTGAATTGTAGTTTTTGCAATATGGAGTTGAAGGAGCCGAACCACCATAAATAGAAGAACAACCTGTAGCATTTGCTATAATCATTCTTTCGCCAAATAATTGAGTAATTAATTTAATATATGGAGTTTCGCCACATCCTGCACAAGCACCAGAGAACTCAAATAATGGTTGAGCGAATTGTGAGTTTTTAACATTTGAGTGTTTGTCAACTACATTTTCTTTGTAACCAACAGTTTCGTCCATATAATACCAGCGATCTACTTCGTCCATTTGAGTTTCAAGTGGTTTCATCACTAAAGCTTTAGTTTTTGCAGGACAAATATCAGCACAGTTTCCACAACCAGTACAGTCTAAAACAGAAACTTGCATTTTGAACTTATATTCTTTTGTTGGTCCAGCACCTTGAATAGTTTTTGTTCCAGCAGGAGCTTTTTTAACTTCTTCGTCTGTTAGTAAGAAAGGACGAATAGCTGCGTGAGGACAAATATAAGAACATTGGTTACATTGGATACAATTTTCAGGAATCCATTCTGGAACGTTAACAGCAACGCCACGTTTTTCATATTTGGTTAATCCAGCTGGGAAACTACCATTTTCGCGACCGTTAAATGTTGAAACTGGTAAAGTGTCTCCTTTTTGAGAATTGATAACGTCAGCAACTTTTGAAACAAATTCAGGAACTTCTCTATCTCTTTTAAACTTGAAACCTTCAGTTTTAATATTAGCCCATTCTGCTGGTACATCAACTTGAACAACGCTTGCTCCAGCATCAACAGCTTTATAGTTCATTTGAACTATTTTTTCACCTTTTAAACCATAAGAAATATCAATCATTTTCTTCATTTGTTCAACAGCTTTTTCGTAAGGGATTACATTAGCAATTTTGAAGAATGCTGATTGTAAAATGGTATTAGTTCTATTTCCTAAACCAATTTCTTCTGCAATTTGTGTAGCATTTATAATATAGAATTTAATATTTTTCTCTGCTAGAACTTTTTTCATGTGGTCAGGAAGATTCTTTTTAGTTTCTTCCGCGTCATGAAGTGAGTTCAATAAGAAACTTCCATTAGGTTTAATGCCTTCTAGTACATCATAAAGTTCTACATATTTAGGAACGTGGCAAGCAACAAAATCAGGTGTAGTTACTAAATAAGGAGCTCTAATTTCTTTGTCGCCAAAGCGTAAGTGAGAAGCTGTGAAACCTCCAGATTTTTTAGAGTCATAAGCAAAATATGCTTGACAATATTTATCTGTGCTATCACCAATAATTTTAATTGAGTTTTTGTTAGCACCAACAGTACCATCAGAACCTAAGCCGTAAAATTTTGCTTCGAAAGTTCCTTTATCAAGAATAGAAATGTTTTCTTTTAATGGTAATGATAAATTTGTAACATCATCAACAATTCCTACAGTAAATCTATCTTTTGGTTTGTCTGATGCTAAATTTTCGAAAACAGAAATCATCATTGCAGGAGTAGTGTCTTTTGAAGAAAGTCCATATCTACCACCTATAATCATTGGTCTGTTTTCTTTATTATAGAACATTTCTTTAACGTCTAAGAATAAAGGTTCGCCGTTAGCACCAATTTCTTTAGTTCTGTCTAAAACAGCAATTCTTTTTACAGTTTTTGGAAGAACTTTCATAAAATATTTTTCAGAAAATGGTCTGTATAAGTGTACTGTAATAACGCCAACTTTTTTACCTGAATTGTTAAGGTAATCTACAGTTTCGATTAGCAGGTCTGTAATAGAACCCATAGCTACAATAATGTTTTCAGCATCAGCTGCACCATGATATGTAAATGGGTGATATTCTCTTCCTGTTAATTTTGTGATTTCTTGCATATACTCCTCAACAAGGTCAGGAATGTTGGTGTAAAATTTATTTGCAGCTTCGCGAGATTGGAAATAAATATCTGGGTTTTGAGCAGTACCTTTAGTTACAGGATTGTCTGGATTTTGAGCAGATTTTCTAAAATTATCCAAAGCTTCCCAATCAAGTAGTGCAGCCATTTCTTCGTTGTCGAAATATTCAACTTTTTGAATTTCGTGAGAAGTTCTAAAACCATCGAAGAAGTGCATAAAAGGAACTCTTGATTTAATTGCTGCTAAGTGAGCAATAGGAGCTAAGTCCATAATTTGTTGAACAGAGCTAGTTGCTAACATTGCAAAACCTGTTTGTCTAGTACTCATAACATCGCTATGGTCGCCAAAAATTGACAGTGCTTGAGCAGCTAAACTTCTTGCACTAACATGAAAAACAGCAGGTAATAATTCGCCTGACATTTTGTACATATTAGGAATCATTAATAACAAGCCTTGAGAAGCAGTGTAAGTGGTGGTTAAAGCACCAGCTTGTAACGCACCGTGAACAGCTCCTGCAGCACCGGCTTCAGATTGCATTTCTTCAACTTTTACTGTTTGACCAAAAATGTTTTTTCTGCCGTGAGCAGCCCATTCGTCAACGTTCTCTGCCATGTTTGAAGATGGAGTGATAGGATAAATACAAGCCATATCACTAAACATGTATGCTACGTGTGAAGCAGCATGGTTTCCATCACATGTGATAAATTTTTTTTCTTTTGACATATTTGTTTTATTAATTAAATATTTAAATAATTTTATTACTATTAATTTCAATTTTAAAAGTGTCGCTAAGTTAATATTTTTAATTGTCTTAAAAACAGATTTTTTATGTTTTATATTATAAATTCCTAATATAGAAATTGTCTAAATAAGCCACAGGAAAATATTTAGAAAAATCGTAAAAATAAAATTTTATTATATTAATATTATATGGCAAAATTGCTTGTTTAAAGGTTCTTACTGTATGGTTTTTTGGAAATATGTAAAAATTTATTATATTTGCACAAAAAGTAACAAAAGTGTTATGGTTTATATTTTAAATAGCTTAGTGAAATTATTGTTATTCCCATTATTTTATTTTTACACTAACGCTCTATTCTGTATTTTTTCAATATATTTCTTTAAAATAGACATAAACATGTTTTTACAGTTTATGAGCAATGCTTTTACCTAAAGTAAGTGCTTTTTATTTAATCCATTAATTTAATACAAATAAAACAAATTACTTAAAAGGCTTAAACTTTAAGTTTTAAGTTGGTTATTTTAATAATAAAATTAATTTTTATGAATGATATATTATTTAAAGAGATGAAGGCAAAAGAAAAAATTATAAAAAAAAGAAAAAGTGATAAAATTGAAAAACTTGGAAAATCAATTATACAGCATGGAAAACTAAATGATAGAGTTATCTTATTGAGTTTGAATCCTGAAGATGACAATTATGAAATAATAGCTGAAATAGAAAATTTAGCTGAAGAAAATTCTTATAGTAAAATTATTTGTCTAATTCGCACAGATGATTTACCAGATTTTATATTAAGTGGTTATAAAGTTGAAGCTTATGTTCCTAAATTTTTTGATGGTAAAACTGATTGTATTATGGTTTCGAAATTTCTCACAGAACAACGTGCTAAAACTCCAAGAAAGCAATTAGGATTATTTTCCGATTTATTGGAAATTACTGAAGTTGAAGATAATTATGAGAAATTGCAAAATTTTAGAATGGAATCATTAAACGAATCTCATGCAGATGAAATAGCAAAAATATTACAACAAACATTTGCGTCTTATCCTTTTCCTATAGAAACTGAAAATATACTTAAAGGAATACAAGAAAACCGGTTGTTCCATTTCGGAATTTGGGACGGAGATAGAATAGTTGGTTTGTCGGGAGCAGAAATTAACCATAAAGAAAAACATGCAGAAGTAACCGATTTTGCAGTGCTTCCAGAATATAGAGGTAAAAGATTTGCATTTCATTTATTGAAGTTTACAGAAGAAAATTTAAAGCAAAAAAATATAAAAACAGCTTATGCAGTTGCAAGATTATCAGAGTTAGGAATGAATAAAACTCTTTTAAATGCTTCGTATAAATATAGTGGAACTTTAGTAAACAATACACATATAGCAGGGCAAATCGAAAGCATGAATATTTATTATAAGCATTTGAACTAATTATTGACTTAGTAGTTTTTTTGTTTTAATTTTTCTAAAAGCTTTTCATAAGCATACATTTCGTCTCTAAGTCTTGCTGCTTCAACAAAATCTAAGTTTGAAGAGGCTTCTTGCATTAGTTTTTTTGTATTTTTAATAGTTTTTTCAAGCTCTGGTACTGTCATGTATTGTACTATTGGGTCAGCAGCAATTAGTGTTTCAATATCTTTGCTTTCGTCAGGAGAATAATATTCAGCTTTTTTACCAATAATTTCTCTTTGTGCTTTTATAATTTGACTAGGTGTGATATTATGTTTTTCATTGTATTTTAATTGCTTTTCTCTACGTCTGTTTGTTTCGTCAATTGTTTTTTGCATTGAATTTGTAATTTTATCAGCATACATAATAACTTTTCCATTCAAATGTCTTGCTGCTCTTCCGGCAGTTTGAGTTAATGACCTTTCTGAACGTAAAAAACCTTCTTTATCAGCATCAATTATTGCAACTAATGAAACTTCAGGCAAGTCTAAACCTTCTCTAAGCAAATTCACACCTATTAAAACATCAATTTTCCCAGAGCGTAATTCAGCTAAAATTTCAACTCTTTCTATAGTCTCAACATCAGAATGAATGTATTTACAATTCAAATTAAATCTTAAAAAATATTTGTTCAATTCTTCTGCCATTCTTTTTGTTAGAGTTGTAACAAGAGTTCTTTCGTTTTTTTCTATTCTAATATTAATTTCGTTCATTAAATCATCAATTTGATTTAATGAGGGTCTTACTTCTATAATTGGATCTAATAAACCTGTAGGGCGAATAACTTGTTCAACTATAACTCCTTCTGATTTTTCCAATTCATAATTTGCAGGAGTAGCACTTACATAAATGGTTTGGTTCATTAAAGATTCAAATTCTTCAAATTTAAGTGGTCGGTTATCTATTGCAGCAGGAAGTCTAAAGCCATAATTTACTAAATTTTCTTTTCTTGACCTGTCGCCACCATACATAGCACCAATTTGAGGAATGGTAACATGGCTTTCATCAATTACAGTAATAAAATCTTTTGAAAAATAATCAATCAGGCAGAAGGGGCGAGTACCTGGTTTTCTTCCATCAAAATAACGCGAATAATTTTCTATTCCACTGCAATGACCAAGCTCTCTAATCATTTCAATATCATAGCTAACTCTTTCTTTTAAGCGTTTTGCCTCCAAAGTTTTTCCCATGTTTTTGAAGTACTCAACTTGAGCCATCATATCGTCCTGAATTTGAATTATAGCTTGGTTTATTCTTTCTTTTGTTGTAACAAAAATATTTGCAGGATAAATTTTCGCAGTTTCTATATTATCTATTTTTTCCCCAGAATAAGGTTCGAAAGAATATATTTCTTCAACTTCTTCGTCCCAAAAAATTATTCTTATAGCAATATCGTGATAGGCTAAAAAAACATCAACTGTATCGCCTTTTACTCTAAAACTTCCTCTTTTAAAATCAATATCCGATCTAAAATACAGAGCATCAACCAAATGCCTTAATAAAATATCTCGACCATATTTTTGCCCAATATTTATTTGTAAAGTATTTGCATGAAAATCATCAGGATTTCCAATTCCATAAATACACGAAACAGAGCTAACGACAATAACATCTTTTCTTCCCGAAAGTAAAGCCGATGAAGTACTTAATCTTAGTTTTTCAATTTCATCATTTATTGAAAGATCTTTTTCAATATAAGTATCTGTAATTGGCATGTATGCTTCGGGTTGATAATAATCGTAGTATGACACAAAATATTCAACTGCATTTTCAGGGAAAAACTCTTTAAATTCTAAATAAAGTTGAGCTGCAAGAGTTTTGTTATGACTTAAAACTAAAACTTGACGATCAAAATTAGCAATAACATTGGCTATAGTAAAAGTCTTACCACTTCCCGTAACACCTAATAAAGTTTGATGTTTTAAACCAGAAGCAATGCCTTTAGATAATTGTTCTATAGCTTCGGGCTGGTCGCCAGTTGGTTTGTATTCTGATATTAATTTATAAGCCACAGTTTTTAAAATAATTGCAAAGTTATTAAAATTAGTATAAAACCTTAAACTAAAATGTTTGCAAAAGTTAAATATTTACTAAAATAAGTAGAAACTTAAATTATATTTATTTTTTTGTAGTAAATTTGTAATATGTAAATTTTAATAATTTTTAAAATGAAATATTTTTTAACACTACTTATAGTTTTAGGACTTTTTACCAATTTATTTTCACAAGAAAAAGAAGAAGAGACTTGGCATTGTTTAACTGATCAAATATATTGGAAACTTGTTGATGAAAATCCAAACTTGTTGTATCAGCGTCAGTATCTTAATGAATTTGTGAAAGAGTATATTAAAAATAATCCTAAATCTGATAGAGAAGAAGTTTATGTTATTCCTGTGGTTTTTCATGTAGTTCATAATTATGGGGAAGAAAATATTTCTTACGAACAAATTCTTGGAGCTGTTGAGCAAATGAATAAAGATTATAGAAAAATGCGTTCAGATACCGCTTCTATTCATCCTGCTTTTAAAGGAATTGCTGCTGATGTTAAAATAGAATTTCGTTTGGCAAGAATTGACCCTTGGGGAAATTGTACTATTGGTGTGGTTAGAACTGCTTCTGAAGCTACTAGTGCTGGTTATGAAGCAGCTAAGGAAGCTTCGCCAACATGGCCTCCCGACAAATATTTGAATATATGGACAGTAAAAGTTCTTGGACATGGAGCTGCTGGGTGGTCTTATTATCCAGGAACAGCTCCCGATGGAAGTGATGGAATAATTTTATTACATAATTATGTGGGGGTAAGTGGTACAAGTAATAATGGGCATGGAAGTGTTTTGACTCACGAAGCAGGACATTATTTAAACCTGCCTCATACTTGGGGAAATTCAAATGAACCAGGTTTAGCAGATAATTGTTATGATGACGATGGAATTGACGATACCCCAAATACTATAGGGCACACTTCTTGTAATCTCGAAGCCGTAACTTGCGGTAGTTTAGACAATGTGCAAAATTTTATGGAATATTCTTATTGCTATAAAATGTTTACAAAAGGACAAGCTGATGTAATGCGTGCAACTTTAAATTATTGGGTGGGAGATAGAAATAATCTAAAAACTCAGTCAAATTTAATTGCAACAGGAACTAACGATGGTTATGTTCCACAAATTTGTGAACCAATTTCTGATTTTATGACACAAACAACTATGACATGTACAGGCACAACAGTTGTATATAACGATTTGTCCCATAATACTGATTTTATAGGAACTTATAGCTGGAATATGGAAAATGCAAGCCCAAGTTTTTCAAATGAAGCAAATCCTCATGTTGTTTATAACGAACCTGGAGTTTTTGACGTTTCGTTAACTGTTGAAAATGAAAGTGGTAGCGATACTAAACTAAGAGAAAACTACATTAAAGTATATAAACCCGAACATGGTAAAACTTTGCCTTATACCGAAAGTTTTGAATCTTCTGTTTTTCCATTAGTAGAAGGTGAGTATTTTAATGACTTCATATTTGAAAATGCAGGAAATTCCCATTGGGAAAGAGCAAACTATAGCTTTTCTGGAAATAAATCATTGAGAATTTCTAATAGAAATAAGGACTCAGATACTAGAAATAGAGTGCATCTTCCAAATATATATATAGAAGATACAAGTGAAAATTTAAGAGTTAGTTTTAAATGTGCTTATGGACGAATTAATGGAAATAATCCCGATAATCTTTACTTTTATACTAGTACGCATTGTGGAGATTCTAAACAACTTGTTTATCTTTTTACAGGATCTACATTAACATCTACTTATGTTTCTTCGTATGGTGGATATGTGCCTGCTGAAGAAGATTGGAAAACTCACAGTTTTTTAATAAATAAAAACAGATTGAAAACTAATAATTTGCGTTTAATAATTGAATCAGTTGCTGGAGATGGAAAAACTATGTATATTGATGATGTGAAAATTGAACAGGCACCGGTGTTAAGTCCTGAAATTTCGAGTAATTTGAACGTTCAAGTTTATCCAAATCCTTTTGTAAATGAACTTTATATTCAAAATTCCGATTATAATAATTTGTTAAAAATTGAAATTAGTGACTATACTGGTAGGTTAATAGTTGGAAAACAATATAGTTCTGATTTTATAGATATTTCATCACTTGTAAAAGATATTCCTGCGGGTATTTACTTTTTAAAAATAGAATCTGAAAATGAAAATAAGGTTATAAAACTTGTTAAATCAGAGAGATAAAATTTGTAAAATTCTATTTTATTCCTCTTTCTTTTTTTATTTTTTCCCAGGCTTCATTTATTTTTTGGAATTTTTGTTTAGCTGCATTTTGCACATCTTCGCCTAAATTTGCAACTTTGTCGGGGTGATGTTGTATAGCCATTGCTCTGTATGCTTTTTTCAATTCTTCGTCGCTAGCAGATTTAGAAACCCCTAAAATACTATAAGCCGAATCAGTGTCTTCAATAAACATTGATTTTATTGAATTGAAATCGCTAGTTGAAAGTCCAATTTTTAAAGCAATTTGTTCTAATAAGTATATTTCATTTTTATGAAGTATGCCATCAGCATTAGCAATGCCAAAAAGGTAGTGAAGTATTTGCAATTTAGTAGCATGTTGCATACTGTATTGTATCTTGGTGCAAACATTATCTAAATCAATGTTGGAATCTAATAATTCTTTTAATGTTTGTAAAGCTTCTTTAGTTTGTTGAACTCCAAAATTTGCTCTTAAAAATTGTTTTACATATTCTAATTCTGACTTTTTAACTACACCATCTGCTTTCATAATTGCAGCAGTTAAGGTTAAAAGACTTAATATGAAATCATTTCTGTATGAGCTTTGGGGCATCTCTTGGAAGTGAGATTTGTTGACACTTATTGAGTCAATAAAAAAACCAATAAAAAAACCGATTACTCCACCAATACATCCGCCAAATAACCAGCCCAAAAATCCACCTATATATTTAAACATTCCACTCATTTATTTAGTAGCTAAATCTAATTTGTTTAAAATATTTAAAGTCTGTAATAAAATAGACTCAGTTTTGTCGTTTTTTATTTCATAATCAACTTTATAGTTTTGTACTAGTTCAGCTTTTTGTGTTTTAATTTTTAATAATGCTTGTTTTTGAGAAATATTATCACGTTTCATTATTCTGTTACTTAAAGTATCGTCATTACTGCTTACTAAAATGATGTAATCTAAAATTTTGTGAATATTAGCTTGGTAAAGTAAAGCTGACTCAATACCAGCTATTTTGTAATTTTCATTATTTTTTTCAATTAACCAATTTTTAAAATCATCAATAACTTTTGGGTGGACTATAGAATTAATTATGTTTCTAGCATTGTTGTCTGAGAAAATTATTTTAGAAATATATTCTTTGTTTAAACTATTATCAATATAGGAGTTTGAGCCAAAATTTTGAATAATTTTTTCTTTAATTTCGTAGTCTTCGTGCATTAATTCTTTTGCTCGCAAATCGGTGTTATAAATTGGTATTTCAAGTATTTCAAAAATTTGTGAAATAGTTGTTTTGCCAGAACCTATTAAACCTGTTATGCCTATTTTAATCATGCCTTGCGTAAAAATACAAAAGTTTTATTTAGATCTTGATTGTGTTGGGACGTTTTCGAAAAATATGGTGTCAGGAGAAATGTCTATAATGGTTAAGCTTTCGTCAAATTTATTACTGAAAAATGAACTCAATTCAGAGCTAAGGATAAATTTTTTGTTTTTATTCTTTGGTAGCTTATTTAGCTTGAGTTGTTTATTGTCTTGCGCAAAATCTATTTTAACAGCTACTTGTTTTCTTTTAAAATTCTCTTTTATAAGATTATAGCCGTATCCCTTTATTTTAATATTTAATTCTTTCGGATTTTCTTGACTTAAAACAATATTGTTTGGAAGGTTGTTAAATTGATATGCTACTTTAATTGTAGTAGAATGTTCTTTGTTTATGTAGTTTAGAAACCATAAAGCTGTTGAAATAAGTACAAATAATAAAAAAACAAAAACATTTGGATTTTTAAATTTTTTAGAAATAAATCCACCTTTATTTTTGAGTTTATCAGCTACTTCTTCCATCAAGTACAATTATTTTTGCTGTTGTTGAATGTCTTCTGGAGAAGCAACTACAGAACCTTTGTCAACTTTAATTTTAACGTTAGTATCAATTTCTACAAATAAGTAATTGTCTTGAACTTCAACGATTTTTCCATAAATTCCACCTGCGGTAATTACTTTATCACCTTTTTGTAATCCTTCTCTAAATTTTCTCATTTCTTTTTGTCTTTTCATTTGTGGGCGTATCATAAAAAAGTAAAAGACAACAATTAAAAGAACGAGAAATATAGGAGTCATATATGGATTTTGTTGTTGGCTCGCTTGTAAAAAAATAGTATTCATAGTTTTAATTTTTTAAGTTATTAATTATTTATTTTATTATTTCACATCTAATTATTAATTCTGTTGTATTTGGCTCAGTATTAGAATATACTTTTGCCGATTTAATTTGTTTTCCTTCTCTGTTTGCAGTGTCAAAAACAAGTTCAACACTTCCTTCAGCATTAGGTTTAATAGGCTCTTTTGACCACTTTGGGACAGTGCAACCACAAGAAGCTTTTACATTTGATATTATTAAATTACCTTTTCCTGTATTGGTAAAATAAAAAGTGTGCGAAACAACTTCTCCTTGAATTACTGTACCAAGATTAAATTCCAATTCATCAAATTTTATTATAGGTAGTAAGTTGCTATTGGTATTGCCATCAGCAGATTCAGTGTTTATAATATTATATTCACCACCAGTTTTTTTGCTGTTTTTATTATTGCATGCAACTAAACTCAGTACAACTAAACTTAATATTATTAATATATTGGCTTTCATAAGTCTAAAATAATAGTGTGCAAAGTTAATAAAATAAATTAACTTTCATTTATTTTAACTATATTTTTGGAATTTAAAATCTTATTCAACTAAACCTAAACCACTTTTATTTAGTTTTCCCGAACTTTTTAGTTCTAAATATATTTTATCTAAAACTCCATTAATAAAAACACTACTTTTACTAGTGCTATAAAATTTAGAAATTTCAATATATTCGTTAATGCTTACTTTAGCTGGTAAGTTTGGAAATTCCATAATTTCGGCTAATGCTAAATGTAAAAGAACTCTGTCTAAAAGTGCAATTCTTTCTAATTCCCATTTTTCTAAAGCTTGTTGAATTATTTCATCATAGTTAGAGCTATGTAGTGCTGTTGTTTTAATGAGTTTATTAGCAAAATCTTCATCTTCTTGGTTTTTGAATATTGGTGGAAGTTTATAATTTTCTATGGTTTTTATATCATGTTTTTTTAAATTTGCAATGAGATTACTAGCTAAAAATTCAAGATCATCGTTCCAATATATGCTATGCTCTTCAATAATTTCATTAATTAATGGATCAACTATTATTATTTTTGTGATAATTTTATTAATAATATTAAGATCTTCTTTATAACTTCTTTCGTCATTATTCATGTAGTCTATGTAATATTGGGAAGAAATTATTTTTGCGTACAGGTTTTTAATGAAATGTGGATTTTCATTCCATGAAAAAGTTTTATCTCTAAGAGTTTTTTCTACTTGATCAGCTTTGTGTAAATTATTTATAATTATATTATTTATAAATTTTGTATTGGGATTCAAATCGGCTTCTGACTTAATATGTTTGTTTTTAGCAATCTCAATCCTTTCAGTAGCATAGTCAGCAATGTTTATTAGCAAGCAGTGTAGTTGGATAAATAAGGAGTAAGATTGTTTGATGTTGTATTCTAATTCTCTTTGTAATGAGTTTAAATTTTGGGAATCTGAATCTTGCAAAAACGAATAATAAGTTTGCATTGCTTTTATTCTAATCAATCTGCGACTAATCATTTTAAAGTACTTTTTAAATTTTAGGCAAAAATAATAAATATTAGGGATAAAACTTTTTAACTGGGAAAAAAATATTCATAATTTCTTGTTTTTTTAAAAAATTTAATATATTTGTATAAATAATAAAACTGATTTGTATGGAAAGTAATGAGAAAAAAAGAGATGAAATTTATTCTGTTTCGGTTCGTGCAGGGAGGAGAACATATTTTTTTGACATAAAATCAACACGTCAAGATGATTTGTATCTTACAATTACGGAGAGTAAAAAAGTGTTTGGTAATGACGGGAACTCTCATTTTCAGAAACATAAAATCTTTTTATATAAGGAAGATTTTGGTAAATTTATAGAAGGATATGAGCAGGCTTTGAGTTATATTAAAGAACAGAAACCCGAATATTTTGAAGAACAAGATTTAGAAACAGAGGAAGAAAATTAAGTGTTAAATTAATTTAGATTATTTGTTTTTAATTATAGTTTAGAAAATATCTAACTAAAAGATATTGCTTCTAAACTTTGATATTAATTTATCACAGTTGTTATTATTTTTGTTTAATGGGGCGGAGACTTATGATTTTTTCTTAAACCATCTTTTAAAAAACCATTCTTTTGATTTTTTATCTTTTGCATTGTTGCTATTTTCGTTTTTAATTTGGGAAGAATTTACATTACTATATGATGGTCTTTTATTTTGTAAATACACTCTGTTATATAAATAGTTGTTGTATATTTCTATCCCGCCAAGTTCAAAATTTAGAGTATTCCTTAAAGTGTTTCTAGTTAAACTTTCTGTTTTTTGCCCTTGCCCTTGTTGAGAATCATATGTGTTTTTGCTTCTTTTAAATTCGTCTTGGATAGTGCCTATTTTGGAGGAATGGTTTTTATTAATGTTAAATATACTTTGAGTGTATGAGTCTAAATATGATTGCCAAAGTCCTTTTTGCAAAGGAGAGTAAGAACTAAAATCTTTAAAATCAATTTTATTTGCTAAACTAGGTTTGTAATTATAATGAAATCTAGGAGCCTCTATTTCTAGTGTGCCATAGGATTCTTTTATATTTATGTAATTATTGTAATTAGAAAGTTCGTAATAAGTTTTAAGGCTATCTTTTGTTTTTAAGTTTGTCCAACAAGTATTTAACATTATATTCCTAAAATGTTCAAGTGCTCTTGTATTACTTAATTCAAAAACTTGACTATAATATTCAATTTCTATATTAAAATTATGTTCTACACCTTTTTCTTGAGAGGGGAAAAACTTTAATAGTATTATTAACTCACCGTTACTATTAGTTTCTGATTTTACAATTTCGTAATTATTATTAACATATGCACTTGCTTTAATTTTTCCAAATTCTTCAAATGATTCTTTTGTAATATACCATCTGTGTTCTTCTGATTTTGCTTCATAAAAATCTGAGGCATACGAAACTTGTGATTGGTTTACCATAACAGCAATTGCCAAAGCTCTGTTTAAAGCTAAGTTTTTTGCTAAGATACTGTCGCTCATTTTTGGATCGCTAAAACCAATGGCATAGATATATTCACTTGTGTTATAAGGCAAGTCTTGCAACCAATCTGGGGTTTGGTGATTTTGAGCAAAACTTAGATTTGTTATAAAAATTAGGAGTAAAACACTAATGTAACGTTGCATATGAGCTAAGTTTAATATTTTATTTGTTTTGTTTAAATTTAATGTACAATTCTGTAAACATTTTTTTTGTATAAAGTGGGAAGTCATTTTTTTGAATCCAATCGTAATAAGCAGTATCTTTTTCAAAAACATGATTTATGTTTTTTCCCTTATGTTTTCCAAAATTTATAATAACATTGTCGTTTTCATCGCGTATTAATCGTCCGGCAAAGTCAACATATTTATTTTGAGATGAATATTTTGAAATGCTTTCTACATCAGTATTTAGATCGTCGTAATGGTGGGTTTGTGCTTTAAAAACTTCATAAGTTGCTTTTATATCGGCTTCAGCTGAGTGAGCATTTTCGAGTTCTTTATTGCAATAAAATTTGTAGGCAGCTTCTAAATTTCTAGGTTCTTTTTTCATAAAAATTACCATTACGTCAATAAAATTTCGCTTTTTTAGGTCAAAATCAGAACCTGCTCTTAATAATTCTTCTGCTAAAAGAGGTATGTCAAATTTATTAGAATTGTAACCAGCAAGGTCGGAATCGTCCATTAAGCTTACAATTTCTTTTGCTAACATTTTAAAAGTAGGAGCATCTTTAACGTCATCGTTAGTGATTCCGTGTATTGCACTAGCTTCGCTTGGTATGTTTATTTCTGGGTTTATTAAAAAAGTTTTAATAGTTTCATTTCCGTTTGGAAAAACTTTTAAAATAGAAATTTCAACAATTCTATCTGTTGCTGGATTAATACCTGTGGTTTCGAGATCGAAAAATACAATCGGTTTTTTTAGTTTAATATTCATAGTATAAAATATATAGTGAGATAAAAAAGGGGCATAAAGCCCCTGATTATTTATGGTTATGAAAATTAATTGTTTAGCATCATAGGCATTAATATCATTAAAACATCTTCGTTTTCATTTTCGTTATCTTTAGGTAAAATTATACCTGCACGTGTTGGGTCTGATAATTCGAAAATTACTTCTTGAGTTGAAATGTTGCTAAGTATTTCCATTAAGAAGTTAGATTTAAAACCAATTTTCATATTGTCACCAAAATATTGACAATTTATAGTTTCGTTACCTGCAACAGAATAGTCTGTGTCTTTAGCACTAATTTCTAAAGTGTTGCCAGTAAATTCTAAGCCAACTAAACTACTTGATTGGCTAGCAAAAATCGAAACTCTTTTTAGAGAAGAAAATAATTCTAATCTATCCACAATTAATTTGTTTGGATTATCTTTAGGAATAACTGTAGCATAGTTTGGATAAGTTCCTTCAATTAAGCGGCAAATTAGTTTTGTGTTTTCAAAAGTGAATAAAGCATTTTTGTCATCAAAAGTTAGTTCGACATCAGAAAAAACTTTAGGTAAAATTCCTTTTATAAGATTTGCTGGTTTTTTGGGCAATATAAAAGATACTTCTTCATCTGTTTTTAATTCTTTACGAGAGTATTTTACTAACTTATGAGCATCTGTTGCAACGAAACTTACTTTATCATTTTTAAATTCAATAAGAATTCCATTCATAATTGGTCTTAGTTCGTCATCTCCAGTTGCAAAAATAGTAGAAGATATTCCACCGTATAAAATGTCTGGCATTATGTCAAACTTCTTTTCTTTTTCCGATTTAATAGAAGGAATTACAGGAAAATCATCACCTAATTGACCAGTCATAGAGAATTGCCCATTTGAAGAAGTAATGTCTATTTTTTGTTCTTCAACATTAATTTGGAAAGTTAATGGTTGGTCTGGCAATTCTTTTAAAATTTCTAATATTTTTTTAGTGTCTATAGCAATACTACCTTCTCCTTCGCATGAAGTGAGTTCTATTTTAGTTTGAATGGTAGTCTCTAAGTCACTACCTGTAACTGTTAATATACCGTCTTTAATATCAAAAAGTAAATTATCCAAAATTGGAAGAGCGTTTTTGCTAACAACAACTTTGCTTACTAATTGCAATTGTCCTAAAAGGTTGGCGCTTGATACTACAAAATTCATATTCATTCAATTTTAATTTGTGGTTAAATTTAATATATTTTATTATATTTTTACTTATAATACTAAGTTTTTTATGAACAATCTTTGTTAAGTATTTTAATAATCATGTTCTTCTGTGTTTTTAATAAACTCGTATTTGCCTGTTGCTATGGGGTCTATAACATAATATTGTAATAAAACAACAGTTTTATCATCAAGGATTCCATATAAATAATCTATGTCCCATTCGTATAAGTTTCCTTCGTCATCTAAAAGTTTTGTTATATTTTGTCTTAGATATGTTTTAAAACTTTTTGCGTTTCCATGAATGTCTTCAATGGTGTATTTTGCCACAAATGGAAGAACCGAAAGGCTGTCGTATTTTTCTTGTTGTAAAGAATCAGAAATATAAGCATCGAAGCCAATTAGTTTGCATGATGAAATATAAGTTTTTACTTTTATTGTGTCGAAATCGAATTTAACTTTACTTCCATTTATTTCTTTTAAATCAAATTCATTATTACCTTTACTAATTGCAATAAAAGATTCATCAGGCGAATTTGAATATTCTACTGTAACTTTGGCAATGTCCTGTACTTTGTAATTAAAAATAAGTTTTTCTTTCCATTCGTTTGGGTTAGTATTATATCTTACATTTAAGAAACCGTTAAATCCAGGAATTCTCACAATAAACGGCTGGTCAGAGCCTTCCATAATCATGTATGAGCCAATGTTGTCATCTGTAACTCCACCTATATAGTAAGTTTTTGAAAGTTTTCCATTTTGATATATTTCACATTTAACACCACTAACTGATAAGTCTTTTAAAACTTTGTCTAATTTTGAATTAGGAACAGGCGAACTAACTTCAATTCTGTAAAAAGTTTCTAACAATAGGTTTGTCAAATCTCTTCTTGCTACAAAACTTTTATTTGCTTCCCAATAGCCATCTTTTCTTTCTAATAAAACAGTATTGCTGTTTTTGTCGGCAATAAAAATTTTATCAATGCTTGCAGTATCTTTAATTGCAAAATCTCTGTAAGCAGGTTGACTACTTGTGTTCTGAAAAAAATATATACTTGCAGTAACTATAACTAAAACTAAAACTATTATGAGTAATATTAAATTTGTTTTTTTCATTTTTTAGAATAAGTTTTATGAATTTTTAAAGGTTTTTTGTTAAATTTAATTTTTCTAGAAAAAAGAATAACAACACCTATTATAATAATAGACAAAATAGGAAGTGTTAAGTTAAAATAAAGCCAGTGTTGTTTATTTTCTCGAAGTTCGGCTTTATTAAGTTTTCTAATTTTGATTTCCCTCATACGTAAGGATATAAAATCATCGTCAGCACATAAATAATTAACACAGTTTACAAAAAACTGGGTATTCCCTGGCGTAAATTGTTCGGGATAATATTTGTCAGCACCCAAGGGATAGGGTTGTTGTTTGTTTCCCATTACTCTAACTTCGTTTCTAATAAAATCTCCGTCTGAAATTACTATCATCTTAGTTTCTTCACTTTCTGGAATAAATTTAAAATCTGGATTGTTTGCAAATTCATCTGATAAGCGATTTACGAAGTTAGATCTAAATTGCCCTTCCAAAAGAACAGCTATTGGCAAGTTTGGTTTGTTAAAAGTTTTTAATTCTGGTTCGTTTCTCATTATTTCTAAATTTACCTCTACAGGGTGAGTCATGGTTTTAGAAAATTTAGAAGTTCTTAAAAGAATGGTTTTCTTAATTTTTGGATTTTCTCCAACAGTATCTATGGAGCTAACAAAATGTGTGCGTATGATATCTAAGTTTTTTAATAATTGATGATTTAATAATGTGTCGGGTACAATAACTGGAAAAAAGGGCCAAGGTCTAGGCTCAAATTGTGGTTTTCCGTCAACTGTATTAACATAAACAGGAATACTTAAACAAGATAAATCTTGAATTAAATCAGGGTTGATTCTAACACCATAATTAAATAATTGGTCGTCTAAGTTTATATCGTTTAGCATTGCCATTTGCATTGGTTTAGTACTTAGAGAATCCATATCAATTTTCATCCATTCTACTAACCATATCATTTTACCACCTTGCATTATGTATTGATCCAAGATAAACTTATCTCTTTCTGTAAAATATCCTTCTGGCTTAGCAACCACCACTACATCATAACCGTCTAAAGCATTTAAAACTTGATTCATAATTACTCTGTCGATGTGGTAATATTTTGAAAGAGAGGTCATTATGTCGTAAGTTTGATATTCTGAAAGCTCTTTATGCCCATCTAGAAAAGCAATTTTTTTGAGTTTGTCGTTTGTTAACATCCAAATAGCATGGATAAAATCTCTTTCTAATTCAGTTTCGGACAAACCTACATAATTGCTTCCAGAACTTAAATTGTTGTTTATTAAATTTATTGGAAATTCTTTTTCTCCATATTTCAAAAGTGCTCCAGCAAAAATCATTTTTTCACTTCGCCCCATATCTTGTGATTGGCTAATGTAAGTTGGGCTTAGTCCTTTATTATATAATTGAAAATAAATTTCTCGGTTTTGTTCAGAATTGCCTTCTTCGAATGGGTTTTTAAAAATAACTTCTATTTTATTTGAATATGATTTAAAATTGTCTAAAAATTCTTTAACAGTTTTTTGGTATCTTAGCAATTCAACAGGCAAATCATCTCCTTCTAAATAAACATCAATAATTATTTTGTCTTCTAAATCATCTAATATTTTTTTTGAAGTGTCAGTAATCGAAAATCTTTTTTCTTTAGTGAGGTCAAGCCTAAAAAATACCATTGACGACAACAGGTTGAAGACAATGATTAATACCAAAATTAATATCGCTTGAAGTATATTTTGTTTTTTTAATGTCGAGCGAGAGGTTTTATTTTTTTTATTATTGTTTTCCATACTATTTACCATTTACGACTTTCTAATCTAAGTTTTGTAACAAAAATAAATATGCTAATTACCGATAAAAAATAAACGACATCGCGACTATCAATTACTCCACGACTCATAGACCTATAGTGGTCGTTTATTCCGAGTGAAATAATAAAATTTGAGAGTTTTCCCGAACTTATTAAATATGAAAGATTTTCAAAACCAAGAAAAAATACATAACAAAATAATAATCCGAGTAAAAAAGATATTATAGTATTTTTTGTTAATGAACTTGCAAATATTCCTAATGCAGAATAAATAGCTGCTAAGAAAAACAATCCTATATAAGAACCAAAAATAGCACCGAAATCAACGTTGCCGACAGGATCTGCTAAAAAATAAATTGAAAATAAATATAGTAGAGTAGGAGCTAAAGCCACTAATACAAGCACAACACTAGCCAAGTATTTGGCAAAAACAATTTGAAATTCTGTTAATGGACGCGTTAAAAGTAATTCCATAGTTCCAGACTTGTATTCTCCTGCAAACATATTCATAGTAATTGCTGGAACTAAAAATAAAAATACCCAAGGTGAAATTATAAAAAGGCTATCAATATTTGCCATTTCGAGGTCAAAAATATTGAAAGCTCCTTTAAATATCCATAAAAACATTGAGTTTATTAGCAAAAAAATTATCACAACAAGGTATCCTGTTACTGAGCTAAAAAACTCTTTTATTTCTTTAAAAAATAAAGTAAACATCAAGTAAAATTTTAAAATTTTGGTTCACAAAATTAATTAAATTAATTGAATCTTAAAATGCGATATGATTTTCTTATGTATTTTATTTTATTTGTGAGTTTTTTAGAAGTTCGACATAGAGTAATTTAACATCATTTACTAATCTGGAATAGTGAAATTTATTTTTTACAAATTCCCAGCCCTTTAATGACATTTCTTCTCTTAGCTTGTCGTTTTCAATTAAAATTAAAAGTTTTTCGGCATAATCATCAACATCATCATTTTTACAAAGTAAACCTGTTTTACCTTCTATTATAATATCTTTAACTCCACCTACGTCTGTTGATATAACTGGGATGTTAGATGCTTGAGCTTCAATTAATGATACAGGAGTGCCTTCGTTAAATGAACTTAATGCTGCAATTTCCGAACCTGCAAAAACTATGTCTGCATCTTCTATCCAAGATGTGAAAATGATGTCGGGATTTGGTTCTGTTTTTTCGGGTGTAGAAACATTCAAATTTAAAGAATGTGCTAGCTCAACAAATTCATTGCGAAGAGAGCCGTCTCCAACAATCATAGCTTTAACGTTCTTATTTGTTTTTTCTTTAACTTTAGCAATAGATTTTATAAATAATGGGTGGTTTTTTATTGGCACTAATCGTCCAACACTTGAAATTACAATGTCATCATCTTTTAAGTTATATCTTGTTCTAAATATTTTTCTTTTTTCCTGTAAATTTTCTTGAAATCTATTTAAATCAAATCCTAATGGAATTATTCTGAACTTTTCTTCTGGAGCAATTTTATGAATATTACATAATTCATCTTTTTGGATAGGACTAATGGCTATAATCGCATCAGTTTTTTTTGCTAAACTTTGTTCCAAACTTTTGAATAAAGATGTAGCTTGTTTATTAAAGTATGAGTGGAATATGTGTCCATGAAATGTATGCACTATAACTGGTACTTTTAAACTTATGGCAGCTCTTCTTCCTAAATATCCGGCTTTTGATGCATGAGTATGAACTATATCTGGTTTATAACGTTTTATTATGTTTTTAATTTTTGCATATGCTATTAAATCATTATATCCAATTTCTCTACTCATTTCAGGGATAGTAATTGCATGGATACCAAGTTTTTTGATGATATAATCAGAACAAGCTTCGTCTTTAGTGTTTGATCCACCAACTAAAAGAGTATCATATTCAGGTGCTAAGTACTTAGTGAGGTAAGCAACATTGTATGTTGGTCCTCCTAAATTAAAGCGATTAATAATTCTTAAAACTTTTGCCATAATTTACATATGTTTTGTCCACCATTTTTGAAAAACTATAATTGCCCATATTTTTGCAGGACTATCGTGTGGGTTTGGAGAATTGAGTTTTTGCTTGAGACTTGAAATTTCTTTGTAATTAAAAATTCCTTGCTCTTTTATAAAATCTTCAGATAAAATTTTATCCTCAATTAGATGTTTTAAATCTTTTTTAAACCACATTAGCAAAGGAACTTCAAAACCATGTTTAGGACGACTGAAAATTTCATCAGGAAGCAAATCGTTAAATGCATTTTTTAAAATTCGTTTTCGACTTGTGGAATTAATTTTAAAATGTGATGGTAAACTAAACGAATAATCAATAATGTTTTTATCCAAAAAAGGTGCAAATATTTTTAATCTATTTCCTGCCGACATTGTGCTAACTTTGATAAGCATATCGCCTTGCAAAACTAAATTCATGTCGGTTAGTAATACGTTATTTATATCTTTTAAACAAATATCTTGATTTATATATTTGTGTTTTTTTGCTGAAAACTGAGAGTAATCAATTGGTAATTTTAAAATATTTTTTGCGTATTCTTCTGTTCCAATAGTTGCCCAAAACCAATATCTGTCGTTAGGATTAAGCCCGTATCCAGTGGCAAACCTATCTAATTGTCGTGCTAAATTTGACATTTTTGAGCTTCTAGATTTTGGAACTATTTTCCAAATTGGATTTAACCCAGATGCAATTTTTTCTTTTGTACCAGGATAGCTAGCTTGAAAATGTGCAGAATGCTTGTTGTAGCCTGCAAACATCTCGTCAGCTCCATCTCCACTTAAAACTACAGAGCTATGTTGACTAACATGTTTACTTAAAATATTTAAAGCAAGAGCAGAACTATCGGCAAACGGTTCGTCAAAATTATCAAAAGCGGAGTCAATATTATCTAACAATTCTTGGTTTGTAATTTTAAAACTAGTATGATTGGTATTATATTTTTGTGCAACTAATTCAGCAAATTGGGTTTCATCAAAAAAATCTACATCTTTATATCCAATAGAAAAAGTATTCAAATTCTTTTTAAACTTTGAGGCTAAAGCTGTTATTAAGCTAGAGTCAATTCCACCCGATAAGAAGCAAGAAGCATCAGGGTGTTTAGCTAAGTTGTCTTCAATTGCATCACTTAACAATTGTCTTAACTTAGAAGAAGCTATTTCAAAATTGTCATAATTTTCAGGATTAAAACTTGGTATTATTTTATAATAGTTTTTAATTTCAAATCCTTGTTTATTAATTTTTAAAAAACTGCCGTATCCAAGTTTATTTATATTTTTAATGATACTTACATTTGGTAAAATATAGTTCAATTGTAGGTATGAGAATAATGCGGCAGAATTAATTTCTTTTGTAATATCAAATTGTAAAATAGATTTTAATTCTGTTGAAAAAATAAATTTTTCATCATCTTTATAAAAGAACAAATTTTTAAAACCTATGTAGTCTCTGCTAACAATAAGAGTGTTTGTTATTTTATTAAAAAATGCAAATACAAAGTTTCCATTTAGTTTTTCAATAATCGATTCGCCATGTTCTATTAAAAGAAAAAGTAAAATTTCGGAGTCAGTTTTTAATTTAATTTTATCAGTATTATTTATTAGATTTTTTAAATTTTCGGTATAAAAAATATCGCCTTCAAGTAATAAGAGGTAGTTTTTATCATCGCTTATTACAATATTGTTTTGATTTTCAGCGTGTTGTGTGTTTTTTAAATAGGCAAAAGCAATATTGTCTTCAATAAATAAATCTGGTTTTTCATTTTTATTCTTTATTAAAGCACTAATACTTTTTTCTAAATATTTTGAATATTCAGTACTAGCTTTATCAAAAGAAAATATTCCAGCAATTCCGCACATATAAAGTTGTTGTTAGTTGTCGTTTGAGAACATTGGATCCCAAGGTGGTAGTAAAATTGGCTTTTGGTCGAAAAGTTTTAAAGTCTTATCGTCAATAAATTTTTTATTTACAACAACTCTAAACATATATTCATCAAACCATTCGTCAGTGAAGGTTAAATACCCATTATGTCCGTGACTGCTTCCCCATGAATTTTCAAATTGCCATTTTGTTGGTTTGTCGTCTTTGTCTGTATCGCAAGCCATTAGCAACATTGCATGAGCAGAACCAGAATCGTAAGTTTTAATTCTTGCTGCTTTATCCATTTTAAATTTAGTACCTAATAAAGCTTCAAAATTATAATTTTTAACATCTAATGTTCCTTCAGCACTGTAAAGTTGTTTTCCTACATCGCATGAAGCGTAAAGAGCTTCGTTGTTTTTAATGCTATTTAGAGCAAAAGTTTTTATTTCATCAGAAGGTAGATTTAAATAAATCCAGTTTTTACCTTCTAAAACATTTCTGTCAAAATCAATTTCGTAAACTTTATAGTATTCTCTTGTTGGGTCGTTCATAAACATGTAGTAATCCTCGGTATTATAATTTGGAAAAATTTCTTTAAAAAATTCTTGAGGAGTATATGTTTTTGCTTCTGAAATATTATTGTCTTTGTCAACAAATCTATATGTAAACTCAGTTGGTGGTTCGCCAAGGAAAAGAACTAGTATTCTGTAAATTTCAGAAATCATTTCCATTTTAGCAGATTGTAGTTTTTTGCCAGTAATTCCTTGTCTTCTTATTTCTCTCAACTCCAAGCCGAACTCTCTAAGTTTAGAGCTTAGTATATTGTTAAGCCAGCGTGTGTTTTCAGAATGGAAAGTTTCTGGCATTACAGTTTTTGGAACAAGTCCATATTTATTAACTAAATTTGCAAAAGAGTTCCACACACCTCCGTCTGTGATAGGATCTTTAAAAAACCAGTCAACTGTTCTATCGTCCATTTCTTTATCATGATATTTTAAAACTCCTTCGAGAAATAAATTTGATTTTTCTAGCATGTCGTAGAAATATAGATAGTTAGTAGAAAATTCAAAATTTGATAATTTTTTCTCATCAATAAGTTGTGGTCTAAGAATATTTAAACCTGTAAACATCCAACAACGTCCAGAAGATTTTTGGTCTGTAATTCCTTTAACTTTGACTTTATACTTAAAGTCGTGAGTTTCTTTACCAACAACATCTCTGTTAAGAGCTAAATTTCTAATGTCATTGTTTGTTAACGCATTTCTAATTGCAATATCATTTTCGGCTTTTTGAGAATAATTGCTCCTTATGATATTTAATGTGTTGTTGTCTAAATTGCCAGATTGTGCAAAAACAACTTGAGCTAAAAAAAATAAAGTTAAAATTGATAGTGTTTTTTTCATCTTATTTTTTATTTATAAATCAAATCTAATTAAATAAATACAACAATAATTATTAAATAATGTTTTAAAGTTTCTACAAAGATATAATTTTTTAAGTAATAAAGCATTTTTATTAACATAAAATCTGTTTTTTACAGTAGTTTTTTGTTTTTTTTGCAATTATGGTTTGATGCCAGAATAGTTGTAGTACTCAGATTTTTATACGTTTATTGTATGTTTAATCGATTTAAACTAATTTTTGAAAAATTAATATATTTCATAAAAAATGAAATCTGATAATTGTTCATGTTCTTCGTCAAATTTCATTACTATTCTAGAGGTTAAATTATCAACCCAAGTATGTATTTCTTCTATTGTGTTTAATTGTTCGAGAAACTCAAAGTCTTGATCTTGAACATCTTCAAAGTGGTTGAAGTGTAAACAAATATCTTCTTTAAAACTATCAGCATAATTATCTTTAACATCAGATAAATATGATTTAAGAGCTTCTATTTTATCGTTAAAACTTAGCATATAGTTGTTATTAGATGGTATTCTTTAACTTTTTTTGAAGTAATAATTTTTTCTTCAAATTTTAAATTTTTCAAAGGATTGTCAATAGGTAATAAAGTAGGCACGTCTTCTAAATTTAAGACAACAATAATAAAATAATCATTTTTATATTCTTTTGCCTTAATGTATTCATTTTCAGTTAGTCTAAATTTCCCCTTTTTGGTTCTAATTCCTTTTATCTCAGCTAAATATGAAGTGTTATTTACATTAATTTGAAAATCATACCCATCTCCATATAATCTTGCATCTTCAATAGTCCCATTTTTGAAAATATCAATAGAATCGTAGTTGTTCATAAAATACAATTCTGCTTCTAAACCAGTTTCCTGTATTTTTTTATATCTTGATTTGACAATTGGTTTTACTTCAACACAAATATCTTTAATTTTAAACTTATCTTTCAGGAATAACTTGACAATGTTTGCATATCCAATAACATTTTCATTTCCAAACAAACTATCAATTAATAATTTTCTATGAATATAAGCGTTGCCTTTTTGCCACCAACCTTTTCTTCCATTTTCAAAAAAAGGGTCGAATAAATCCATTCTATTTTTAACAACACTTCCAGTTTCAACAATGCCTATTTCTACGAAATATTTAAAAAATGAATTTTTAGTTTGAAAACCAAATTGTTTAATAAACTCATTGTCAAATTTAGCTAATCCATAGCCTAATAAGTTTAAGATTTCATAGTTTTCGTGTTTATTAGATTTTATCTTCATATTCATTTTTAATCGTTACAAAAATAGCAATTATTGCTAAATAATTTTCAAAAATCATCATTTTGAAAAGTTTTTGAAAATTACTAAATATTTTATTTACTAAAATCGTTTATTGGTCCATAAGCATGGAAAAATCCTGTCATTAAAACAGTATTTACATCATCAGCATTGAATGCAACTTTGTCTGATACAAGTTTTTCGCCAATTTGTTTAGATTTTATATGGTATTCTACTGCAAGTTTAGCACCCATTCCGTTTTCTTTTTGTAAAGCAGAAAAATATTTAGTTAAAAATTCATTTTTATTAGGGTCTCTTACAACAACTTTCCATGGTTGGTGTTCTTGAGGTAAAGCTCCAATAAGTTTATCACATTTTTCAGAAATATCTTCAATTTTTACGTATTCTTTTTTGTCTAAATCCCAAATAGCAACAATTCTACCTTTTTCATATTTTAAGAAACCGTCTTTTTGAGAACCGTCATGATTTTGACCACCTTTAACTCCGATTTCCATCATAGTATCCAAAAGCGGACTGTGGATATCTTCGTCTGTAACGTATGGTTTCATAACTTTCATAATAAATTGGCAAACGTCAATTCCCACATAATCAATAAGTTGGAAAATTCCCATAGGACGAATTAAAAAATCTTGAGTAACTTTATTTACAATATAAACTGCTTCAGCAAAACTCATATCTTTTCTTAAATTTTCCATTCTCATCATTCCGTATAGTGCATCACGCATGAAATGTCCATTGCCAATAAATCCTGCTTTGTCGTATGATGGGACTTCTATTTTTCTTAAATTTTTGATATATGTGCTAACAAATTCTCCCATTATATCTGGGGTTTGGTCGCATTTAATTACTTCAACCAATTTTTGCACTGCTGGTGGATTGTAAAAATGAACTCCAATAATTCTGCCATTCAAATTTGCTTTCTCGTTTAAGTAAGAAATTGGAATTGATGATGTGTTTGTGAAAAACCAAGGTTCACATTTTGAATTTGCATTAATTTGAGCAAAAATTTTTGTTTTTAAATCAGGATTTTCACTTGCGGCTTCAAAAATGATATGTGATTCATAAGCTGATTCTATTGTTGTAACTGGTTGAATCATAGCCATTACGTCTTTTACATATTGAGAGATTATGTCTGAATCATTTGCTAAATCTTTTTTGTCTTTATAGTGTTCTTTTAATATTTCAATCTTTCTTTCGGCTTGTTTTGTAAGTTGGTCTTGAATGTAAGTCTTTAAACCTGACAAAGCATTTTGTGAAATATCAAAGGCATATAAAATGTAATCTTTGTCTTTATTTTCAGGCTTCATGCTAATATTGTACATTTCCATAGCAGTTAACAGAAGGATGCCGCTACCCATTTTTCCTGCAGCTCCAACTATTGTTACATTTTCAAATCTTTCGTTGTAATTCATGTTGGTTTTTTTATTAAATTTAAAAATATTATTTTAGTTTATTATTTACCAGTTAGGTTTTCTCTTTTCTAAAAATGCTGTCATTCCTTCTTTAGATTCATGTTTGCCAAAAAGTTTAGAAAATTCTTTTATTTCAAGCTCAGAAGCAGCTTCAAAATTCATATTTACACCTTTTACAGTAACTTCTTTAGCTTTTTCAACCGCTAATTTACCTTTGGAAGCAATTTTTAAAGCAAGTTTATAGGCTTCGTTTAGCAATTCTTCAGGTTCTGTAACTTTTTGTACTAAACCTAATCTAAAAGCTTCGTTTGCATCAATCATATCGGCAGTTAATATTAGATTTAAGGCATTTGATAAACCTACAATTCTGGATAAGCGTTGTGTTCCACAATATCCAGGAATTATGCCTAAATTAACTTCTGGTTGACCAAATTTTGCAAAAGTATTTGCAATTCTAATGTCGCAAGCCATTGCAAACTCGCAACCACCGCCTAAAGCGAAACCATTAATAGCTGCAATCACAGGAATTTTTAAGTTAGCAACTCTATTAAAAGTGTTATGCCCAGTTTTTGCAAACTCAAAAGCTAGTTTTTCGTTCATTCCCGACATTTCAGCAATGTCAGCTCCTGCAACAAAAGCTTTACCACTTCCAGTAATGATTAAAGCTCTTAAAGTTTCGTTTTTTTCAATTTCGTCCAAAGCAGAATTAAGCTCAACAAAAACTTGAGAGTTTAAAGCATTAAGTGCTTCAGGTCTGTTCATAGTAATTTGAGCAGTAGTTCCGTCAATTTTAAATTCAATATTATGATATCCCATAAATAACTTTTTTAAATATAAACATTAGATTTCAAATATAATATATTTTTTTTAATTTGCAAGAAAAAATAAAATTTGAAAAGGCATTGAAATAAGTTAAAAGTTTATAAAGTTCGTAAAGTTCATAAAGTTCAACCGAGTTTACGAGCTCGCTGAAAGCAAAGTTCATAAAGTTTAACTAAACACTTTTAACTGATTTATAAATTTTTAATTCTTAATTCTTCAATTCTTAATTCTTAATTCATTTTATTGGTCATTTCAAATTTTAATGTTCCTCCTTTTAGTATATCTTTATGATTTAGAGTAAAATCAGTAATCTGTTTTCCATTAATATAAACGTTTTTTACATAAATATTTTCATCAGATTGGTTTTCAACTTCTATTTTAAAAACTTTGCCGTTATTAAGTTTTATAGTTGCATTTTTAACTAAAGGACTGCCAATTGCATAATCACTGCTTCCGGGTAAAACTGGATAAAATCCTAAAGCACTAAAAATGTACCAAGCACTCATTTGACCAACGTCATCATTTCCACACAATCCATCGAAAGTAGGCTTATACATTGTTTTTAATATTTCTCTAACTCGTTTTTGTGTTTTGTGCTGACTATCTGTCCAATTGTATAAATATGGAATATGATGTCCGGGTTCGTTGCCATGAACATAACCGCCAATAATACCGTGTCGAGTAATATCTTCGTTGTCTGCAAATTGTTCATCTTCAATGTGCATATAAAAAACTGTATCCAAATAGTTTTCAAACTTTTGTTTACCACCCATCATGTCAATCATTTTGTTTATGTCGTGTGGAACATACAAACCGTAATTCCACGCATTGCCTTCTATAAATCCTTGTCCAGAAGTATTTGAGGGGTCAAAATTTTCTCTGAAAGTTAAGTCAGATAAGCGAGGTCGCATAAAACCGCTGACTGTGTCAAATACATTTATGAAATTTTTACTTCTTAGTAGATATTCTTCTTGAACGGCTTTGTTATTAAGACTTTTAGCTATTTCGGAAATACACCAATCGTTGTATGCAAATTCAAGAGTTTTTGAAACTGAAGAATGGCTTTTGTCGTCTGGAACGAAATTGTAATCGATATAATAACCCAAGCCGTCAAAGTATCGTACATTTGCTGTACTAACAGAAGCTTCTAATGCTAATTTTTTGTCGAAGTTGCCGTTGTCTTTTGCAATAGCATCGGCTATAACCGAAACAGCGTGGTAACCAATCATACACCAATTTTCGTTTGCATAATGGCTCCAAATAGGTAACATTTTGTGAACACTTTGTTGATAATGCACCAACATTGATTTTATCATATCCACATTTCTTTCGGGTTGTATAATATTAAATAAAGGATGCAAAGCTCGATAAGTGTCCCACAAAGAAAAAATTGTGTAATTATCAAAGTCTTGAGCTATATGAATATTTTGGTCTAAGCCTCTGTATTTTTTATCTACATCTTGGTAAATAATAGGCGACAAATATGTGTGGTACAAAGCTGTATAAAAATTTAATTTGTCTTCATGAGAAATAAATTCTGCATCAATTTTGGATAATTCTGCATTCCATTTTTTTTGAGTTTGATTTTTTATTTCATCGAAATTCCAGTTAGGTGCTTCGGTTAAGGCATTTAGCATGGCTCCATCTGTACTAACTGACGATAAAGCTACTTTAATTTCCAAAATAGGGTCGTTTTGCATATCAAATTCAAAAAAAGCCTTTATGTCTTTTCCAGCAAATTCAGGAAAGTTGTTTTCTTGGTCGAAACGTCTGTAAAAACCTTGATATTGGGTTTTGTCAAATTTTTTATGTCCGTAATTTATAATTGGCTTAGATGTTTGAATGCTAAAAAATACTGTGCGAGTTCTTGCCCAACCTTGTGTTTGTCGGTAGCCTGTGATAAGTGTATCGTTTTCAACTCTAATGAAAGTCCAAACATTTTTATCCTCGTGATGATAAATATTATAAACCATATCTAACACAATACTTGCACTATTGTAATCTTTAAAAGTATATTTATGAAATCCTACTCTTTCGGTGGCAGTTAGTTGAGCTAAAATTGAATCGTTTTCAAGAAAAACTTCATAATATCCTGGCGAAGCAAACTCGCTATCGTGACTGAATTTAGAAGCAAATGTATTGAAATCGGTTGGAGATTGAAAGTCAGAAGAGCTAATTTTCTTTGTAGTAGGCATAATAAGTACGTCTCCTAAATCGGAATGACCTGTGCCACTAAAGTTTGTATGAGCAAAACCTATGATGGTAGTGTCGGAATACTGATATCCAGAGCAATATTTATAAACATCTTTGTTATAATTTCCCAAGCTATCGTGCATAGGTTCAAAATGAGTTTGTGGACTTAGTTGTACCATGCCGAATGGAGCTGTGGCTCCAGGAAAAACATGTCCCATTTCGCCTGTGCCTATAAGAGGATTTACATATTGTGTATAATCTTGAGTTTCAATATTTTTGCTTTTGCTACGACAAGAATTAAATGCAAGCAAAAACAATAATAATGCTAATAATGAAGCAACTACGTATAGTATAATTTTTATCATTTTAGATATTTTTGTATTGTTACAAAGGTAAAAAAAATGATAATATAATAAAGATTTTCGGATAGTATTTTTTCTTTAAATCATTGCTTCAGCTATCATTTCAATGATGTCTAAATTTTGGATTTCTTCTTCTTTGTTTTTGTATTTTAAACCATCAGTCATCATTGTCATGCAAAAAGGGCAGGAGCTTGCAATAATTTCAGCTTGGGTTTTAAGAGCATCTTCAGTTCTTTCAATAAAAATTTCTTTATCGCCTTTTTCTGCATCTTTAAACATTTGTGCACCGCCAGCACCACAACAAAGAGCAAAACTTCTGTTTCTTTCCATTTCTACTAAATTAATTCCTAAACTTTGTAGTAAGAAACGTGGAGATTCGTAAATGTTGTTTGCACGTCCTAAATAACAAGGGTCGTGGAAAGTAACGATTTTGTTGGCAAGTTTTGTTTTGTCAATTTTTAATTTGCCTTGTTTTATCATGTTTTCTAAAAACTCGGTATAATTCACAACTTCGCATTCGCAACCTAAATCTGGATATTCGTTTTTAAGAGTGTTGTAACAATGTGGACAGATAGTAATGATTTTTTTGATTTCATACATTTTGAAAATTTCAATATTACTTAGTGCCTGCATTTGGAAAAGCATTTCGTTTCCAGCACGGCGAGCAGGGTCGCCAGTACATGATTCTTCTGTTCCTAAAACAGCATAGTCGGTTCCTATATGGTTTAAAATTTTAGCAAATGCTTTTGCAACTTTCATATATCTAGCATCAAAAGCGCCGGCACAACCAACCCAAAATAAATATTCAGGTTTTTTACCTTGTGCAAACAATTCTGCCATTACTGGTACTTGTATCTTTGTTGAGTTCATTTTTCTAAGTTTTAAATTTTTTATTCTGTCCAGTTTAATCTATCTTGATTTGAGTATTGCCATGGGGCACCGTTATTTTCAATATTCGAGAAAATCGCATTAAGAGCAGCAGGTGCAGCAGCCTCTTCCATTACTAAATATCTTCTTAAATCCAAGATAAAAGTAGGATGATCGATATTTAGAGGACATTCTTTTGCACAAGCATTGCAAGTTGTACATGCCCAAATTTCTTCTTCGCTAATAAAATCACGAATTAAAGTTTTTCCATCTGAGTAAGAAGAGTCTTTTACCAAATGTGGTCCTTTCATTTTCATTCTCAAGCGAATATCCATAATGACTTTTCGTGGCGACAATTCTTTTCCTGTAATATTAGCAGGACAAACTGATGTGCAACGTCCACATTGAGTACAGGTTAAAGAGTCAAGATAATTTTTCCAAGTAATATCTTCAACATCTAAAATTCCAAAACGGTCAGGAACACTTCCTTCGTCAGTACTAGCTGCAAAAGCAGTTTCTGGGTCTAACATTGATTTTACTTCTTTAGTAATAGAATCCATATTTGCCATTTTTCCTAGTGGTGTCAAACGACTAAAGAAAACATTAGGTAATGACATAAATATGTGGAAGTGTTTTGAATAAGGAAGTATATTTGCAAATAGGAAAATCAATAAAATATGCGACCACCAAAAAATATCGTGTAAACAGTTAATAGTATCTGGTTGCATACCAGCAAACATTGGAGCAATGAGTTCACTTATAGGAAATCTGCCAACAAAATCACTGTTTCCTGCGAGGTAAAAAATATTTAGTCCTGCAAGAGTTATCATTAAAATTAAAATAAGGCTTAGAGCTATATAAGCATCAACATGGTTTTTGTGTTTTAACTCTTTGCCATTAAGTCTTTTTATTTTTAATACAGCACGTCTAATGATGAAAATCACAACAAATAATGCAATTATATAGGCAAAAATATCGCCAATTGCCATTATAATATCGTAAACAATTCCGCCTACTGATAAAATTCTTTCGGTTCCAGCTACGCCATCAATTACCATTTCAATACTTCCGAAAATAATTATGCAAAATCCCCAAAAAACCATTGCGTGCATAAAACCTGCAATAGGGTTGCGGAAAATTCTTTGTTGTAAAAATCCGTTTATGATTGTTCTTTTAATTCTTTTACCAAAATCGCGAACAGGATAGGCAGGCTTAGTTAATTTGAATAACTGATATATTTTGAAAATAGAATAGGCAAAAACGCCCAAAGTTATTGCTAATAGAACAGAAAAAATAATTTGTGACATAAATAATTTTAATTAAAATAAAACTTGTTCAAAAATATAATCTTGAGCGAATTAAAAAAATGATTTTATATGTTTTTAAATTTTTTCACAGACTCAATCAATCTTGGCAATACTTCAAAAGCATCTCCTACAATTCCGTAGTCGGCATATTTAAAAATAGGAGCATCTTTATCTCTATCTATTGCTACAATAACTTTAGAAGCAGACACACCGCCAATATGTTGAATTGCACCGGAAATTCCAACTGCAAGATAAAGGTCTGGAGCAATAATTTTTCCAGTTTGTCCAACATGTTCTTCGTGAGAACGCCAGCCTTCGTCAGAAACTGGGCGAGAACATGCTAAGCCAGCACCTAAAGCGTCAGCTAATTCTTCAAGTGGTTTCCAATTGTCGCCAGATTTTAAACCACGACCACCAGAAACAACAATACTTGCTTCGGTAAGAACAATTTTGCCACTTGTAACATCTGTTGACTCAATTTTAGTTTGAAAATTTGTAGGAGTATTTGGTGTATAATTTTCAATATTTACAGCTTGAGGATTTTCTACAACTTCGCAAGAATTTGGATTTAATGTTAAAACTGCTTTTGGCGATTTTACTTGTACATTTTGAAAAGCACCACCATTATATGATTTGCGTTTTAAAGTTAATGGAGAGTATGAACTTGGAATACTAACTATACCACTAACTAAAGCAGCTTTTAATCTAACTGAAAGTCTTGGTGCAACAGCTTTACCTATGTTTGAATTTGTGAAAATAATTGTGCTTGCATTTTCTTTTTCAGTAATTTCGTTTAAAAGTTTTGCATATGCTTGACTATCATGCGTTTGCCATTCTGGAGCATTGATAGAAATTATTTTTGAAGCACCGTATTTTGCTAAAATTTCAAGTTCTTCGTTTGGCACATTACCAATAGAAACTGAAACAACAGCTTGTTGGGTGTTTTTTGAAATATTAGTAGCGTAAGCAACAGCTTCTAAGCTACTTTTTTTAATTTTTTCACTTCTATTTTCTGAGAAAACTATAATTGACATAATCTAATTTTTAAATTTAATAAAACTCTAATTTATAACACTTTAGCTTCGCTATGTAAAAGTTCAATCAGCTCATCTGTATTTTCAGCATCAATCATTTTACAATCAGCTTTTGGTGGTGGAACTTCAAAACTTAAAGCTTCTGATAAAGCCTCTGTAGAAACAGGACTAGAAACTTTTATAGGTTTTGTTCTTGCCATCATAATACCTCTCATCGCTGGAATACGAGGATTTATGCAAATACCTTTTTGCACAATAGCTACAAAAGGAGTTTGAATTTTTACAGTTTCTTTACCACCGTCAATTTCTCTTTTTAATGTTATATCGCTATTATTAAATTCAAATGAAGATACAGACGAAACAGAAGCTATGTCCATAAATTCTGCAACCATGCTACCAACAGCAGAAGAATTACAATCTGAAGATTCTATACCAGCGAAAATAATATCATAATTTTCATTTTTAGCTACTTCTGCAATTTGAGTGGCAATTGTATATGAATCGCTTGGTTCGCAGTCTATGCGAAAAGCGTCATCAGCACCTATGGCTAATGCTTTTCTTATAGTTGGCTCAGTGCTTACAGGACCAACATTTATTACAGAAACTTTTTCGATTTTCCCTGATGATTGTTCTTTTATTTCCAATGCTCTTGTTAAAGCAAATTCGTCCCAAGGGTTAATAACCCATTGAACACCATTGGTATCAAGGCTTTTCATGCCGTCGTCAAATTTTATTTTTGTTGTGGTGTCAGGTACATTACTAATACAAACGAGAATTTTCATAATTTATAATTGTTATTTATTTTTAATTTTTTACAAAGATAACTTATTCTTTTAAAAACGTCCTTGAAATTATATTTTTTAAATTTAAAAACCATTCAATAAAAACTCAAATATAGGATTTTATCATTAAAAACCTATTGTTTTAAGAAAATTTTGTGATTTTTTTTAAATATGTTTGTCTTTATTACAAGTTCATAATAAAATTTGTCATAATATTTTTCACTTCTTTCTCTGCTTCAAAATGTGGTATATGTCCGCAGTCTTTTATTATCTCGATTTGGCAAGGAGACTTTATATTGTTTTTCAAGGATTCTAATTGTTTTAAAGTTCCGTATTCGTCTTTATCGCCTTGAATTGCTAGCACAGGGCATTGAATAAGTTTTAAATATTTTTCTATATTCCAACTAAAGTAGTTTGGGTTTGTCCATACATCATGCCAGCCATGAAACATTGAAACAGTATTTTCGCCATGATATTTTTCAAATCTTTTCTTTAAGTTTTTTTCGTAAAAAATACCATACATTTTTTTTACACCATTATAAGTAATTTCTTCTACAAACAAGTGAGCTGCTTCGGTAATAATTGCTTTCGTATCGTTTGGAAACATTGCAGCATATAAAATAGCTAAACTTCCGCCATCGCTATGCCCTATCAAAATTTTTTTTGAATTTGGTTTTAGAAGTTTGTTGAAAATCTGAGGCATAAAGTTTTCGGCATCTTCTTCCAAATAATTTAGTGTTCTGCTTTCGCTTAATCCATCTGATTTTCCATATCCATATCTATCATAAACTAAAGCAGGTATTTTTAAATTATCGGACAATTTTTGCGGAAATTCTTTCCATTGACCTATAGACCCCAAGCCTTCGTGTAAAAAAATTAAAACATCATCTGTATTATCGAAAAATTCAGAATTAATAAATTTATAAAAAATATTTTTATTGTTTACCTTTATAAAACCAGAGTTCATTTATGTTTATCGTTTTGAGACAGCCTTTACCGAGATTTGGCTTATTCTTTATTTGATGAGTAAATATTTATTAATTTTTTCATTCCATTAGAAATTTTCTTTTCAAAAGTTTCTTTTGGACCAGGACCTTCTTTGCCCATTTTTTCGGTTTTGTCTTCACCGTGTCCGTAAATTTCTTCAAGAATATGAGCGTATTTTTTATAAATCACATTTCGTTTCAACTTCAAAGTTGGTGAAAGTTCGCCTGTTTGTTGTGACCATTCTTCGCATACAAGCCTAAATCTTTTAATTCTTTCATGTTCGCCAAGGGTCTCATTAACTAAATTTATTTCTTTTTGAATTTTATTTATGATTTCGGAGTGTTTAATTAGGTCGCTGTTTTCGCGATAGTGGATTTTGTGTTTGCTGGCATAAAAATGAAGATAGTTGAAATTGGGCGAAATAAGAGCACTTACAAATTTTTCGTTTTCGCCTACAACCATTAATTGCTCTATCAAGTTTGAAGTTTTGAACTTGTTTTCAATTACTTGTGGTGCAATGTATTTCCCGCTCGAAGTTTTAAAAGTTTCCTTTTTCCTATCAGTTATTTTTAGATATTTATTATCAATAAATTCTCCAATATCTCCAGTATGGAACCAGCCATCTTCGTCAATTACTTTTTTTGTTTCTTCTTCATTTTTATAATAGCCAAGCATAATATTTGGTCCTTTGGCAAGAATTTCTTTATCTTCAGCAATTTTAACTTGCACTCCTTCTAAAATGGGTCCAACAGTTCCAAGTCGTGATTTATTCCAGTCGGGCCAATTTACTGCTAATACAGGCGAAGTTTCAGTTAAACCGTAGCCTTCGCAAACTCTAACTCCTGCCGCAGTATATAATCTTGCTAATCTAACCTGCAAAGATGCTCCACCAGAAACAACAGCTACTATGTTTCCGCCTAAGGCAGCTTTCCATTTGTTGAATACTAATTTTCTATAAATACCTAATTTGAATCTGTACATTAAAGAGTTTTTTCCTTTGTCATCGTATTTCGTTCCTAATCTAACTGCTGCAAAGAATATCCATTTTTTTATTCCTTTCAAATTTTTTCCTACGGAAATAATTCTATCGTAAAATTTTTCTAAAACTCTTGGTACAGAATTAAATAAATGAGGTTTAATATCTTTTAAATCATTAGCTATTGTTCCGAGATTTTCTGCGTAATAAATAGAAATTCCTTTAATTTGGAAGCAATAATTTAACATTCTTTCGTAAATATGGCAAAGTGGTAAAAAACTTAACGCTCTTTGTCCGTGGTCTATTGGTACAATAGGTTTTACACCTAAAGCATTACTTAAAATATTTTTATGCGAAATCATTACACCTTTTGGATTGCCTGTAGTTCCAGAAGTGTAAATTAGAGTGTGCATATCATTTTCGTCAACTGATTTTTTTCTTTCTTCAAGTTTTTTCATCAGCTCTTCTTCGTTTTCTTGTGCTTCTTGAATCAAGCTAACCCAGTTTTCTATTCCTTCGATATGATGAAAAGTAAAAACAGTTTGAATTTCTGGGATTTTGTCGGCTATAGGTTTTAATTTTTTATAAAGATTTTGGTCAGAAACTATAATTATTTTTGCATCAGAATGTCTTAAAATATATTCTAATTCTTCTCCACCAAGAGTTGTGTAAATAGGAACGTGTACTAATCCAGCAAGCGAAATCCCCATGTCAGCAATATTCCAATGCGGTAAACTTTGAGACATAGTAATTATTTTTTCACCTTTTTTAAAGCCTTTATTTATTAATCCACAAGCAAAAAGATAATAGTCTTGTGCCGAAAAATTTACCCAAGAACCTTTGTCTTTGTATGAAAATGCGTCTTTTAATTCAGCATATTCATTATTGTATAATTCTAAAATGTCAAAAACTCGTTTAATTTCCATTAAATAATCAAATTTTTTAAATTGTTAAAATAGTTAAGGATTCCAGTGTTTACTTGTCTTTTGAAATGGACAAGAACCACATTTTTTCGGATGTTTTATTATTGAAGAAATCCAGTATTTATATCCGATTGTTACTGTGAAAGTATTTTGTTGATGCCCATATAGTAAAGATAGTGTCAAGTCATTTTTATCGTTTAAAAAAAGTGCATATTCTAACTCTCCCATAAAGCCAAGTTTATATTCCCAAGTTCCGTTTGCCCCCCAATGTTTTTCTTGGATATATCCTGGAATTGTTGACCATAAGCCTCTGCCATATAAATTAAAGCCAGCTCCAACACTGAATGAGTTTCTCCAGATTTGCACTAATCTTTGTTTAAGACCAAGATGTAAGGTAATAGCAGGTTTTGCAGCAGCATCGTTTAAAAAGCCAAACATTCCTCTAAAAGCAAAACTGTCTTCTCTTAGATAGGATTCGTAGCACAATAAAAATAAAGGCTCTGTAACAAATATCGCATTTTCGTCAATTTTATTGTCAAATAAATGTTTATTAGTTTCGTTAAATGGATGAATCCCAATAGGCGAAAATTTTAGTTGAATAGTAGATTGGCTAAACACGTTTACGACAAGTGTTAGACAAAATAATAAGAAAAATATTTTTAAATTAAAAGTTCTCATAAAAAATTTCGGTCATATTAATAAAATAACCGATAAAAAACCATATTTATTTCAAATATATAAATATTATTTTAAATTTTAATGAATTATTTTATGTTTTTTTAAGATGTTTTGTGTTGAAAAAATAAAAAATCTTTACTAAGTGTTTGATTATTAGCGAGTTTTGTTTCGGTTCTTGATGCTAATATTTTTATTCGTTCTTTCTTTTTTACTTTTTCTATTTTCGGGTTTGTACCAAAAGAAATAGCTTAATTGTTTGTCTTTTTCTTTTTGAGATTTGGCAATATAAAGTTTTTCGCCTGTGTAAGGATTTATTCCAGTATAATACATAACTGTTGATAATGTCATTGGAGTGGGAGTGAAGGATTGTACTTGTTCTGGTTTATATCCTATGGATTTTAACTCTTTTGCAAGTTCTGCCATGTGTTCTTCTTTACAGCCTGGGTGAGATGAAATAAAATAAGGAATAATCTGTTGATTTAACTCATATTTGTCGTTGACGTTAAAAAATATTTTTCTAAGTTTTTTAAAACCTGAGAATGAAGTTTTTCTCATTAGTTTAAGAACTTCAGGCGAGCAGTGTTCTGGAGCTACTTTAAGCCTTCCAGAAACAAATTTACTTATTAATAATTCTAAATATTTTTGATTGATTTTATTTGTTTTGGGATTCTTTGTTTCGTGAATTGCAATATCATATCTTATGCCACTACCTATGCTGATTTTGGTAATACCTTTAATCTTTAAGGCATCTTGATAAAGATTTAATAATTCTTCGTGAGAGGTGTTAAGGTTTTTACAAACGCTTGGAAATATACATGAAGGTCTTTTACATGTTTTGCAAATGTTCAAATCAAAACCTTGCATTTTATACATATTTGCTGAAGGACCGCCAATGTCTGTTATATGTCCTTTAAAATCAGGCATTTCTGCTATTTTTTGCAATTCGTTTAAAATTGATTTTTTTGAACGACTCGCAATACTTTTTCCTTGATGAGCGGCAATAGTGCAAAAACTACAAGCTCCAAAGCAACCACGATGAATATTTACCGAATTTTTAATCATTTCGTAAGCAGGTATTGCCTGTTTTTTCGAATATCTTTGATGTGGTAAGCGAGTGTAAGGCAAATCGTAAATTTCGTCCATTTCTTTTTCGCTTAATGCTGGAAAAGCAGGATTTACAATTATTTTTTTGTTTTCTGTAATTTGTGTAATTCTTTTGTTGCTATTGTAATTGGTCTCATTTTCAATTTTCACAAAATTTGCTGCATATTTTAGTTTGTCTTTTACAACTTCTTGAAAAGAAAATAGCTCAATGTCAGAATCTTGTATGTCGTCAATTTCGCCTATGTAAGCACATTGTTTTATGTTGTAGCAAGATTTTATATTATTTGTTTCTTTAAGTTGTTTTGCAATTTCTCTAATTGATTGTTCGCCCATTCCATAGACCAATAGGTCGGCTTTTGAGCTAATTAAAATTGAGTTTAAAATTTTATCTTGCCAAAAATCGTAGTGAGCAAATCTTCTCATTGAGGCTTCAATACCACCGAGAATAACTGGTGTTTCGGGATAAAGCTGTTTTAAAATATTTGAATAAACATTGCTTGCATAATCTGGTCTTTGTCCGGCTTTTCCTCCAGCAGTGTAGGCATCGTCAGATCTTTTTCTTTTTGCTGCGGTATAGTGGTTAATCATTGAATCCATATTTCCGGCACTAACTCCAAAAAATAAGTTTGGTTTTCCAAGTTTTTTAAAATCTCTTAAATCGTCTTGCCAGTTTGGTTGTGGAATTACAGCTACTTTAAAACCTTCTTTTTCTAAAACTCGTGCAATTACTGCTGTGCCAAAAGATGGGTGGTCAACAAAAGCATCTCCGCTAACAAGAATAATGTCAGCAGCTTGCCAGCCAAGCGTTTGCATTTCTTTTTTTGAAGTAGGAAAGCTAAGTGTTGTGTTGTTTACCACTGTGGAAAAGGATCAGAAAACAATGAATTGCCGAAAGGTCTGTTTACTAATGGATTATCGAAATAAAATGGGTCGTATTGTCTTAAAAAAGGATTTCTATGAATGCTAATTTCTGCAGAAAAATAAGAGTTTTCGCCTATTTTATAATCAAAGCCAAAAGAAGTAAATGCATTGTTAGCATTGTTTGAGATTGCAACTGGATTTGTGTCAAAAATACTGCTTGCATGAATTCTGAGCCTATCATTTACTAAATATGAGCCTTTCATAAAAAAGTAAAGTTTATTTTGATTCATAGCTTTAGAAGTTCTATTTTCTGCGTTCCAATCTAAATATGAAGGAAAATTTGAGTGTACAAAAGCTGTTCCTGCCGATAAAGTAAACCTGTCAGTAAAATTGTAATCTATTTTTGGCGAAACATAATTATAGAAAAGATTTTGTCCGTAAAAACTTGAAAAACCTGTTCCTGCTGAAAAACTTGTACGAAATTTATTAGTGTTTGTTTTTGTTTTAAAAGGTATTTTCTTTTCTTGCTCTGTATTATTGGTGTTGGAAAAATGATTTTCATCACCAAAATAAAACTTATCTTCTTGCGCAACAACAAGTTGAGAAGCTAATGCAAAAATTAATATCAAAAAATATTTCTTCATAAAATAATTTTTGTAAAGATATTAAATTTCTGAATAATTACAAAAGAGAGGATTTATTTTTTAAAAATAGTTTTCTTGTATAAATTAGAAAACTAAAATCTAACTAAAAGAGAAAAACTACTAAATACAATGGTATATAATATTGCAGAAAAAACAAAATCTTTTTTTGCTTTATTTATTGTGGCAAAAATAATATATAATAAAGTATTCCCAATAGCAACAATTGACATTATGTCTTTGCCGGGGTAATCTTTAAAAATATAATATAAAGCTAATAAAAAAAACATTTTATAATAAATTTCGAGAATAATGGATATGCTTTGTAGTGTATTTGTTTTAATTTTAGCATTTGTAACAATTACATAAATCAGTAGTCCAATTGAAATTGGTAAAGCAAGCATGGTAATTATCCCCATAAATTGAATGTCTATTTTATCAAGAACACATAAAAGTATGAAACTTGATACTATTAGTCCTTCTTTTGTTAGTGTTTGCATAGTTTAGTTGTTTTAAAGTTTTTTTATTTATTGTATTTTGCCATATCTTTTAAAAATAAACTTCAATTTTTGTATTTGGAATTATTAGCTTATTGTTGCCGGGTATAAAATCTTGCATTTTATAGGATTGTAAATCTTCAACTTTATATTCTTGTTTAGACATTTGAAATTTTTTACCAATAGGTTCATCATCACACCAATCTGGCGATGACTGATGTGAAACGATTTTTGTGTTAAAGTCAATAATATAAGTATCCCATTTTTCGCATGGGATAGCGTAGTCAACAGTTGCTTTTGTTAAATAAAAATCGTTGTCTTTAAACTCAAAACAGTGGTTGAAATAAAATTTATTTTCAGCTTCTACAGAGTGTATAATGTAAATTTTATTTTCATCAATTAAAATCTCTTCAAAAGGATCAATATTTTGGTGTAAATAATCTGCACTTAAAACAGGTCCTGTAATTTCTTTCCAAATTATAGTTTTGTTATTTTCTTTTTTACAAATATAAATTTTTCTATCAAAACCATTTGTGTCTTTATCTTCGTTGGTAAGGTATAGGTAAATAATTTCATCAATATTATCTTTATCCAAATCGCCTTTTGTACTTGAAATTAATTTATAAGTATCTGGTACAGAAAATTCTTTTGCAGAGTCGGTAGTTTCTTCACTAAGGTTTTCACTGCTTTTATTTTTGCATGAAAATGAAAATATTAGCAAAATTAATAATAGGTATAAAATGTTTTTTCTCATAATTATTCGCCAATAATTTTAACCATTACTTTTTTACGTCTCATACCATCAAATTCGCCATAAAAAATTTGTTCCCAAGGTCCAAAGTCGAGTTTACCTTCTGTAATTGCGACAACAACTTCTCTACCCATAATTGTTCTTTTTAGATGTGCATCGCCATTGTCTTCATAAGTGTTGTGTTTGTATCTGTCGTAAGGTTTTTCGGGAGCTAACTCTTCCAACCATTTTTCAAAATCTTGATGTAAACCAGATTCGTCATCATTTATAAATACACTTGCGGTAATGTGCATTGCATTTACTAAGCACAAGCCTTCTTTAATTTTGCTTTCGTAAAGACAGTTGGCAACATCTTGAGTGATATTTATAAATTCACGGCGTTGAGATGTCTCAAAGTACAATATTTTTCGGTATGATTTCATAAAATTTAGTTTGTAAATTCGTTACAAAGTTAAGAAAAAATAGCTTTTAAACTATTGTATCAGATATTAAATTTTTTAAGTGTAAAAAATAATTTTATTAGAATATTTTAGAATTGTATCTTTGTCAAAAATTTAAAGATTTGTACTATACAGGTTTATTAAATAATGGAATAAGAATAATTCATCGTTATGTGGATTCTTATGTTTCACATTGTGGCATAATAATTAATTGTGGCACTCGAGACGAAGATTTTAATCAGCATGGCTTGGCTCATTTTGTGGAACATATGCTTTTTAAAGGAACGAAAAAACGAAAAGCATTTCATGTTCTTAGCCGTATGGACGATGTAGGCGGTGATATAGATGCATGGACAACCAAAGAAGAAACAGTAATTGCTGCAAGTTTTTTAACCGAGCATTATGAACGTTCAATAGAATTATTAAATGATGTTGTTTTTAATTCTGCATTTCCACAAAAAGAGTTGGAAAAGGAAAGAGAAGTAATAATAGATGAAATTAATTCTTATAAAGATTCGCCTTCTGACAGTATTTTTGACCAATTTGATGAATTGCTATTTCCAGATAACTCTTTGGGACGCAATACTTTAGGAGCAAAATCAAAACTGCTAAAATATAATTCCGATGATTTATTGAATTTTGTAAAAGAAAAATACAATACTGAGCAAATGGTATTTTGTTCTATTGGAAAAATTAAATTTGAAAAATTAGTAAAGTATTGTGAAAAATATTTTGGTCAAAATCCTGAAAATCAGCGACTTTATCAGAGAGAAAAATTTGAAACAAAAACAGTTTTTAATAAATCAGTAAAAAAGAACACATACCAAGCTCATTGTGTTTTAGGAACTTATGCTTATTCTTTTAAAGATAATAAGCGTTTGCTATTGTCTATGTTGTCAAACTTACTTGCTGGTCCTGGAATGAATGCAAGATTGGTAATGATGTTGCGAGAGAAAAAAGGAATTTCTTATAATATTGAGTCAAGTTATGTTTCATATGAAGATACAGGCTGTTTTAATATATATTTTGGGTCTGATAAAGATAAACTTGATTTGGCTTTAGAAATTATAAAAAAAGAATTGATAAAGTTGAAAGAAAATAAGTTGGGAAGTTTACAATTATCAAAGTTGAAAAAGCAGTTTGTTGGGCAACTTGCAATAAGTAGCGAAATTCATTCCAATACTTTGTTGTCTATGGGGAAAACCTATCTTATTTATAATCAAGTAGAAACGCTAACAGATGTTTTAAAAGAAATTGATACAGTAACGTCAGAACAATTGCTTGAAGTTGCAAACGAAATTTTTGATTTGGATAAATTTTCAACTCTAATTTATTATTAAAAGGAAAATATGGAAAAAATTGCTTTGGATTATGTTGAAAATTATTGCGAACCCGAAGATGAATTGTTAAAAGAACTTTCGCGTGAAACTGCACTAACACAATTGCATCATAGAATGCTTTCGGGAAATTACCAAGGACATTTGTTAGCTATGTTTGTTAAACTTTTTAATGCTAAATCAGTATTAGAAATAGGTACTTATGCAGGTTATTCAACTATTTGTATAGCAAGAGCATTGCCCGAAAATGGAAAAATAACAACAATTGAAGTAAATGATGAAATTCAATGGCTTTCGGAAAAATATTTTGAAAAGTCGGGAATGAAAAATAAAATTAATGCATTATTAGGCGATGCAAAAGAGATAATTCCAAATTTAAATCAAGAATTTGACTTAGTATTTATAGACGGCGACAAGCGAGAATATATAGAATATTATAATTTAGTTTTTCCAAAATTGCGAAAAGGCGGTTTGATTTTAGCAGATAATGTATTTTGGAATAATAAAATTTTCGGCAAAATTGAATCAAATGACTATATGACAAAAGGAATTTTAAAATTTAATGAATATATTACTCAGGATAAAAGAGTTGAAAAATTGATTTTGCCTGTTCGTGATGGACTGATGATGATAATTAAGAATTGATAATTGAATAATTGATAATTCAGCTTCGCTGCATTTTCTGTCGTCTCTCGGCATAGCTCAAGCAAGCTTGGCTCTGCACTCGTTCCTTAGAAAATTGAATAATTAAGAATTAAATGAAAATTCAGACAATAGGGGTTTGAGAATTTTAACTTATAAAATTGTATTATTTTTAAAAAAGCATTATCTTTACAGAAACTTAAAATTGTTTATTATAATCAGTTTTAATAATTTATTTTAAATTTGTTTTATTATGAAAAGAGTTTTTACAAAATTAACATTAGCACTATTTGTGATAGTAGTTTATACAAATGTAACATTAGCACAAATTTGTCCAGGGGTTACTAACCTTACAGCAACAGTAAGTCCATACAATACAGTAACTCTAAACTGGACAAGTCCGCCACAAAGTGAGTGGCCAGCCGAAGATATTGATTATCGATTTTATAATGGCGGAGATTGGATAGGTAACGGTTATAATGATGCAGAATTAAGTTCATGGACAACGCCTGTGCTTGCGGTAGGAACTCACAATCTTGGAGTGCTGGTATATTATTTACAATTCTTCTGATTTGGTTTGTATTGCAGATACTGTTTTTGTAGAAGCAACAATTACTGAACTTTATACTTGTCCAGTTGTTACCAATCTTTATGCAACGATAAACTCAGATAATACAGTAGTCCTTAATTGGACTAATCCACCACAAAGTGAGTGGCCAACCGAAAATATTGATCATAGATTTTATGATGTTGAAGATTTTTTAGGTGTTGATTATACTGGAGAAATAAGTTCATGGATAACACCTGTGCTTATGTCAGGAACTCACAATATTGGAGTACAAATATGCTATTACAATACAGGTGTTTGTATTCACTTATCCGATATAGTCTTTGTAGAAGTTGAAATTCTTGAAAACTACTATTGCCCATCAGTTGAGAATTTAACTGCGACAGTAAATGAAAATAACTCAGTAACGCTTAATTGGACTATACCAGATTCAAGCACTTGGCCCAGCACCTGCGAAGGAGATCTTTCTTTTATTTTTGGTGTAGGAGAAATGCAATATGGAAGTAGCGACATAGATGATTTAACTTCTTGGACAAGCGGTGTTTTCCCAGATGGCACATATACATTTGTTGTTTCCATTGAGTATCGTAATAATATAGGTCATTATGTGTGTTCTGCCCAAGCATATACGACAGTAACAATTGGAGAAATTGCTTGTCCACCTGTCGAAAACTTAACTGCAACAGTGAACCCAGACAATACAGTTACTCTTAATTGGACTAATCCAGACTCAAGCACTTGGCCCAGCGACTGTCAAGGAAATTTAAATTTTGATTTTTATATTGAAGATTATGTTGGATATGATGATACAGACAATCTAACTACATGGACAAGTAATGTGCTTTCAAACGGAACCCATATATTAAGAGTGATTGTATCTTATCATGACAACAATGGGATTTTTATTTGTGAAGCCGAAGCTAATATTATACTAACAATTAGTGGTAGCTTTGATTGTCCATCAGTTACTAATCTAACTGCAACAGTTAATCCAGATAATACTGTAACTCTTAACTGGACTAATCAAGAGCCACCAAGCAATTGTGTGGATACTTATTATGAGTTTTATCTTGGGGCAACTTATCTGTGGGACATCGATATTGATGGTTTAACTTCTTGGACAACCGATGTGCTTACAAATGGAACTCATACTATGAGTGTTGTTGTATATTACTATGACACCAATTTGGATCTTATTTGCTCTGCTATTACAAGCACTACAGTAACAATTAGTGGCAGTTTAGATTGTCCTCCAGTTACCGACCTTAATGCAACAATAAACGAAAATAATACTGTAACACTCACTTGGACTAACCCACAACCAGCAGAATTTCCAACTGGTTGCACTGGAAATCTTGATTTTGAGTTTTATGACGGAATTTATTTTATAGGATATGACGAAACAGACGATTTGACTTCTTGGACTACGCCTGTTCTTTCTCCTGGCACACGCACTTTAGCTGTTGTTGTGGAATATTATGATGATAGTTTTAATTATATTTGTTCTGCGGAAGCAAATATTACTGTAATAACAACTGATATTGGAGACATAAAGTCATCTCTTTTTTCAGCAGAAATATTTCCAAATCCAGCAAATGATATACTAAATATTGTTAGCGATAGCGAAATTATAAGCTACGAACTTTATGATGCAGTCGGAAGATTGATGCTAAATGATTCAAATGTATCTAATACCGAAAGCCTTGTAAACGTATCATCGCTAAAACACGGAATGTATATGCTTAGACTAAATACTATGAATGGAAGCGGAACTTATAAAATAATTAAGAATTAGTTAAAAAGTTAATAAAGTTAAAAGTTTTGAAGTAAAGCCAAAACCACAGCCTCTTTTAACTTTTAACTTTTAACTGCTGTATAATATATTTTAGTTTTTGTTTTTTATCTGACTTAATTGTATCTTTGGGCAAAATGTAAATTTAAAAATTAAAAATATGAAAAAAGTATTAATTGCTACCGAAAAACCTTTTGCTAAAGAAGCTGTTGCAAGTATCGAAAGCATAGGACAAAAAGTGGGTTATCAAATTGTAAAATTAGAAAAATACACTTCAAAAGACGAATTGTTGAAAGCAGTTGCTGATGTTGATGCAATGATTATTCGTAGTGACAAAGCGGATAGAGATGTTATTAATGCAGGTAAAAATTTAAAAATTATCGTTAGAGCAGGTGCTGGTTATGATAATATAGATTTAGAAGCTGCTACAGAAAAAGGTGTTGTTGCAATGAATACACCTGGACAAAATTCTAATGCTGTTGCAGAATTGGCTTTTGGAATGATGGTGTATAATGCACGTGGAAGTTTTAGTGGAGCTTCAGGAACTGAATTAAGAGGAAAAACTCTTGGTATTCACGCTTATGGTAATGTTGGAAAATACGTTGCTAAAATTGCTAAAGGTTTTGGTATGGAAGTTTATGCTTATGACCCATTTATAAGCAACGAAGCTATTCAAGCTGACGGTGTAAAACCTCTTACTTCTGTTGAAGAATTATACAAAACTTGCCAATATGTTTCTTTACATATTCCAGCAAACGACCAAACTAAAAAATCAATAAATGCTAACTTGCTAAAACTAATGCCAAAAAATGCTTGCCTAGTAAATACTGCTCGTAAAGAAGTTATTGATGAAGAATCTATAGTTAAATTTATGGAAGAAAGACAAGATTTTAGCTATGTATCAGACGTAGCTCCAGATAATGCTGCTGTTTATGCTGAAAAATTTGCTGGAAGATATTTCTTTACCCCTAAAAAAATGGGTGCTCAAACTTCTGAAGCTAACAATAACGCAGGAGTTGCAGCTATTGAGCAAATTATTAATTTCTTCGAAAAAGGAGATGTTAGATTTAAAGTAAATAAGTAGTCGAATTTTTCATAACAATAAAAAAGCTCTTCAGAAATGAGGAGCTTTTTTTTATTCTTCATAATAAACCCTCTTAACTCTTTGACTAATTCCGGTAATTATTTCGTAAGGAATTGTATTGAGTTTTTCTGCCATTTTAATAACAGAATTTTCTGAGCCAAAAATTATTACTTCATCGCCTTCGTTTGCTTCAATGTCAGTGATGTCAATCATGCACATATCCATACATACATTACCAATGGTTTTTGCTTTTTTGCCTCTAACAATAAATTCCCAATTTCCATTTCCAAGTCTTCTATCAAATCCATCAGCATAGCCAATTGGAACGGTAGCAATAATTGAATCTCTTTTTACTTTTCCCGACCTATTATAACTAACAGTTTCGTCGGCATTGATTTTGTGAATTTGTGAAATTTCAGATTTAAAAACAGCAACAGGAATAAGTTCATCGCAAATGTCTGGTAATAAGCCATATAAGCCTATTCCAAGTCTAACCATTTCGTATTTGTATTGTGGAAATCTTAAAATTCCCGAAGAATTTAAAATATGTCTTTTAGGCTGATAACCAATTTCTTTGCAAATTAAAGAATAATTTTCATCAAACACTTTTACTTGTTGCTGAGTAAAATAATCCAAGTCTTTACTATCGCTACCAGAAAGATGAGTAAAAACAGAAGCAATTTTATTTTTTTTACAGGAATTAATTAATTTGCAAAGTTTTGGAATATCATTTTTCATAAATCCTAATCTATGCATTCCTGTGTCAAATTTTATATGAATTTTAAATTCTTCAATGTTTGTAAGTTCAATTTCATTAATAAATTCTTCTAAAATATTTAGAGAATAAATTTCAGGCTCTAATTTATGCTCTATCATATTGTGTACGCCCTTTACATTTGGGTTCATTACCATAATTGGAAGATAAATCCCAAGATTTCTTAATTCAACACCTTCGTCAGCAAAGGCTACTGCTAAATAGTCAACTCTGTTGTGTTGCAAGAAATTAGCAACTTCTCTGTAGCCACTTCCGTAAGAAAAAGCTTTTACCATAACCATTAACTTTGTTTCTGAGCCAATTATTGATTTGAAATAGTTAAGATTATGTTTCATAGAGTTTAAATCTATTTCTATTGCTGAGGAGTGATTTTTGTATTGAAGACGATTAAAAATTTTTTCAAACTTAAAACTACGTGCTCCTTTTAACAAAATAGCTTTATTGCTGAAAGTGTGAAGGGAAATTTCTTCAAGAAATTCGTTTGTATCTAGATAAAAAGAAGAATCTTTAGGGAATAAATTTTTATATTTACTTAATTTATTGCCAATTCCAATAAAATGCTTAAATTTTTTTTCTTTAATAATTTGAGAAATTTGTTTGTAAAAAACTTCTTCGTTTTCACCACTTTCAAGAATGTCCGACATTATTAATATAGTGTTTTTATCGGCTTTTTTTTGATTTAGATAGTCGAGAGCAATTATTAAAGAATTAATATCTGAATTGTAGGCATCATTTATAATAATACTATTTTGAATTCCTTCTATAGTTTCCAATCTCATTTCAATTCCGTGCAGACTTTCAAATCTTGGAATAATTTGATTTATTTTACTTTCATCAAAAATTGAAATAATACCGAAACAAGTAATAGCATTTTGAATAGAGCCAAGATCTGTAAAAGGAATTTTAATTTTATATTCTTTGTCTTTAAAAATTATTGCTATAAGTGAATTATCACTTGATTTTTCAATTTTTTTTACAAAAAAGTCAGAATTTTTATCCTTAGAATATGTGTAAGTATTTGGAATATTTAATTTGGAAACTGTGTCAAAAAGAAGTTCGTCATCTTTATTAACAATAGTAGTTTTACAGTTTTTTAGCAATATTGCTTTTTCTTGATAAAGTTGTTCTGTAGATTTAAAATTTGCCGAATGAGCTTTACCTATATTATTAATAACAGCAATTTCTGGTTTAATAATTTTTTCTAAAGCTTGCATTTCACCGGGTAATGAAATTCCTGCTTCTATAATTGCTAAATCGCTGTTATTATTTATTAGCCATAAGGAAATAGGTACGCCAATTTGAGAGTTATAACTTTTTGGTGAGCGACTTATAGTATAAAAGGGATTTAAAATATGATATAGCCATTCTTTAACAATAGTTTTTCCATTACTGCCTGTTATTGAAATTATTGGATTTTTGAAAAGACTTCTTTTGTATTCAGCAAGTTTTTGAAGTGCAGAAATTGAGTTTTCGACTTTTAAAAATGCGGCTTCTTTAAATTTTTCAATATCAACATCTTCGCAAATTACAAAGTTTCTAACACCTTTTTGATAAAGTTCGTTTATAAATTTATGTCCATTATTATTTTGACCTTTTATTGAAAAAAACAAAACATCTTTGTAATTTGTAACATTTCTACTGTCTGTAGTGATTTGCGAAAAAGTATTGTTTTTATTTCCTAAGAATTTTCCGCCAACAATTTTTGCAATATTTTCGAGTTTCCAGTTTTGCATTTATTATTTTTTTGTTTCTTCGTTGTAGCAACGTCTGCATAGAGGTTTGTAAATGTCTTTTTCTCCAAGCACAACCACAGCATTGTCTTCGGATTGTCGGTATGAGAACTGAGCCAAATCGCCACAATGTACGCAAACAGCATGAACTTTAGTAACATATTCGGCAACAGCAAACAAAGCAGGCATTGGACCGAAAGGTCGTCCTAAAAAATCCATATCTAAACCTGCAACAACAACTCTAATGCCTTGGTCAGCTAGTTTGATACAAACTTCAATAATTCCGTTATCGAAAAACTGAGCTTCATCAATTCCGACAACATCAACTTCGCCAGTTAATAAAAGAATGTTTTGTGAAGAAGTTACAGGAGTGGAGCGAATAGAAGTAGCATTATGAGAAACAACATCTTCAGCATCGTATCTTGTATCAATAGCAGGTTTGAAAATCTCAACTTTTTGCTTAGCAAATTCAGCTCTACGTAAACGGCGAATTAGCTCTTCGGTTTTCCCCGAAAACATTGAACCAGCAATAACTTCAATCCAGCCTTTTTTTGGCTCACCTTTTTTAGGTTGTTCAAGAAACATTTAACAATAATTTTTATATTTTTGTACAAATAATTTAATTACAAATTTAGAAAAATATTTTGTATGGAAAAGATTTTTATTGTAAAAGAAAAATTAAATAAAATTCTGGATTTTATTAACAGTATAAATAATGTTGCTATTACAGAATTAGAAAAAGAAATTTTATTACAAAAACTTAAAGATGTTTATTTTGAGTTGAGTATAATTGAAGTAACTAAAATAGAAGAGGAGAAAGATTCTAAAGTAATAGAACAACCTGTTGAGCAAAAAGTAGTTAAGCCAGAAGTGGTTGCTGAAAAAGTAGAAGAAAAACCTATTGTAAATAAAGAGCCTGAAAAAACTATTGTAGAAGAAAAACCTGTTGTTGAAACTAAAAAAGATAGTTTTGTCCCTATTGATTTTTTCGATTTAGACGAAGAAGAAAGTCCAGAACCCAAAGACGTTGTGTTTGAAAAGAAGGAAGAAGTTAAAAAAACACAAAGTGTTGAGCAAGGGAATTTATTTTCAAGTGATAATAATTCAAGTTCTCCTAAATATATAGGCGAGCATTTGGGACAAAATAAAACTTCGTTAAATGAAGCTTTAGCTTCTCAGACTAGTGTTCAAGATTTGAATGCAAGGATAAAACCTGTTTCAGATATTCGCTCTGCCATGAGTTTAGGAGATAGATTTTTATTTGTTCGTGAATTGTTTAATGGAAGTACAGATTTATTTGATGAGACAATAGCAAATTTGAATTCTTTAAATTCTTTTGATGAGGCTCAAAGTTATATGAAATCTCATTTTCAATGGGATATAGCAGATTCTAATGTGGAAAACTTTATGAATATTGTTAGAAGAAGATATGTATAGGGTAAAAATTTTTCTTGGAATATTAAGTTTTGTTTTTTCTTTTTCTTCAAATTTACATGCTCAAAATCTTGAAAATACAAAAAAAAGAATTGAAATTTTAAGTTCTAAGAAATTTGCTGGACGAGGATATGTGGGAAAAGCAGGCGACTTGTCTGCAAATTTTATTGCAGATGAACTTTCAAAAATGGGGTTGCTAAAATTTGGAGATTCTTATTTTCAGGAATTTTCTTATCCTGTAAATACTTTTCCAGGAAAATTACTTGTAAAAATCGATAATAAACAATTGATTCCTGGAGTTGATTATTTGATTGGTCCTGCTAGTCCAAAAGTTAAGCAAGAATATGAGTTGTGGAAGCCAGATTCGGTATTATTAAATGATACTATTGGAATTATTAAACATATAGGTAAAAATATTGCATTAAAATCATCTGTTTTTGTAATTGACTATGCTCAAACAGAAAATATAGATATTAAGAAATTTTATATTTCAAATTTTGTAATGGGCAATTCTTTTTTTGCTGGGATAGTAGAATTAATTCCAGAAGAATTAATGTGGTCTGTTAGTAGAAGGCAGCAATCATATCCGCTTGTGAAAATCAAAAGAGAATTTTTTGACCCAAATTCCAAAACTATTTTTATTGATGTTAAACCTGCACTAAATCCTAATTTTAAAGCAAAAAATGTAATTGCTTATATTCCTGGCGAAACAGATGATTTTGTTGTTTTTACTGCACATTACGACCATTTGGGTAAAATGGGTAAAAAAGTTTATATGCCCGGAGCTCAAGATAATGCAAGTGGGGTAGCTTTGTTATTGGATTTGGCAGATTATTATTCTAAGAATAAACCAAAATATTCCATAGCTTTTATGTTTTTCTTTGGCGAGGAAGCTGGCTTGTTAGGTTCGTTGTATTATGTATTAAATCCAATTTTTGAATTAGAAAAAATTAAAGTTTTACTAAATATTGATTTAGCAGGAACTGGTGATGAGGGAATAACTATAGTGAATGCAGCAAACGAAAAATATGAAAAAGAATGGAATTTATTTCAAAAGTTAAATTCTGAAAATAATTTTTTTGAAATAATGAAATCACGTGATATTTCAGCAAATAGTGATCATTATCCTTTTCACGAAATGGGAGTGAGGTCTCTTTTTATTTATACTATGGGTGGAAAAACTTATTATCATCATCCTAAAGATAAATTAGAAACATTAACTTTTGGTGGATATTATCAACTTTTTGATTTAATAACAAAATTTGTAGAGAATTATGAGTAAACTTTTTGTTGTTCCTACACCTATAGGTAATTTAGAAGATATGACTTTTAGAGCCATAAGAATTTTAAAAGAAGTTGATTTTATTTTGGCTGAAGATACACGCACTTCGGGGTTTTTGTTAAAACACTTTGAAATAAATACAAAAATGTATAGTTTTCATAAGTTTAATGAACATAAAATTTTAGATAATGTAGTAGAACGAATTTTGACAAGCAATTCAGTTGCTTTAATTTCAGATGCTGGAACTCCTGGTATTTCAGACCCTGGATATTTGCTTGTTAAAGCTTGTTTGGAAAATGAAATTGATGTTGAATGTCTTCCGGGAGCAACTGCTTTTGTGCCAGCTTTAGTAAATTCTGGTTTACCCAATGATAGATTTTGCTTTGAAGGTTTTTTACCTCAGAAAAAAGGTAGAAATAAAAAAATGCAGAGCTTGGTAGAGGAGGAGAGAACCATGGTTTTTTATGAATCTCCTTATAGATTGATAAAGACTTTGGAATTGTTCGTTGAGTTTTTTGGCGAAAATCGTAGAGCTTCTGTCTCGCGTGAAATTTCAAAATTACATGAAGAAAATGTTAGAGGAAATTTGAAAGAATTAATTACGCATTTTTCAGAAAAAACTATAAAAGGTGAAATAGTAATAGTTGTTGAAGGAAAAACTAAGCAAAAAGAAATAGAATAAAACATTGAGGAATTAAAAAAAAGCCAACTAATTTATTATCTATTAGTTGGCTTTTTTATTTCCTAGTATTTTTTAGTACACTATAGTTACAGTGCCTTTATATACGCCAGCATCGTTATTTCTTGTTTCTACAATGTACAAGTATGCTCCTGTAGGCATTTTTTTACCATTATAAGTTCCATTCCAAGGATCTGATTTTGGGGTTCCATAATATATTTGTTCTCCCCAACGGGTATATACAAAAATTTGAGCATCTGGGTAGAGATCAATATTTTCAATTATCCAAGTTTCGTTAATACCATCACCATTTGGAGTGAAAGCATTTGGAATTTTTAGACAAGGCAATAGCCCATCTCCAACATATATATCGCTTAAAATAAGTTTACAAGAATTAGCGTCTTCAACTTCAATGCTATATCTACCTTCTTTTGCATTGACAATAATATTAGTATCTAAATCAAAGTTATCGTATGTGTATCTATATGGTGATGTTCCACCTAATGGAGTAACTATAATTGAGCCATCATCATTCCCCATACAACTTGGATTTGTAACATTAACTTTAGCACTTAGTTTGGCTGGTTGATAAATGTTAGTTTCTTTAATGTCAGTACAACCGTTATTATCAACAACTTTCATTATATATTTTCCAATTGATAAGTTATTTGCTGAAGCTGTATTTGTTACGACTTGATTTCTTGGAGTTGTTATAGAATAAGTGTAAGGTTCTGTTCCTCCTGTAACATTCATAGTTATAGTGCCGTTTAAATCACTGTAACAACTAACGTCTTTTTTTGTGAAAGCTAATTCAAGAACTGGTGGCTCAATGATTTCAAAATTTTCTGTAATCGCACAGTCTCTATTATCAGTAATTGTAACAGAATATAGACCAGCAGGTAAAGAACTTTGATTCAATTCTGTAGAATCATTTGACCATGCAATAGTGAATGGAGGTTCACCACTTAAGATGCCAATATTAATTTTACCATCATTGTTACCATAACATTTCACATGAGATACATTAGAATTTATACTTACATCTATTGCAGCTTCAAGTGTTTCTTCTGTACTTCCAGTACAACCCCAAGCATCAGTAACTGTAAGCATGTATGTACCTACAGCTAAGTTATTAATAATTTCGCTTGTAGCGCTATTGCTCCAATTAAAAGTCAATGGCATTGCTCCGTTAGCAGAACTACCTTGTAAAATTGCATCTGGATTTCCTCCGCACAAAATAGGTTGAACAACTGTTATGTTAGCAATAATATCTCCAGTTTTATCGACAGTTGCACTAGCTGTTTGGGTGCAATTGTTAGCATCTGTAACTGTTAGTGTGTACATGTTTGGAGTTAGTCCTGTGATATTGTTAGATATGCTACTAGTTGACCATTCATATGTAAAACCACCAACACCACCAGTAGCTTCAGCATTTATAGCTCCACCTGTTTGTCCACAAATAGCATCAGTAATTTGCATGTCAATTGATATTTGTTCTGGCTGACCTACAGAATGACTTCCTGATGCAGTACAGTTTTTAGCGTCTGAAATTGTAACAAAATATGTACCAGCAGCTAGACCTGTTATTTGACTTCCAGTTCCACCAGCAACAGACCATTGGTAAGAATATGGAGGAACACCTCCAGTGGAGTTTGAAATATCTAGGGAACCGTCATGACCACCATAGCAACTGACACTATCACTAACAAAGTTTACTTGTATTTGTTCTGGTGTGGTAATGGTTAGCGATCTTATAGTTGAGCAGTTATCAGCGTCAGTAATAATATATCCGAATGGAGTATTTGTAGGAATATTGGTACGAGAAAATGTAGTAACACCATCTGTCCATTCAATTATGAATGGAGCTTGACCACCAGAATTAATAATTATTTCAGCACTTCCTGTCATGCCAAAGCAAGAAGGACTTGTGATGTTTTCTGTTATATCTAAAATTGTTTCATCTGTTATCATGTAATATATGATCGTGTCACATCCGTTATCAGCAGTAACAGTAACATAATAAGTGCCTTCAGTATTAAAAGTATTTGTGGCTGAATTTGGTGTAGCACCACCACTCCAAGCATAACTAGTTCCACCTGATGCAGTTAAACTAATTTCATTTATATGACAATTAAGATAGTCTGAACCAGTATTATTTGTGATAGTTGCAACAGGAGGATTGAGATTTTGAGTAATTTCAATACTTGCTTCGCCTGTACAGCTATTAGCATCTCGCACAATTACAGTATAAGTTCCAGGGTCTGTAATAGTCTTGCCTTGGAAAGTATTAAAATAAACTCCATCCCATGAGTAACTAACACCTCCTTGTGCAGTTAAATAAATAGCAGTTAAATCACAGGTTAGTTCGTTGCTTCCTGAATTATTAATAATTTCAGCAGGGACTGTGTCAATTTCGATTTCCATAGTAGTCCAAGCACAAGTTCCGTCATTAGTAACAAAGGTATATTCAGTTGTATTCCAGTTATTAATAGCAGGAGACCAAGTGCCTTCAATGCCATCGTTAGAAATCGTTGGTAATTCTGGAATAGCAGTTCCTCTACAATATGAAGGATATTGAGTAAAACTAGCAGGATTATTTGGATTTACAACAATAGTCATTGTGGTTGGAGTAGCACATTCTCCTTCGTTAGGTGTAAAAGTATATGTTGTAGTAGCAGTATTATCAATTGCAGGAGCCCAAGTTCCTTCATATCCATTGTTAGAAGTCGTTGGTAGGTCTGGAATAGTCCAACCTGAACAGAAAGGACCAACTTGGTCAAAAGTAGGAGTTTCGTAAACATAATTACAAGGGTCGGAACATGATATTACAGCTTCCCATCCAGCATATTGTACACTACCATCAGAGGTAAATCTAAAAGTTAGAGATCCATCTGCGGCTGTAGATGTAACTGTTCCAGGTGACGTGCTTCCTGTATATTGACCAATTAGTGGAGCAGTAATAGAATTACCATTATAAATGAATAATTTATCATAATTATTTTCTAAGGAGAAACTGTTAAAAGTAACAATTACATTTCCTCCTACAACTTCTGGCATTATTGTAAGTGTAAGATTTTGACTAGATGAGTAGTTTCCTGTAGGACCTCCTGAATCATAAAATAATGCATTACAAGTTGTTATTGTTGTGTTAGACATATTATATGATTGTATTACTTCAACAAAAGCGTCGGTTGAAGTCGCAGCATCTCCTGTGGCAACACAAGTAACAATGCAACGGTAGTAGTATGAAGTTGTTAGAGCTCCTGTATTATAGCTTGGTAATGTTGCTCCAGCAATATCTGTAAAAGGACCTGTAGGTGAAGTAGCTCTTTGCCATTGATATGATAAGCCTGCAGCAATAGTAGAGCCAGATAAAGTTATTGTAGCACTACCTCCGCTAGGTACTACTTGTGAAGCAGGAGTAGCTGTGCCAGCTACAGGCATGTCATTACAATCAACAGCTGCAATAATAGTAATACAATAATCTTCAGTTTCACCCCAAGAGTATGCTGCATGAGCATAGTTTGTGCTTGTTGGGAAAGTAGTTTCTACTACAACAGCACGCATTCTTGTTGTTCCTGGTGTTGCTGTTGTTGGTACTGTAAATGTTCCTGTTTTTGTATGATTTCCACTTGCAGATGTAGGTTGGTTATAAACTTGCTCTCCAGCATCTAAGAAATCTCCATCCATGTTCCAATCAATATATAATTGAAAGCCGTTCCCATATGAGCCTGAACCACAACTTGTTTGAGTTAAGCTAAAGTTAACAGTTTCTCCTTGCATTACAACAGGTCCGCCAACACTAGTGCCGGTATAATTAGCGTATCTTTTGTTTATAGAGCCTGGTCCGGGTGCTGTTGTCGAACAATCAGAATCATTAGACCATCCACCAACAGTAATATTTGAAATATCTTCGTCAGAAGTTGAACTTGCGTAAACTGCAGGATATTCTCCACATAAGCAAACTTCACCTTCTGGTGTATAAGATACAACATTGGAAGTTCCCCATAATCCTGAGTTTGCACAATGTATTCTTAATCTATAATATGTGATTGAATTAGTATTAGTAGCACAAGTTAGATTTGATCCATTTGGAACATCTGTCCAAGGTCCATCTGGATTTGGAGAGCTTTGCCAAATATAAGTAATGCCAGAACCAACAGTAGCATCTGTAGAGCTTAATGTAATTGTTGCTCCTGGGCAACCTGTGTCAGAGCTAATTGTAGCTGTGCCAGGATCTGGGTCTCCAGCGCAAGGTATAAGACTTGCCATTTCAAATTGTATATTTGGACGAGTTGTTGTAGTACCATCGGCAGAAGGTGGCGAAGCAGGATCAGGATTTGTCCCATCTGCATAATAGTATATTGCTGTGTTATTCGCAGTAATTGTAGCCTGCCATCTAGTGGTTGATGGTCCATAGCCAGGAACATTTTCATCTATGGCTACAACTATGTTACCACCATTCCAAGTAACAGGATTTGTAAGGGTAATAGTAAACCAACCAGCATTTGCAGGTAAGGTAACAGTGCCTGTATAAACTTCTGTTAGAGAGGCATAGGGCACCCAGCTTGTATTAGAGGTAAAACTTGATTGAGTAGTTTCGCCCATATATACAGTCCAAACATTACAGTTGTTTAAACTGCCTGCTCCTGTCCAATAAAAACGAATAGCATTTATTTGCATACCTGCAACAGCTCCAGCAGTATTAAGTTCTGCAGAAGTGTAGATTTGTTGCGTATAATTATAACCATAAAATGTATAAATTGGGTTATATTTGCCTTCTTCTGTACCAGTGCCAATAGTAACTGTTACTTGAGATTGTACTTGAATCACAAAACAGCTAAAAAACAGAATGCTTAGGAATAAAATTTTCTTCATGTTAAAAAATATTATAAATTTCTAAAAATAAAGACGTAAAAATTATATGTTCGTTGTCTAAAAACAAATTTTTTTACCTATTAATTTAAATGCAAAAATAGATAAATAATTTAATTTTCATACAAAGTTTGACACTTTTTTACAATAAAATACGATAAAGTAATTAACAATTGGGTGTGAAAATAAAATTTGATAAAATTTGTGTTATGTTTTGGCGAAATTTTTGAAGTTAAACGCAAAAATTGTGACAAAACAATTATAAACTTATTTTGATTTTTTTGATTCCTAAAAGCCTTAAATCAGGAGTTTTAGTGCTATAATAAAATTTTATTCGTTTGTAATTCTGTGATATTCTATAATTCCGTAGATAGGATTATCAATAAATATAGGTTGTTGAATTCCTAAATTTGTAGCTATTTTTATTAAAATATCTTTAAAAGCATTTGCAAGTGAACCTGTTAGGCTTAGTTTTTTATTTTCATAGTCATTGAAAATTACAATATAATTTTTAAAAAATTTGTTAAACGAAAATTCTACAAGTTCTGTTAATTGCTTGTGTTCTATGTTTTTGTAAATAAAATGGCAAAAATTTGCTAAATATTTGTTTGGATTAGGATTTTTGTAAACAGCATTTAATATACTTGCTTTATTTTCGCCAGTTTCGAGATAAAATTTATCGCTTAATTCTGGGTCTAATCTTTTTTCTAAGTAAAATTTTGCAAATAATTTTCCAATATATGCTCCACTTCCTTCATCGCCAAGAATATATCCAAGTGAAATTGCATTTTGCTTAATAGCTTGTCCGTTGTAAAAGCAAGAATTTACGCCAGTTCCTAAAATAGCACAAATTCCTTCATCTGTTTTTAATGATGCTCTTGCAGCTCCAAGCATATCAGAAAAAATATTGATTTCTGCATTAAAGAAAAAATCTAAAAAAGCTTGACGAAAGTGGTAGTAATTTTCTTCAATAGAGCAACCAGAACCATAAAAATATAATTTTTCTATTTTTAAAGGGTCTAATTTTTGGGGAAATGCTTCTGTTAGTGTAGCTAACAATTTTTGTTCACTTGTAAAATATGGGTTTAAACCAATAGTTTTAAATTCAGTTAAAATATTGTATTCAAAGTCCGTTATTACCCAATGAGTTTTTGTGGAACCGCTATCTGCAAATAAATACATATTATAATTATATTTAAAAAGAGGCTGTCTCAAAACAAATTTTAAAACAATGAATTTTCAAGGTGTTTCAGAAGTGTTAAAATGCAAGGCGCTGAAATTGAGGACGAAGCAGCGTACACTTGAGTTAAAAGTTAAAAGGTTAAAGTTTAAAGGAACTGACGC
>DHVB01000078.1:118224-126042 GCA_002412425.1 Bacteroidales bacterium UBA5219 | reverse complement strand
ATAATAGAACGCAACTTGGTATAATATTTCAAGACATATTTATGGTAGTGCATACGAGTATAATCACAATGGTACAGCTTCTAACTTTTTGCCAAAAATACGTATTGAATATATAAATAGTTCTTGTCCAACTATTAGCAACCTTAATGCAACAGTAAATTCCGATAATAGCGTAACTCTAAGCTGGACTAATCCTCCGCAAAACGAATTTCCCAACGATTGTGATGGAGATGTATATTTTACTTTTTTCAACGGATACACGGAACTTGGTGGTTGCGGAATTGACAGCTTAACTTCGTGGAAAACAAATATATTTGAACCTGATATACACTCTCTAGGCGTGTCAATATCGTATTGGAAAAATTTTACTGAAAATATATGTTATACTGAAGTAATATACGTGGAGGCTGACATTCCTGAAATTCCAGTTTGCCCACCTGTTTCAGCACTTAGTGTAACAGACAACGGCGACAATACAGTTAGTTTAGAATGGACTAATCCAGAAGCAAATGAATTGCCAAACGGCTGTTCTCACTTTAATTTTGAGTTTTATGATGGAAGCGTTAAAATAGGTGAAAGTAATGAAAACAATTTAACATCATGGACAAGTGGTAAACTTTCAAACTGGGAACATACATTAAAAGTTAGAATACGCTATTTCGACAACAATAATAATATTATTTGCTTTGCCGATACTCATGAAACTATATGGCTGTACGATGGTATTAGTTGCGAACCTGTTTATGGACTTAGTGCAACAGTAAACGAAGATAATACAGTAAAATTAGAATGGACAAATCCACAACAAGAAGACTTGCCCGAAGGGTGTTTTTATTTTACCTTTGATTTTTATGATAATAATAACAAAATTGGCAATAGTAATAACTCTTCTATAAATAATTGGACAACGCCAGTACTTTCAAAAGGTAGTCATAACTTAGCTGTTGTGGTACGTTATTTTAACAATATGAATGCAGAAATTTGTTTTGCCGAAGAATCCAAAACAGTAACAATAGAGCCAATAAACCCTGACCTTGTAGTACATTATGATGATGGCTACAATGACCTATCTATAGGAATGATGGGCAAACCACACACAATTATTGCAGCAATAAGACTAACCAACGATGAATTAGCTGACTATTACAATGACTACAAAATTACAAGTATTAGATATTTTATTGATACTGTTGAAGCTTACTTAACACCAAATATTGTTATAAAAATCTTTGGACAAGGAACTGATACTACACCAGGACAATTATTAACAAGTGCACCCGCTGGTTGGGCAACACATCGCTGGAATACTTATACACTTAACAACCCGCTACAAATAACATCTGGCGACTACTGGGTAGGCTACGAAGTTATACCGAAAGTAGCTGGCTGTCCTGCAGGAGCATCTGAAAATACTGTTGTTGATGGAAAAGGTGATTGGTATTACAGCAAAAAGCTAACAGAAGATAAATGGGTGGAACTAAAAGATATTCTTTCTAATGGTTACAAATACAATTGGAATATCCAAGTTACACTAACCTCTACTGTGGGAATTGAAGAAATAGAAATTTCGCTCTTAGCAGCAGAAATATTTCCAAACCCTGCAAATGATGTTCTAAACATTGTTAGCGATAGCAAAATTATAAGCTACGAACTATATGATGCACTTGGCAGATTGATGATAAATAAAACAAATGTGGACAATACTGAAACTATTATAAATGTTTCTGCCCTCAAACACGGAATGTATATGCTTAGACTTAGTACTGTGAAAGGAAGCGGAACTTTTAAAATAATTAAGAATTAAGAATGAATAATTGATAATTGATAATTAAATAATTTTGCTTCGCTACATTTTCTGTCGTCTCTCGGTATAGTTCAAGCAAGCTTGGCTCTACACTCGCTCCTTAGAAAATTGATAATTGATAATTTTGCTTCGCAGTGTTCGCAAGCTCACTCTGCTCGCATGGGTAAGTTTTGAACCACAAAAGACACAAAAGGGTACAAAAGACACAAAAGGGACAATCAGTTAAAAGTTTATAAAGTAAAGCCGAACCCGCAAGCTACTTTTAACTTTTAACTGAGTATTTGTTTATAACTTCTTTTTAACAAAACATAAACTTGTTGCAGACCATAATATAACACTATTTCAAATACACATTGTGTTGTTAAAAACTTTAACAGTTAAAGATTGTATAGTTTTAAAAAAATTACGATTTTTACAATTAATAAAAAGCATAAAAAATGTATAATTACAAATTTTGTATAACAAATAGTAATAAAACAAAAAAATGTGGTTTTTGGCATAAATTTTGCACGCATTTTATTTTTAAATAACATAATATTAACATTAAGTATTTAAGTATGAGAAAAATTTTTTTGAAATTAATTTTAGCACTATGTGTGCTAGCTTTTATACCGCTTAGCGGACTAAAAGCACAAACACTACTAGTTACGGGAGATGGTGCTGATACAACACACAGTCGAATTCCCGTATATGGATTGTATTTTGAGACAAAGCAGAAAAGTCAAATGATTTATCCTGCTTCAAAGTTAACAGATTTGCAAGGTAAAAAAATTACAAGACTTACTTTGTTTACTAGTCAAGGAAACAATAACAATTGGGAAAATGAAGTTCACGTTAGAATGGCATGTACAACCCAAGATGACCTTGATGCTGGCTGGTTTACAGGAGTAACAACAGAAGTATTTGTTGGCTTATTTGTTATTAACTCTAATAATGAATTAGTTATAGAGCTAGCCACTCCATTTCTCTACACAGGAGACAATCTATTAATAGAATATGATGTACCTACTACAACAAGTAGTGCCTGGGGCAGTGTCAGCTTCTATGGCACTAGTGAAGCTAGTAATATTTCAAGACATGCTTATAGTGATGGATATACTGGTGCAGGCACAGCTTATGGCTTTTTACCAAAAATGCAAGTTGAATATTTCGATGAAACGTGCCCAGCTATTACTAACTTTAATGCAATAGTAAATCCAAACAATACAGCAATGCTTACATGGAACACTCCAGACCAAAGTATTTGGCCCGCTGGAGCAACAAACTTAAAATTTAAGTTTTTTAATGGAACAACTCAAATAGGGGAAATCGACAGTAATGATTTAAGATTATGGACAAGTAATGCTCTTCCATTAGGCACACATAATTTAGGTATTACCATGTCTTACCTTGACAATGGAAATAATGTTATCTGCGAAACAGGTTTAAGTTCTAAAACTGTAACTACTGAATGCCCACCTGTTAGCGATCTTACTGCAACAATAGTAAACGACAATGATGTAAAACTAACTTGGGAAGCACCAAAAATTCCTACATTAATATTAAGCGAAGATTTTGAAAATGGATGGCCCGCTGGTTGGACAGTACATGATGCAGACGGTGATGGACATGAATGGTATATAGACTCAGGGCTTGGACATTTTAGCGAAAACTTCATAACTTCCCTATCATATGATTCATATTATTTAACTCCCAATAACTATTTAATTACACCATTAGTTGAAGGTGCAACTCACTTACAATATTGGGTACGTTCAATGGAGAGTTATCCTTACGAAAAATATGCCATAATGGTTTCAACAACAGGAAATAATACTAGTGATTTTACAATAGTTCATGTAGAAATATTAGATCCATACCCTAGTTGGCAACAAAGAAATATTGATTTACCAGAAGGAACTAAATATATTGCTTTCCGTCATTATGATTGTTCCGATCAATGGCATTTGGATATTGACAATATAAGCGTATATGGTAACGCAACACCTATTGCAGATGCACATACTTTTACAATTTATAGAGATTGGAGCGAAATTGCAAGTGGAATTACAGACGCTACTTATACAGATACTGGTTTAAATGGCAATGAGTATAATTATTGCGTAGAAGTAGTTTATGAAAGTTGTATTTCTTATCCTGAGTGTAAATACATTACTGTACCTGACGTTCCTCGTCCACCAGTAAACAACCTTGTTGCAACAGTAAACGGCAATGATGTAACTTTAACTTGGGGAGCTCCTTCAAATGTTCTACTTATAGAAGGCTTTGAATCTGCAACATTGCCTTCAAACTGGACTATTCGTGATCAAGATGGCGATGGACAAAACTGGACAATAGACGACACATGGGGACATAATAGTGGACAAAGCATATATTCTGCATCTTATGATGGTGGAAATTTAAATCCAAATAACTATTTAATTACACCACAAGTAACTGGTGCAACTAAAATAGAATATTGGGTTGAATCTCCTAATGAAAAATATGCGGTAATGTATTCAACAACAGGAAATTATGCCGATAATTTTTCCACTGCTTTTGAAGAAACAATACCAACCTTTGGTTGGAATAAACGAATTGTTGACATACCACAAAATACTCAATATATTGCTTTCCGCCATTATGAAAGCCCTCATAGTAATTATAGTGTGTTTGTTGACAATGTAGTAGTATATGGCAACCAAACTTTTGCTGGTAACTATACTTATACTATTTATAGAAATGGCGAAGAAATAGCAAGCGGACTTACAGAACTTACTTATACAGACTCTGACTTAAATGTTGATATGTATAATTATTGTGTAGAAGTAGTTTACGAAAACGCAACTTCAGACTTTACTTGTGTAGATATAACAGTACATGACGTTGCTCGCCCACCAGTAAGAAATCTTAGTGCAACAGCAAGCTCTAATAATGTAAACTTAACTTGGGATGCTCCAGTAAAAGCTTTATTAATAGAAAATTTTGAAGGTGCAACATTGCCTGCAGGCTGGACAACAATTAATAATGACGGTGATGCGCATAACTGGTTCTTATTATCAACACCATATAGTGGACATTTAAGCAATAATTCTATGATTTCTGCATCACAAGATCCTGAAACTTATTCTCCTTTAAGTCCTGATAACTTTTTAATTACACCATTAGTAGAAGGTGCTACTAGTATAGAATATTGGGTTCGTGATATGATATGGCTAAACGACCACTATGCAATAATGGTTTCAAAGACAGGAAATGTTGCTAGCAACTTTATAGATACCGTTTTTCAAGAAACAATGTCAGGTAGTGGCGAGTGGCAAAAACGACATATTGAGTTACCAGAAGGGACTAAATATATTGCTTTCCGTCATTTTGATTGCACTAATCAAAGATTTTTATATATTGACGATGTTGTAGTATATGGCAACCAACCTGTTACAGATGAATATACTTATACTGTTAATAGAAATGGCGAAGAAATTGCAAGTGGAATTGAAAAAACTAATACTACTTATTCAGACCAAAGCTTAGTTGCTGGCTTATATGATTATCATGTAAAAGTAGTTTATGAAAATGCTATTTCCGACCCAGTTTGCACAAGCGTGGAAGCTGCTGGAGCACTTACTATGTATTATGATACTGTTGGTAACCAGTTAATAGTTGCTAGCTCGCCATTTACTGCAGCTATCAGACTTACAAATGATGAGTTAGCTACTTATTATAATGATTATAAAATTACTCAAGTAAGATATTATATTCACAATATAGATGCAACAGATATTACCATCAAAATTTATGGTAATGGAACAGCAACTGAACCTGGAGGCATATTAGTAGAAGAACCTGCTTATCCTACACAAGACGGCTGGAATATTCATACTCTAACAGAACCTTTATTAATAACATCTGGAGATTATTGGGTTGGCTGTAGTTTCGATTCAGATTTTGGTCAAGTTACTATAGGAATAGACAATGGACCTGCTATTGCAGAAAAAGGCGATTGGTATTATACCTCAACAACATGGTATGAACTTGGTAGTGCAAATTGGAATATACGTGCGGCATTATCACCTGTTATAGATGTTTGTCCACAAGTTACCAACCTTAATGCAACTCTAAACCTAGACAATACAATAACTTTAGATTGGACTAATCCTGAACAAGCTACATGGCCAAGTGGTGCCACTATGTTAACTTTCAATTTCTTTGATGGAGGTACTCAAATTGGAAATAGCAATAGTACTATAGACGCATGGACAACTGCTGAACTTACACCAGGTACTCATTCTCTTGGAGTACAAATAGCTTATTGGGAAAATGCTAGTACAAATATATGTCTTGCTGCTATAAGCTATGTTAGCATAGATGTTCCAGAACCACCTGCTTGTCCTCAAGTTAACAACTTTACTGCATCAGCAAGTGGCAATAATGTAAACTTATCTTGGGAAGCTCCAGATGCTCTACAAACAGTTTTACTAAGCGAAAGTTTTGAAAGTGGAATACCTTCAGAATGGACATTGATTGACGCAGATGGTGATGGTAATAAATGGACTGCTGACAATAGCTACACAGCTCATAGTGGTAACTCTGTTGCTACTTCTTTCTCTAAATATTTTGGTTCAGCACTTACTCCAGACAATTACTTAATTACTCCATTAGTTGAAGGAGCTACAAGTGTAAAATACTACTATTCTGTTGACGCTACAAGTCCTGCTGAACACTATGCAGTAATGGTTTCAACAACAGGTATTGATGTTACAGATTTCCAAATTGTATTTGAAGAAACAGTTGGTAGTTCTGGCTGGAACGAAGGCGAAGTAGAACTACCTGCAGGAACAAAATATGTAGCTTTCCGTCATTACGACTGTACTAACCAAAGCTATATTTTATTAGACGACATTACTGTATATGGAGAAGCAATTTCTAACTGTACTTATATTATTTCTAAAGATGGTGTTGATATTGAAACTGGATATACAGCAACTGCTTATACTGACACTGAATTAGCTGAAGGCACATATACTTATTGTGTAAAAGCTGTTTTCGAAGGCTGTACTCCTGACCCAGTTTGTGAAACTGTTACAGTAGAAGAAGCTATTACTTGTTCAGCTGTTGAAAACCTAACTGCTACAACAAATACAGATAATACTGTAGAATTAAGTTGGGATATCCCAGCATCAACAGAATGGCCAACTGATTGCAATGGAAATCTTGGTTTTAAATTCTATAATGGTTCTACACTAATTGGTCAAAGTGATGTTGACGATTTAACTACTTGGACAACTAATGTTCTTCCAAACGGAACATATACACTAAAAGTTGTTATAAATTATTATGACAATGCAGATGCTTTACTTTGTTCTGCTGAAGCAAGTACTACAGTAACAATTAGCGGTAGTTTTGATTGTCCTCCTGTTGAAAATTTAACTGCAACAGCAAGCACAAGTAATAAATTTGACTTAACTTGGATTATACCAACAGAACTTCCAACTAATTGCAACGGTAACCTTGACTTTAAATTTTATGATGGAACTACTGAAATAGGTTCTGACAATACTGATGATTTAACTTCTTGGACAACTCCTACACTATCAGTTGGTACACATACTTTAGCAGTGGTAGTATATTACTACGATGATACTGATGCTGAAATTTGTTTTGCTGAAGCAAATGTAACTGTAACAACAGATGTTGAAGAAATTAAAGCATCTATTTTCTCTGCAGAAATATATCCAAATCCTGCAAAAGATGTTCTAAACATTGTTAGCGATAGCGAAATTATTAGCTACGAACTTTATGATGCACTTGGTAGAGTATTGATAAATAAATCAAATGTTTCTAACACTGAAAGCATTGTAAACGTATCTTCGCTAAAACACGGAATGTATATGCTTAGACTAAATACTGCAAATGGAAGCGGAATGTTTAAAGTAATAATTGATAATTAGAAATTAGTACTTAGTTATATAGATTTTTAAGGGCGGACTTGTGTTCGCCCTTTTTTGTTTTCAAAGTTCTTTCAACTTGACAAACTT
>DHVB01000078.1:94314-118054 GCA_002412425.1 Bacteroidales bacterium UBA5219 | reverse complement strand
ACTTTATAAACTTTTAACTGAAGTATGTTTTGAAAAATTGTTTTAAATCTTTAATTTTGAACAAATTTTAATTTTAAACAAATGAAAATTATTAAATTATTATTTTTTGCAACTTTAATGCTAAGTTTGTCTTTTGGTTGCAAAATGAAAAACACTTGCGAACTAAACCATACTGGTGAAATTGCAGTAACAAACAAAACTGGCGATGTTCTTGATGTTTATATTGATAATCTTAAAGTTTTTTCTTTAGACAATCTTGCAACAAAAACCATAGATAAGCCTGTTGGAGAGTATAAAGTGAAATGTTTAAAATACCCCAACGAGTGGGAACAAACTGTAATTATTATAGAATGTGAAACAGTAAGCGTTCAGTTTCCTGAATCTGAGGAATAATGGACAATCTTAAAGTTTATTCGGCATCTGCTGGTTCGGGCAAAACTCATAGTATTGCTAAAGAATACATAAACTTATTGTTTCAAAATAGTTCGGCTTGGCGAAGTATTTTAGCTGTTACTTTTACAAATAAAGCCTGCGACGAAATGAAGTCGAGGATTATTGAAGAACTACATAAAATTAAAATTGCTACCAACACCGAAAAAATTAAAACTTTAGCAATACAAAATGATTGTACAGAAAAAGAAGTTATTGATAATACACAAAAAATTTTTACTGGGATTTTACATGATTATTCTTTCTTTTCTGTTTTAACAATAGACAGCTTTTTTCAAAAAATATTACGCAATTTCACTAAAGAAACAAAAATCCAATACGACTATGAACTAGAACTTGACTCTAACAAAGTTGTAAGCACTGCAGTAGATGAACTTCTTGAGCAATCAAATACAGACGAAAACCTTAGACCACTTATACTTGAATTGGTTAACGAAAAAATGCAAGACCAAAAAAAGTGGGATTTCCGCTCCGAACTAATCACTTACCTAAAAAATGTAATAAAATCCGACTATAGAAGCTTTCAAACACAATATGACGTTTTTTTTAAAAATCCTGAAAATCTCGAAAATTTAAAAAAGGAACTTAAAAAAATTGAAGACGATTTTATAAAAGAAATTAATTCTTTAAAAAAACAATACGAAGACTTATTAAAAAAATACAATCTCACAGGCGATGATTTTAAAGGGAAATCAAGATCTGTAATTAATAAAATTTTAAAATCCTTAACGACCTTACAATCAGGCGTCAACGTTGATATTGACAATATTTTTGACAAAGCTTTTGAAATTGAAGCCTGGCTTGGAAAAGATAAATTAAACGATAATGTGTTTGTAGCGGTTTTTAATCAATGCTACGAAATATCTGCTAAAACACAAGATTTTTTACTAAAAAATTATTGCACTTACAATAGCATTTTAATAATTTCAAAAAATCTATCTAAAACTAGATTAATCAATTATGGTTTAAGTGCAATAAAAGAATATTTAGGAAGAGAAAATAAATTTTTAATAGATGATGTTCCTATTTTCCTTTCAGAAATTGCTAACCATAATAATGCATCTTTTATTTATGAAAAAACCGGTACTTTTTACAATAATTTTCTAATTGACGAATTTCAAGACACTAGTGTAACACAGTGGGACTCTCTAAAACCTCTTTTGGAAGAAAGTTTGGCTAAAGGTTTTCTAAATATAATTGTTGGAGATTTAAAACAGTCTATTTATGGTTGGCGTGGAGGCGATTGGAAATTATTAGCTCAAGAACTAAAAAATACTTTTCCAAATTATTATTCTGAGATAAATCTAGAAGACAACTGGCGAAGTGGAAAGCACATTGTGGAATTTAACAATTCGTTTTTCAAAAACGCTATAGAAATTTTATCAGAAAGCATAAAAAACGATGTACCAGACGATTTGCACGAGCAAACTTCTAAATTATTACAAAATACTATTTACGAAAACATTAAGCAAAACAACAAAAAAGATTTCAAATCAGAAGTTAAAATAAAGGTTTTTAATGAAAATAATAGAGAAGAAATTTTAGAAAATTTAGTAGCTCAAATCGAAGAAATTCAACTCAACAAGCACCCAGCTGGCTCGATTTTAATTTTGGTGAGAGGCAATACCGATGGTAAAGAAATTGCAAACTATATTTTAAAATATTCTCAAAGCGAAAACGCTAAACCAAATGTAACTTATGATGTAATTTCTTCTGATTCTTTGTTCATTAATTCAAATTCAGCTGTGAATTTTATTATTTCAATTTTTAAATACTTGAATAATAATAAAGACGAAATTGCTCTTTCAGAAATCTATTCTTCGTACAATATTGATAATCAAGAAGATATTGATAAAATATTTACAAATAAAGTTTTAGAATCCAAACTTCAAAATATTCAAGAAAAAATTAGAAATAAACTAGTTTACGAAAGTTCCGAAATTATTATAAATGAATTTGAATTAAATAAAAAGCAGGAAAACATTCCTTTTCTTAGTTCTTTTCAAGATTTAATATTGAAATTTGAACAAAGATATGCTTCTGAGATTAGCTTGTTTCTTGAATTTTGGGAAGAAGAAGGTAAAGCTCAAAATATAATAGTTCCAGAAAAACAAAATGCAATAAACATACTTACTGTTCACAAAGCCAAAGGTTTAGCAGCAGATTTTGTACTAGTTCCATTTTGTAACTGGTCGATGAATCAATATAATAACACTATTTGGGTTAGTTCAAACACTCCCCCATTTAACGCTTTACCAACTTGGGCAGTAAACTACGACAATAAACTTCGCAATTCTGTTTTTGCCGAAGATTTTCATCTTACAAAATTCAAAAATATTGTTGAAGCTTTTAATATTTTGTATGTTGCATTTACCAGAGCTAGAAAAGGGCTGTACATTTCAAGCATAGACCTTACAGATAATACAAATTCTAAAATTTCAACTTTTTTAAATAAAACTATTGCCAGCCCAAATTTTCAAAACGAATTGAATTTAACAATTTCAGAAAATCCTGATGCTTCTTACACAGAATATTATTTTGGCGAAACACCTGATGCTGAAGCAGATGCAAAAGAAGATGTTTATATAAATACTTATCCTGTTTATTTAGCAAATAAAAAAATAAAGATAAAATCTTCTTTCGAAAGAGATAAATTAGATACAGAAAGTGAGTCTTCAATTCGTAAAGGAATAGTTTTTCACAAAATTTTTGAAAACATTTTATACTCAAAAAATATTTCTTCAGCAGTGAAAAAACTTGTACATTCGGGCTTTATCAAAAGTTCTGAACAAGATTATTATATAGATGAAGTAAATAAAATCATATCAAAACCTTTTGTAAGCGATTGGTTTTCAGAAAAATACAAAGTTCTTAACGAAAGTGAAATAATTGATAAAACAGGTCAAGTTTTTAGACCCGACAGAATTATTTATAATGATGAAAAAATTTGCATAATAGATTATAAATTTGGCGAAAAAGAAAATTCTAATTATGTAAATCAAGTGAAAAGATATGGTAAATTACTGAAAGACTTGAATTACCAAAACATAGAAATTTATATTTGGTATGTATTATTAGATTTTTTAATTAAAGTTGATGCAAATTCAGGTAATACTGAAAAAATATTTTTAAAATGAAAAGATTAATACGCTTTTTTGTACGACATATACCTCGACCAATATTAATAAGAATGTCGGGTTTATTTTCCTTTTTTGTTCGCTGGTTTTACCGTGGTAAAAAAGTTGAATGTCCAATTTGCGAGAATAAATTTAGAAAGTTTTTGCCTTATGGTAGCAAAGCTGGCGAAAATCGCTTATGTCCAGTTTGCTTATCATTAGAGAGACACAGATTAATATATTTATATTTAAAAAATCACGATAATTTCTTTTCAGAAAAATACAAAGTTTTACATATTGCACCCGAACAGCCATTTTTAAAAAGATTTAAAAAACTTTCAAATTTAGATTATACCACTGCCGACTTAGTTTCTCCAATTGCAGATTTACATTTTGACATTATGAAAATTCCACTCGAAGACAATACTTACGACTGGGTAATTTGCAATCATGTGTTAGAGCATGTTGAAAGCGACATAGAAGCTATGAAAGAAATTTTAAGAATTTTAAAACCTGGTGGTAAAGCTATTTTGCAAGTACCTATAAATTACGATTACACAAAAACTCACGAAGATTTAAGCATTACCGACCCAAAAGAAAGAGAAAAAATATTTGGTCAATACGACCACCTTAGATGGCACGGCTTAGACTATCCCGAAAGACTAAAAACAGCTGGTTTTCAAGTACTTGAATTTAATATTAAGGATTTTCTTACTCCCGAAGAAATTGAAAAATATAGATTAGACACTAGGGAAATATTATATATTAATTCTAAGTAAACTTTGCAAATATTTTTGATTTTATGCTACCATAAGTCAGTTAAAAGTTAAAAGTTTTTAAAGTTTTCCAAACACTCAACACTCTCCAACTCAAAACTCAACACTAAAAACTAAAAACTCTTTAAACTTTAACTGAGCTATTTCTTTTCCATCAAAACAATATTTTCAACATGATGAGTATGTGGGAACATATCTAGTGCTTGGACTTCCACAACATTATACATATCGCTAAGCATTGAAATATCTCTTGCTTGACTAGCGGGATTGCAACTAACATAAACTATTTTTTTAGCAGAAATTTCACGCATAATATTTATTACATTTTCATGCACTCCTGCTCGTGGTGGGTCTAAAATTATAGTGTCAGGTTTGCCATTTTTTTCAATAAATTCAGAATTTAATAAATCTTTCATATCGCCTGCATAGAATACAGCATTGTCAATATTGTTTAATTCAGAATTTTTCTTAGCATCATCAATAGCTTCTGGCACAGAATCAATACCAACAACTTTTTTACATTTTTTCGCAATAAAATTAGCAATAGTACCTGTTCCAGTATATAAATCATAAATCAATTCATCGGCTTTAATATCAGCAAATTCAACAGTTTTTCTATATAATACCAAAGCTTGTTCCGTATTGGTTTGAAAAAAAGATTTTGGTCCTATTCTAAATTTTAAGCCGTCCAAATCTTCTAAAATATAGCTTCTGCCTTTATAACAAATCAAGTCTTGGTCGTAAATTGAATCATTAAACTTTGTATTTACAACATATTGCAAAGAAGTTAAATTTGGAAATTCCTCATCTAAAAATTTCATAACCGCTTCAATAAGTTGCTTCTCATCACGATTAAAAATCACTACTACCATTATTTCTCCAAGTGAACTAGTTCTAATCATAAGATTACGCATCATTCCTTCATGTGTTCGGCTATTGTAGTAGTCGTAACCATCGCGTTTTGTGAACTCTCGCAACTTATTTCTAATTTCATTAGAAGGCTCTACCTGTAAAAAACATTCATCAATATCTACAATTCTGTCAAACATTCCTCTCACATGAAAGCCCAAACCTTCCAAATTTCGTCCTGTATTTTCCACAAAAGGCTCATTAGAATCAATCCAACGCCTTTGAGCAAAAGTATATTCAAGTTTGTTTCTGTAATATTTATCGTTTTTTGCAGGTATAATTGGTTTTAAATTCAAATTTTCTAGCTTACCCAAACGAGTAAGTTGGTCATAAACTTGTTTTTCTTTGTATTCCAACTGTTTTTCGTAAGGCAACATTTGCCATTTGCAACCACCACATGTACCAAAATGTTTACAAAATGGTTCTATCCTGTCTTTTGAAAACTCGCGGATTTTCAACAGCTTAGATTCAGCATAAGCCTTACGCATACGAGTTAACTGAACATCAACAATATCGCCAGGAATAACGCCTGATACAAAAATCACATAGTCATTATGTCTGCCAAGCGATACGCCCTCAGCAGCAACGCTAGTAATTAGAAGATTTTCAATAATAGGAAACTTCTTTTTTGCCACGATAAATATTTTTTGCAAATTTAAAAATTAAAATTATTTTACCACAATATTAAAACAATTCACAAAAAAAAATTAAATTTGCATAATTAATACAATTAAAAATTCATTATGGAAAATTCAAAAAACAATAAAATTATTTTAACCATTAGCAGTGTTGCTTTATTAATTAGTATAGCTGCCTTACTTCTCACAGTATTTAGCAAAAATAAAACTGTTGCTCCACAAGCAGTTAACAATGCTGTAAGTTTTTCAAACGACTCTACGGTAAGTGGAAATGTTGCTTACGTAAATTTAGATACTTTGCTTTTGCAATATAAATACTCTATAAAGCTAAACGAAGATTTATTAACTGAGCAAGCTAAAGCTAAGGCTAATTTAGAATCAAGAATGAGAGCTTTTGAGAAGAAATACAACGATTTTGCTGAAAAAATGCGTTTAGGTTCTTTCTTGTCTCAACAAAGCATGGAATCTCAACAAAACGAATTGTTACAAGAACAAGCAAATATACAGCAATTAGAGCAAGATTTAACTGAAAAACTTATGATGAAACAAGCTGACTTGAATGCTGAATTGCTTGATTCAGTTTCTAATTTCATTAAAGAATTTAATAATGGCAGATATGTTTTAATACTTGGCAGCGTTACCGGTGGCGGTATTCTTTATGCTGAGCCAGATATGGACATTACAAACGAAGTAGTAACTCAGCTTAACGAAAGATACGAAAAAGCAAAAAAACAATAATCTAAAAATGAGTTTTGCTAACAAATATTTTAGTCGATACAAAACTTATCCAAAAATATTTGAAAATAATCCCTGTCCACAAACAGGGATTATTGTTATTATTCCATGCTATGATGACGAGTTTATTTTTGAAACACTAAAGAGTTTAGAAAAAGCTCAAAAACCAATTTGCAAAATTGAAGTAATTGTAATTGTTAATTCAGGAGAAAAAACTCCAAAGCATATTGTTCAAAAAAATAAAGAGATTTTTCTAAAACTAAACGAGCAAGCAAAAAATGAATTTTACAAAACTTTTAATTTATTAGTTTACAATATAGAAGACACAGCTCATAAAATTGCAGGCGTTGGTTTTGCTCGAAAACTCGGAATAGATGAAGCTGTTAGACGATTTAATTTTTTAAACAAACCCCAAGCAATTATTTGCTCTCTTGATGCAGATAGCATTGTATCTGACGATTATTTTATCGAAATTTATAATTACTTTGAAAATAATCCAAAAATTAAAGCTACCACATTTCAGTTCAAACACAACTTTGACGAGAATATATTTTCGCTTGATGAAATTAAATCTTGCAAACTTTATGAAATATATTTAAGATATTTTCGCTTAGCCATAAAAAGTACAGGCTTCCCCTACTCCATTCATACAATAGGTGCTTGCTTTGGCTTTAGAGCCGATGCTTATTGCAAAGTAGGCGGTATGCCAACACGACAAGCTGGCGAAGATTTTTATTTTCTGCACAAGCTTACAGCTGTTTCTAAAATTGGAAATATAAATAAACCTATTATTTTTCCTGCTCCACGCTTTTCGGACAGAGTGCCTTTCGGTACAGGACCAACAGTGATACAAATAAACAAAACCAAAGAATACGAAGTTTATAATTTTAAAATATTTGAAATTATCAAACAATTCTTCAATGCTCTTCCACAATTTTATGAAACGTCAAACTTTATTGAGCTTATTCCTTCGGAAATTATTGAATTTTATACAAAAGAAAAACTTATTAAAGACATAAATGATTGTAAAAATAATTCGTCTAATATTAAAAATTTTACAAAAAGATTTTTCTCAAAGTTTGATGCGTTTTTTATAATTCAGTTTCTTAATAGTTTTGACAAAGCGAGCAAATATCCTGCACAACAAGTTTTAAAAATGGCACAACAACTGTTAAATTCAAAGAATATTGAAATATCAAACTCTAATATTGATGAAATTTATGAGCAAATGTTAAAACTTGATTTAATTGAAAATTAAAACCCTAAAATGAAATTATTCTATACAGATTTTGAAACTCCACTTGGTAAAATGATTGCAATTGCTTCTGAAACAGAATTAAAATTGCTCAAATTTTATGATGATAAAAACATAGAAAAAGAATTACAAAAACTCAAATTAGAAAAAACTGAAGCTGATTTAGAAATTTTTAAAAATTTAAAAATTCAGATAAAAGAATATTTTGAAGGGAAACGCAAAAGTTTTGATATAAAACATAACCCTTTCGGTAGTGATTTTCAAATTAAAACTTGGAAAGCTATTCAAAAGATAAGTTACGGCTCAACAAGTGTTTACAAAGAACTGGCAAGAAAAATAAGTTCAGAAAAAGCTGCAAGAGCCGTTGCTAATGCATGTGGACAAAATAAAATCGTAATAATAATTCCATGTCATAGAGTCATAGGTTCAAATCAAAAAATTGGTGGCTATAGCGCTGGAGTTTGGAGAAAAGCGTTCTTATTGAATTTGGAAAACGACAATTAAAAGTTAAAAGCGATGCACTGAACGTAGTTGAAGTGTTAAAAGTGGCTGGCGCGGATATTGCTTCGCAGGTTCGCAAGCTCACTCTGCTCACATTTAAACCACAAAAGACACAAAAGGACACAAAAGGCACGAAATCAGTTAAAAGCGATGCACTGAGCGTAGTTGAAGTGTTAAAAGTTGAAACTGGTTTAACTTTACGAACTTTAAAAACTTTATGAACTTTACAAACTTTTAACTGGTTTTAACTTTCTCAGCAAAATCATGACTAATATAATTGTCGTATGTTAAGCAAACTTCTATTGCAAAATCGATAGATGTTTTCATAATTTTTTTCCAAACTTCGTAATCTAGATTATTAACATTTTCTACATAAACATTTTCTTGCATTAATCCGTAAATTAATCCTGCTGAAAAATTATCTCCAGCACCTACTGTAGAAACAGGTTTAATATTGGGGACATTAAATATTTTATGAAAATTTTCTGTAAATAAATGCACTCCATGTTTATTTGCTGTATAAATTAAATTTTTGCAAGCACATTTATCTGCAATTTGTTTTATTTCCGAAGCCGTAGAAGTTTGAAAAATGTTCTGAAAATCTTCATTAGAGCCTTTTACTATATCGGCATAAGCAATATTTTCATAAATATAATCTATTACTCTATCGCGAAGTTTTATATGTGCAGGTCTAAAATTAGGGTCGTAAATTAATAAAGCTCCAACTTCTTTTGCTTGTTTTAAAAAATTAACAAAATCTTGTCTTAATTCTTTTTTTATTGATGTAAATGAGCCGTAAAGAACAATGTCGTCATGTTCAGGTTTGGGATAATTAATTTTCAGTTCTCCATCAAATCTAATTTTATAGAAACTATAAGAAGGCTCGTTTTCATCGTTTAAGAAGGCTAGTAAAATTCGAGACTTAGCATTTTGGTATAAGTTCAAATATTTTGTAGAAACATTATTTGTTGATAAAAAATCTGCAATTATATTTCCAACAGCATCATCGGCTTGGTCGCCAACGGCATAGACTTCTTGGTTTAACCGCCCTAAAGAAACTGCTGTATTTAAGACTGGTCCACCTGGGCGCGATTCTATTGCCTTTCCATTATGAAAAATAATATCATAAACAGTTTCGCCTATACAATAAATTTTTCTCATAATTAAAGGTTTTAGACATGACAAAAATAAGAAAATCTTAGAAATTAATACTTGCATTTTGTATATTTGCAAAAACATTTTTTATGAAAAGGATTTTTTTAATTTTAGCCCTATTATTTTCAAGTCTTGTTTATGCTCAAGTTCAAGAAAACACATTTCCAAAGCCTAATGGGAATTATCTTGGTATAAATTGGGGTTTATCGACTGGCTCTGTGAGAGATATGCTTACCTCTCCCCTATTTTATACCTCTGTTTTGATTTATGGAGATTTTTCTTATTTTTATATTGATGAGCAAAACATTTTTGAATTAAAAACTGCTACTCACAATGGATTAAATGCAAAACTTATTTCTGATAATTTTTATGTTGGTTTTCAAAGTGCATTTGATTTTAAATTGTCATTGTTAAGAAATGTGCAATCAATTTCGGACAATAATTTAAAACATTATTTAGGCGCAGACATTGACAATTACATGAGTATTAGGATAATGCCAGATTTTATGAATGCTGCTCTTAGCATTGATAATGTTAGTAATTTTGCAATAGCTTATAAAGCCGAATATAATTATCACAAAAAACGAAAAGAAAAAAATTTTTTAGGCTTAATACCATATACTACTAATGAAAAATTTTATGTGTTTTCGGGAAGGCTTTCAGTTCCTGTAATTTCTTTATATGCTCGTCCTAAATTCACAAACCCTGAAAGTGCTACAGTTGATATTGAAGACCCTCTTTTTAAAGGTTATTCTTTAAAAGCGAAAGCATTTTCTGGACTAAGTACAGACTTGTCTGTTTCGCGAATTTTAAAGAATGGAAATATAATTAAATATGGTTACGCGTGGATGTTTGCAACAAACGGTAAGAATGCCATTAACCGTTTAGAGTTTTCTCACCATATTATTTATATCGGCTTAGTTTTTAAATTTAATTAAAATCATAAAATTATGAAAATCAAAATATTCAGTATAGTTTTAATTTTTATTATAGCTCTATCGGCTTGTGAAAAACTTGCTTTTGATAAAAAAATAGATGGTTCTAATATTTCAACATTCAACTATTTGTGGGAACAAGTAGGTCAAAAATATGCATTTCTTGAGTATAAAGAAGTGGATTGGGATAGCATTTATTTTGTTTATCGCCCCATGGTTGATAATGAAATTAGTGAAGACAGTTTGTTTAAGGTAATGGCAACAATGCTAAATGAATTAAAAGATGGACACGTAAATCTCATATCGCCTTTTAATCTGTCTAGATACGATATTACAATGTTAGGACCTGTAAATATCGATACTCGCTTAATTAAAGAAAATTATTTGTTCGACGATTATTATTCTACTGGGGGTTTTGTTCATACTGCTATTAGAAATGGCGATATTGCTTATATTAGATATGAGTCTTTTGCAGATTCACAAATTACAGATTATCAATTGGATTATTTAATGGACAAATATGAAAATACAAAAGGAATGATAATAGACATAAGACAAAATGGTGGCGGTTATGTTACTAATGTGCCTATGCTTTTATCGCGTTTTACTAACAAAGACACAAAAATTTATGAAACTCAAATAAAGACAAGTGCAAGCGAAAATGGTTTTTCTGTTTTGGAAAGTGTTTATGTAAACTCAAATGATGAAAAGAAATACAAACACAATGTAGCTGTCTTAATAGATAGAGGTTCTTATTCTGCTTCATCATTTTTTGCAGTTTCTACTTATGCTTATGATAATATTTTTCTTGTTGGCGATTACACCGGTGGTGGCTTAGGTTTGCCAAATGGTGGTCAGTTGCCAAATGGCTGGACATATCGTTTTTCGATTACAAGAACAATAGCGGTTGATGGTAAAAATTACGAAAACGGCGTAAAGCCAGATTATTATGTAATTTTAAATCCAAATGCATATAATAATGGCATTGATAATGTTATTGAATTTGCAGCAGACAAACTTTTAGAAAACAATACAAAATAATAAAAATGAACTATACAGAATTATTTGAACAAATTAAAGCAAAACAAAGTTTTTTATGTATTGGGCTTGATTCTGATTTTGAAAAATTACCTAAACATCTTTTAAATTCTGAGTTTCCTATTTTTGAATTTAATAAGCAGATTATTGATGAAACTGCAAAATATGCTGTTGCTTACAAACCGAACTTGGCTTTTTACGAAAGCTTAGGTTTAGCTGGTTGGCAAAGTTTGGAAATGACAATTGAATATATTAGTGATAATTTTCCTGAGATTTTTATTATTGCAGATGCAAAACGAGGCGATATTGGAAATACTTCAAAACTTTATGCTAAAGCTTTTTTCGACAAAATGGATTTTGATGCTGTAACTGTTGCACCATACATGGGCGAAGATTCTGTAAAGCCTTTTTTAACTTACGAAAATAAATGGGTGATTTTATTAGCACTAACTAGCAACAAAGGTGCTGATGATTTTCAATATTTTACAGAAAACGGTTTACGTTTATTTGAAAAAGTTTTAGAAAAATCCCAAGAATGGGGAAATTCTGAAAATATGATGTATGTTGTTGGAGCAACACGTGCCGAAATGCTAACTGATGTTAGAAAAATAGCCCCAGACCATTTTTTATTAGTTCCTGGAATTGGCGCTCAAGGCGGTAGCCTACACGAAGTTGCAAAATTTGGTATGAATAAAAACTGTGGACTTTTAGTAAATTCTTCGCGAGCAATTATTTTTGCTGACGCAAGCGAAAATTTTGCAAAAACAGCTGGTATTAAAGCCAAAGAAGTTCAAGAAGAAATGCAAAATTTATTAAAATCAAAAGGGATAATTTAAAAATTTACTGGATAATTGCTTATCGTCTGTGAGAGAGGTACCTGGCGGAGTCGAACCGCCGTAGCCGGTTTTGCAGACCGGTGCCTAGCCACTCGGCCAAGGTACCATTTTGTTTTGGGATTGCAAATATAGAAATTAATTTTTATTATGCAAAATTTTTTAAGCTAAACTCTTAAGAAAAAATAATATAAGAGTAAATAACATAAGCAATAATTAAAATCAAACCTTCAAATCGGCTAATTCTCAAACGTTTAACTGGTAGGAAAAAAACTCCGAGCAAAACATAGAAAATCAACATAGCAGGATAATCTATTTTTAAAGTTGATGGATTTACTGTTAATGGGTTTATACAAGCACTAGTTCCAACAATAAACAATGTATTAAATATGTTAGAGCCAACAACATTTCCTATAGATATATCAAAATTTCGTTTAATTGCAGCTATTACAGAAGTTGTTAATTCTGGCAAACTAGTCCCTATTGCCACAACTGTAAGCGAAATAATTCTTTCGCTAACTCCCATCTTTGTTGCTAAGCTTACAGCTCCATCTACTAGGAAGTCTGAGCCAAAAACAAGACCTCCACAACTTGCAATAATAATAAGTAAAGAAACAAAAGGATGATAAATTTTTTGCTGACTTTCTTCTTCTGTTTCAGCAGTTTCAATTTTATTTTTCTTCAGCAATCTTATTATAATAAAAATGTAAATCAGCATTGCTAAGATTAAAATTGCTCCATCAAGTCTTGTTATTTTATAGTCTAGAGCTAAAACACCAAATAAAATTGCAGAAAACATTAGTACAGAATAATCCAACTTAATCAAGCTCTTTTTGATTGGTACAGCTACAATTAACGCACTTAATCCCAAAACCAATCCTAGATTTGCAATATTACTTCCAATAGCATTTCCTATTGCCACATCAGAAAGACCATTTAACGAAGCACTTGCACTGACGAATAGTTCTGGTGCTGAAGTCCCAAACGAAACAATTGTAACTCCAATAATTATTGGTGGAATTTTAAAGTATTTAGCTAAATTAGAACTAGATTTAACTAAATAATTTCCCGAAAGAATTAGCAGAATTATGCCAATTATAATATATAAATAGTCCATAAGTCTTGTTTAGTTTTTATATCTAAACCATTTCCACAATTCTTTGTAGTTCACTTTTTTGCCGTACATTAAAATTCCAACTCTGTAAATTTTGCCAGCAAACCAAGTTGTGAAAACAAATGTAATCACTAAAAGTGCCATAGAAATAAACAAGTCGATATATGGTACTCCATAAGGTATTCTTGCCATCATTACAATTGGCGAAGTAAATGGGATTATCGAGAACCAATAAGCAAGACTTCCATTAGGATTTTGCATTGCAGTAAGCATAACAAATAATCCCAAGACCATTGGCAGAGTAATTGGCAACATAAACTGCTGTGTATCAGCCTCATTATCAACCGCTGATCCTACTATTGCAAACATTGCTCCATACAATAAATAGCCGCCTATAAAATAAAATAAGAAACAAGCAATTACCGCAAAATAATTTACAGAGTAAACTGCTTGGAATATTTCTTCAAATTCCATTGCTTTTTCATCTGGCACAACACTAGTAGCATCAAGTTCACTTCCCATTTCCATAACTGTTGGATTTAATTTTGAAGCATCATAATCTTTTAATACAATTGCCTGACCTGCACTTACTAAACCTATTGTTAACAGCACCCACAAAGCAAATTGAGTAATTCCTACTAATGCAACACCAACAATTTTTCCCATCATAAGCTGGAATGGTTTTACCGAAGACACAATAACCTCAACAATTCGGTTAGTTTTTTCTTCTATCACTCCTCTCATAACTTGAGTTCCATACATAAGTACGAACATGTAAATTAAAAATCCACTTACATATCCAACAATCATTGCCACTTCAGAATGGGTTTCTTTAAACTCGCCTTTTTCGTCAATAATATTTGTAACTACCTGAATTTCAGAATTTGCGACACTTAAAATTTCATCTATTTGCTCTTGAGTAATTTGCAAATCGTCTGCAGTAACTTGAAACTTTATGTTTTTAAGTTTATTTTCTATATTATGTGCAATATGCATTTTTATACCCACATTAGGTTGAGTATAAGAATAAAGTATTACAGAACCTTTTATATTATTAACCGCATTTTTAGGAATATATAAAAGTGCATAATAATCAGAGTCTTTTAAATCATCTGTAGCTTTAGTAACATCGTATGTAAAAGTTTTTTGATCAAAATATCTGCCTGAAAAATCATAAAACTCTATATATTCTGTGTTCGTCAAAGAGTTTACAAATACACCTGTTTCGTCAATAACAGCAATTCTTTTAAACTCATCATCTTCTAACTGCATAAGAACCGCTGGAAGAATCATTAAACTTGCAAAGAGTATAGGACCTAGTATGGTCATTACTATAAAAGATTTTTTCTTTACTCTTGTGGTATATTCTCGTTTTATTATTAATCCTATTTTGCTCATTTTTCCAAATTATTTAATTAGTGTGTTTGTTTCTTCAACAACTTTAATAAAAATATCGTTCATGCTTGGCAAGTGTTTTTGAAAAGAACTTATATTGCCATATTGAGTCATTATAGTAATCAAGTCGTTAGATTTAATATTTTTATTTAGCACTTCCACTTTCATTGTAGATTTTTGACTATTTTCTACAACATCAAGAATTTTATAGTCTGATGTTAAAGTGCTTTCAAGTTTGTTGAAATATCCTTCGAAAGTAATTTCGTAAATATCTGAAGCATAATTATTTCTAATTTCATTTATTGGTCCTTCCAATATTTTTCTTGACTTGTTTATTAGTGCTATATGGTCGCAAATTTCTTCTACAGAAGCCATATTATGAGTAGAAAAAATTATTGTTGCTCCTTCATTTCTTAGATTTAGAATTTCGTCTTTCAACATTTTAGTATTTATGGGGTCGAAACCACTAAATGGTTCGTCAAAAATTAAAAGTTTTGGTTTATGCAAAACAGTAATTATAAACTGTACTTTTTGTTGCATTCCTTTAGATAGTTCCTCAACTTTTTTATCCCACCAAGATTGGATTTCAAATTTCTCGAACCAATATTTTAATCTCTTTAGTGTTTCTGCTTTCGACAAACCCTTTAGTTGGCACAAATATAGAGCTTGCTCACCTACTTTCATTTTTTTATACAAGCCTCTTTCTTCGGGAAGGTATCCAATATTTTCTACATGTTTACTTTGCATTTTTTCTCCATAAATAAAAACTTGCCCTTTATCGGGTGCTGTAATTTGATTAATAATTCTTATCAGCGTAGTTTTTCCTGCTCCATTTGGTCCCAACAAACCATATACACTACCTTCTGGAACAGTTATGGACACATCATCTAAAGCTAAATGATTTGCAAATTTTTTTTCAACATTTTCAGCAACTAGCGCATTCATTTATTTTGATTTTTTATTAAAATTAGAATTTGCAAATTTAAAAAGAATTTTTTATTAACATTAATAATTGAGAATTAAATAATTGAGTTAAAAGTAAAAAGCGATGCACTTAACGTAGTTGAAGTGTCGAACCGAGCTTGCGAGCTCACCTAAGGTAAATCTAAAAGCATTGTGTTGTCCTACGGACAAGCCTCGTATAGTCCTGTTTTGTACTTCGGACAAATAAACACGTATTAGCTCGCTCGGATTTGTAATCCAAGTGTAATACTACCAACACTCGGATTACAAATCCGAGCGAGCGAGAGAAGTCGCGGGTGTGGCTTAACTTTACGAACTTTAAAAACTAAAAAGGTCTATAAGTCAAAAAGTAGGCTGTAATCTTCTAAAAGTGTTTCTATGACTAGCTTTGTATAAAATCAAAGTTTATGAATAAAAAAAAGGCTATCTTAAAAATCAGACAGCCTTTTTTGAAAAAATATTAAAAATAAAATTTTACATAGTAATAGGATATTCAGCTCCATTTATTGTTGCTACGATATTTGCTTCATCACAGGTGCTACCATCAAAATTCACAGTAAATGGTAATATTCCTGTAATACTTATTTTTAAAACTCCTGCTCTAACATATTTGCAACAAGCTAATATATCTAATTTTTGTTGTACAGTAAGAGTATATTCAATACTATCGGAACTCATACCATCTTGACTTCCTCCAATCAAATAATTATCATCGCAAGGGTCAAAAACAGTATTTTCTCCAGCTGCCCATTCGCGACTTGTATTTTCATTAAAGTATATAATTTTGTCTTGAGGTGTTGTGATTTTTCCTTCAGCAATTGTAACATTATAAACTAAATTATTATTGTCGTTTCTGCCGGCATTTACAACCTTCATAGTTCCTTCAACTTTATGGTCGTTGTGGTAAAACCCATCATAAGTAACCGTAATTTCTGTACCTGCTTCGCGATAAAAACCTGTGGTTTGGATATTGATTATTCCACGGCGTTTAACACCATCGTTGCAAACATAATTTGAAGTTCCATAATCTACTTTAATATTTTTGGGCCAAGTAGTTGTATCTAATGGCGTAATTGTAACTACAGGATAATCACCTGCTTGTCCATATTTTTGGGCTTCTAGTTGTTTGTCTCCATTTTTTGCAGCTTTATCTGCTTCTGAAAATGAATCGGAAAAAATTTTGTTTACCAAAGCATATTCTGAAATTGCATTTATAGTTTGGTCAATGCTAGGTGCCTGTTGTATAGGTTCCGGCGTTGGATCGTCAGGGTCGCAAGAAAATGCAAAAATCCCAAGACTTAAAATTAATAAATAAATAATGTTTTTCTTCATAATTTTAATATTTAGTAAATAATTTAATTTTTAAATAAATGTGAAATAAAATCTTGTTTATCAATACCTTTCATATAGCAATTAAAATCTAAATTTGCTAATGCCTTTTCTATTTCTGATTTTTCATATTTCACTCCAACTAAAACATTTTCCAAATCGGAAATGTTTAACTGTGAGAAAAAATCTCCGTAAATTTTTATATTTTTTATTTTGTCTTCAACAACATTCAAGTACATACTAACAAATCCATCTACGGTATTCAACGAAGTATTGATATTGTATTCAGGTATATTACCATAATTCCAATCCCAATTTGAGTATTTTAAATTAACTAATTCATTTACTGCATTGATATCATCATGGCTAAGATTAAATCTTTGAGCTTGTGGAAATTTACTTTGAATAAAATTTAAAAATAAATCTATAAATTTATCCATAGTAATACTTCCTTCTATATGTTCATTAATGTTGGTAATTCTTTCTAAATTTGATTTTAATTTTTGGTCTTTATATTTTTCTTCATTAAATTTTAAAGCATCTACCAAAGACTTTTTATTTGAAGACAAAAGTAACGTTCCATGATTCAAAATTTTTTCTCCAAATCTTGCTCTTGCCTGACCGCTTATTTTTTTCCCGTCAATTAAAATATTGTTTCTTCCCGAGGCATTGGCTTCTATGTTAAATTTTGTTTTTAAAAATTCAATTATCAGTTCTGTTATTCTAGTAAAATCAATTAATGTTGCAGAGCTGTCGGTATAAATATTTGAAAAATCTAAATTGCCTTCATCTTGAAAAACAGCACTTCCGCCCGACAGTCGTCTAACGACTTTCAGTTTGTTTACTTTTACATAAAGTGCATTAATTGTATCGTTAGTATTTTGATTAACACCAACAATTATTGAAGGCTCGTTTACTGCAACAATAAAAAAATCTTCCTTATAATTACTTAATAAGTATTCTTCTAAAGCGATGTTGAAATAGGGGTCGGTACTTTCAGATTTCAAAATATACATAACCCAAAATAGTTTTTAATTACACGCAAAAGTAGATTTATTTATTTAAAATCACAAATTTTTTTGTTAAAGAAAAGTTGTCAACAAAAATATTCAGTTAAAAGAGGCTACGTGTTCGGCTTTTCTTTATGAACTTTGCTTTCAGCGAGCTCGTAAACTCGGATGAACTTTATAAACTTTGTACTTATACTTAATAACCGTAGCCAAATCGTAAGCAGAAATATTCAATAAAAAGTCTTCATGGAAATCGCACCATTCTATAAAATCAAGAGTAGTTGCTTCATCTTCATTTATAATTTTCATAATATTTTCTACTCCTAGTTTTTGCTCTATCAAATTTTGAATATTATCTTGTTTTTTTAATTCTGCTAATTTACGATTTTCTTTTCCTTTTTTAGAACATGCTTCGTACAAGGCAGTTATAGGGCTAATAACAACACCAAATCCACTAAGCGGTGCAGACTGTACTAAATCATAATAATCAACATCAACGGGTCGTAAAGGAAAATTACTTTGTGCATGTACAATATCATCATCTTTAAGTTTCATGCTTTTAATTTCATACTCTAATTGCTTATATTTACGTAAAGCATAAATGTCAACAGATTGTATTTCGTAAATTTTTGTATCTAAAGAAATTATTAAAGCCTCGTTATTGTCAATAACTTCCTGATTTATATGAACATATTTTTTATCAAAGCCCAAACAAGAAAAAATTAGAGTGTCGTTAATTTCTGCTTTAAGCATAAAATATCCTTTATTGTCTGTAATTGTTCCTCTTCGTGTTTGCTTTACATAAATATTTACGTAAGGAATAGGCTCTTTGGTATTTTCTTCAAATACATAACCAGCCACAAAAATTTTATCAGCAATTTTTATGATTTGAGCATTTGCCTTCAAGCAAAACAAGCCCAACAAAGCAATGATAATTACACTTGTTTTTGTTTTCAATATTCTATATAAATATCATAACAACGAAATAACAAAAAAATTATTTAGTTTACGTTAAAATTAATATTAAATATTTGTTTGAAATTTATTTCAGTTCTAGTTTGAAGTTTGTGAGTTTTTGGCAAAATTGATTATTTTTGCAAAATTAAACTTTAGAATTTTTAAAATGGCTTTACATTGTGGAATTATAGGTATTGCGAATTGTGGTAAGACTACGGTATTTAATTGTATGTCGAATACAAAAGCCGAAACAACTAGCTTTGCTTTTGCAAGTAATAAGTCTAATATCGGTGTTATAAATGTTCCTGATACTAGATTAAAAGAACTTGAGAAATTTCAAAAAACTGAAAAAATCATTCCTGCAACAGTTGATATTGTTGACATTCCTGGTTTAACAAAAGGTTCTAGCTCTGGCGAAGGTGTTGGAAATCAATTTCTTGCCGACCTTAGAAATGCTGATGCTATTATTCATGTTTTAAGATGTTTTGAAGATGAAAATTTACCTCATATCGAAGGCAAGGTTGACCCTGTTCGTGATATAGAAACCATTGATTTAGAACTTCAAGTAAAAGATTTAGAATCAATTACAAAAAAAATTGCAAGATTAGAAAAACTTATAAAAGTTGGCGATAAAGACGCTAAAGCAAGTATTGAAATTCTGAAAATCTATCAAGAACATTTGGAAAACATGCAAAACGCTAGAACTGCACCTGTAAGCGAAGAAGATAGAAAACATGTGGCAGAATTATCTTTACTAACCGAAAAACCTGTAATGTTTGTATGCAATATTGATGAAGACTCGATAGCTGAAGGCAATAAGCATGTTGAAAGCGTAAAAGAATATTTAAAAGATCAAAATGTAAAGATTTTAACTGTTGCTGCAAAATTGGAGTCTGAAATTGCAGAGTTAGAAACAGATGAAGAGCGTCAAGAGTTTTTAAACGATTACGGACTAAGCGAACCTAGTGTAAATAAAATTATTCGCGAGGCTTATGATTTATTAAATTTACAGTCATTTTTCACCGTTGGACCAAAAGAAATTAGAGCTTGGACAATTACAAAAGGAATGACTGCTCCCGAAGCTGCTGGAGTAATTCACTCTGACCTTCAAAGAGGATTTATCAGAGCCGAAGTTATGAAATATGATGATTTTGTAAGTTTAGGTTCAGAATTAGCAGTTAAAAATGCAGGCAAATTTCATGTAGAAGGAAAAACTTACGTTGTTGAAGACGGCGACATTTTACATATTAGATTTAACGTATAATTATTATGGCACAACCAACATCAATACCAAAAGGCACTAGAGATTTCGGCACATTAGAAATGATGCGCCGCAATTATATTTTTGAAACAATAAAGTCAGTTTTTAAAAAATATGGCTACTCGCCTATCGAAACTCCAGCTATGGAAAACCTTAGCACTTTGTTAGGAAAATACGGCGACGAAGGCGATAAATTATTGTTTAAAATTTTAAATTCTGGAAATTTTTCAAAAAATGTAAATGCTGATGATTTAGGCGAAGAAAACCTTAATAAATTAAGCTCAAAAATTTCAGATAAAGGTTTGAGATACGACCTTACAGTTCCTTTTGCTCGTTTTGTAGTTCAACATAGAAACGAAATTCAATTTCCATTTAAAAGATACCAAATACAAGCTGTTTGGCGTGCCGACAGACCTCAAAAAGGACGTTATCGCGAATTTTATCAATGTGATGTCGATGTAATTGGTTCAGATTCAATGCTTAATGAGTTTGAACTTATGCAAATTATTGATGAAGTTTTCGATAAACTTGATATTGCTGTTGTTTTAAAAATAAATAATAGAAAAATTTTAGAAGGAATTGCAGAAGTTGTTGGTGCTCCCGATAAATTTATGGAAATTACCATAGCTATTGATAAAATTGATAAAATTGGTTTAGAAAACGTTTGCAAAGAACTGAAAGACAATGGTTTATCTGATGAAGCCATAAACAAACTTATTCCTATTTTAGAAAACAAACGCAATAGTTCTGAAACCATAGAATTTCTAGAGTCGTTGCTACAAAATAGCGAAGCTGGCTTAAAAGGCATAGAAGAAATAAAATCCATATTTGATTATCTTAAAATTTCACCATTAGATACAGAAGTTGAGTTAGATATTAGCTTAGCAAGAGGTTTAAATTATTATACTGGGGCAATTTTTGAAGTTAAAGCCAAAGATGTAGAAATTGGAAGTATTTTAGGTGGCGGTAGATATGATAATTTAACAGGAATTTTTGGTTTAAAAGATGTTTCGGGTGTTGGCATTTCTTTTGGTGCAGATAGAATTTATGATGTTTTAGCCAGCTTAGATAAATTCCCTGAAACAATTAATTCTCCTGTAGAGGTTTTATTTGTAAATTTTGGAAGCGAAGAAGAAAAACTTGCTATAAAATTAGGCAAAAAATTAAGAGAAGACGGCGTTAGTTGCGAAATTTACCCTGATAATGCAAAACTTGATAAACAGTTTAAATATGCTAATAACAAAAATATAAATTTTGTTGTAATAATTGGAGCAAACGAGATTAAGAATGAAACTGTTTCAATTAAAAATATGAAAACTGGGGAACAAAAAAGTGTTGCTGTTGAGAAATTTAATACAACTATTTTCAAATAATTGAAAATTATTTCTGTAAAAATATAAATTTGAAAGAATTATATGGTATAGTGTAGAGACGGTGCATGCGCCGTCTCTTACCTATACAATTTCAATTTTATTGTACCATCTTACAATACATTTAAAAGTTAAAAGTCTAAAGTTAAAAGCGGTTTTCTGTTTAGCATTTCTTTACAAACTTTTTACTTTATAAACTTTTAACTGATTTTATTGTGTTGCCCTTGCGGGCAAGGCTTTCGAGGGGACATCTACCGCAGGCTGTCGCCTACGGTTAATCACATGTTGTCCTACGGACAAGCCTTTGACAGTCTTGTGTTGCCTACGGACAAACCGCACCAGCTCGTTCGGATTTGAAAGCTAAAATTACCACTTAATTAATTGAATAAATTCGTTGTAAAAGTTTTGCCACTCCCTCATTTTCGTTAGATGCTATAATGTTAAAGTTATCTTTTATTTCGTCTGGAGAGTTTTCAACAAGATAAGAGTTTTCTTTTAAGGAGTAATTTAACATATCAAGGTCGTAGTAATCATTTCCTACAGTTACAATATTTTCATGTTCTATGTTTTCAAGTTGTCGAATAAATTCAATTCCTGAAGCTTTAGAAATTTGATATGGTAAAATTTCTATCCAAATTGATTTATTATCCAATGGACTTGTTGCTTTTACGACTTTCAAATCTGGGAATTTTTTAGAAATTTTTTCCATTTGTCCATTTTCTTCAGAACAAATCACAACAAATTGCGAAGCTGTTTCAGGACATTCTGAAATTGGCTCTAGCCCTTTTGTTTCATAAAACTTTACTCTAGTCAAAAAATCAGAACTTGGACAATCAGAACTAAAATGATGAAAATAATGATTATCTGGTACTGGCAACTGAACCATAAAGTCGTAATTGTTCTCCACCAAATAGTCATAAACTTTCTTTGTTTGCTCTGACCCTATGCAACTAGATTGAATAATCTTTTTTGTTTTCCAATCATAAATTCCAATTCCTGAAGAAAAAACTAAATAATCAATTGGAAAGTCTTGTTTTACAACAGTTGTAAACGAAAACAAACTTCTTCCCGTAGCAATAACACGAAGCACAGAAATTTCCTCAAGTTTTTTCAATAAATTTATTGTATTTTCGCTTACTACCGAGCTATTATTGGCTATAGTTCCGTCAAAATCGCTGACAAACATTTTTTTATCTTTAAAAATCATTTTTGTAAGCGAAACAAAATCTTCGGGACTAAGTTGTTCTGGACGTAAATTAAAAACTTTGTTTGTAGTATCAACTTTTTCGTTAAGCAATGGTTTTAAAGAATTTCTCAAAGTTTTTCGCCTTTGATTAAATGCTGTTTTTACAACTAAAAAAAGTTGCTTTTTATCCACGCCTTCAATTTCTGTGCGATAACGAGTTAAACGAATTACACTAGATTTTACTTTTGGAGGTGGAATAAAAACATTTTCGTTTACAACAAACAAATATTCAATTTTATAAAACAACTGTAAAAGCACAGACAAAATACCGTAAGTTTTATTTCCATGCTTTGAAGCAATCCTTTCTGCCACTTCTTTTTGAATCATGCAAACAAGTTCTGGTATAAGCTCAACATTATCTAAAGTTTTAAAGAAAATTTGCGAAGAAATATTGTAAGGAAAATTTCCAATTATGCAGAACTCAGAACTAAATATTTTTTTCAAATCTATTTTTAAAAAATCTGCATTTATTAAATTTAATTCTTTGCCAAATTTTTCCTTTAAAAGACAAACCATATCAGTGTCTATCTCAACCAAATTAAGATCAAAATCTTTTTTCACTAATTCAGTTGTAAGCACACCTGTACCAGGACCAACTTCGAGCACTGGCAATCCTCTCAAATTCTGTAAAGAATCAACAATTTTAATGGCTATGTTTTTATCTGCCAAAAAATGCTGACCCAAATGTTTTTTTGCTTTTATCATAATACAAATATATATAAAAGTTTATAAAGTTCGTAAAGTTCGTAAAGTT
>DHVB01000078.1:56372-94089 GCA_002412425.1 Bacteroidales bacterium UBA5219 | reverse complement strand
AAGTTCGTAAAGTTTGTAAAGTTTACAAAGTTATAATTTCAAAAAACAACTTGGACTTGGGTTTTTAAATATATTTTATATTTTTGCAAAAAAACTTTTGAAAACTACGATAAAAAATATCATCAAATTCATCATTTTCATTGGCATAGGTGCTGTGCTATTTTTATTGGTGTATAAAGATTTTGATTTTGTTGAATTAGTTGAAGAAGCTAAAACATTAGATTACAAATGGTTTTTATTAATGGCTGTTCTTGGTTTGTTTAGTCATTTTTTTAGAACTTTTCGTTGGAAAATGCTTTTAGAAACCGAAGGAAATAAAACAAGATTTTCTAATACTTTTCTAGCCGTTGCTAATGGTTATTTTGCAAACCTTGCATTGCCTCGTTTAGGAGAAGTTACTCGCTGTGGCATAATTTCAAAATATGAAAAAATTCCTTTTGCTAAAGTTCTAGGCACCATGATTAGCGAAAGAGCTATTGACTTAATAATATTCTTTATTTTCGCGGTTATTGGAGTTATTGTTGGATATGACCAAGTTTTAGAATTTTTAAGAAAAAATCCAAAGTTTGGCGACAATTTGGAATTTTTGTTTTCATGGAAATTTATTGTTTTAAGTACAATAATAATAGCCATAGGCATTTTTTTCATAGTTAAAATTGCAAAAGGAAAATATAATAAGTATAAAATTTTTGCAAAAATTTCAAATTTCTTAAATCAACTTTGGGAAGGATTAATTAGCATAAAAAATATCAACAATAAAGCTAAGTTTATTTTTCATTCGTTTTTTATTTGGATATTATATTTTCTTATGCTTTATTCTTGCTTTTTTGCCTTTGATAGCATGCAACATCTTGACCTTAGCGTTGCTCTTGTTATATTTGTTGCTGGTAGTTTGGGTATGTTAGCTCCTGCTCCTAACGGAATTGGTGCTTATCATTTTATGGTAATTCAAACTTTAATAATTTATGGCATAGCAGAATCAAGTGCAGCTAGTTTTGCATTGATTGCGCATGGAATTCAAACTGTTTTATTAATACTGCTAGGAGTTTTATCATTTATTTTACTACCGATTTTAAATAAAAAATAATCCTTGAAAAAATCAAGTTTAAAAAATCACATACTCTTTTTAGTAAAATTAATTATTGTTGCTTTAATTTTGCTTTTTGCCTATTTCAAACTAAAAAACAGTAGTGATTTTCCAGAACTATTAAAACTTCTTTTCGAATTTAATTCCACACAAATTTCATATTTGATTTTACTAATAATTTTAATGCTCGCTAACTGGCTTTTAGAGTCAGAAAAATGGAGATTTATTATTTCTAAAATTGAAAAGCTAAAACCATTAACAGCTTTATCCTTTGTTTGGACAGGTGTTAGCATTGGCACACTTACTCCAAATAGAATTGGTGAATTTGTTGGTAGAGTAATGTTTCTAAAACCAGAAAATAGAAAAAGAGCTAGTTCGTTAACTTTAATTGGTGATTTGTCGCAACTACTAATTACAATATTTTTTGGAAGTTTAGCGATTTTATTACTGATACCTTATTTTGACAAAGATTCAAATTTAATTTTTAACAAAAGCATTGTCTATACGTTTATTATATTGAGTTTTACTCTAAGTTTTGGGGTGTTTTTTTCAATTAATAAAATTATCAACTTTTTTAAAAATAGAAATTTCAAGCCAAATTGGTTTTCGAAATTTTACGACTTGCCAATAATAAGTTTCAAAGACAAATTAATTTTATTTTCTTTAAGCTTGTTAAGATATTTAGTTTTTAGCTTTCAATATTTTGTGGCTCTCAAAATTTTTGGAATTGATATTAGTTTTTATAATTGTTTTATTGCAAGTTCGGCAATGTTTTTTGCTTCACATCTATTACCCAATATTGCAATTGTGGAAGTAGGAATTAAAATTTCGTTTTCAATTTTATTTTTTGGACTTTTTACCAATAAAATTTCTGCAATTAGCATAGCTAGCTTGTTGATTTATATTGTTAACATTCTAATTCCGATAGTGATTGGCGGAATAAACATCTTGTATAGGAGAAAAAAATAAAAAAATTATTATTAACACTTTAAGTTTAATTGATTTTAATTTACGAGCATATCGGGTTAATTTATTTTATTTATATTTGTAAAAAACTTACTTTATGAAACAAATTATTTTTTTATCAGTTATTATTTTTGTTTTTGCCTTTTTCTGTTCTTGTGGAAATAGTGGAGGCGATAATTCTGCAAAACCAGCAATGTTTTGTCTTGTAAATTCGACAAACTGGCGTTCACCAGAACCAAAAGCAATTTTAACAGAAACTTCTATAAAAGTATTTGGTACTTCAGCTAATGGACAAACTATTATTTTAAATGTTGGTTCTCCACAAAAAGGCGAATATACCGCAAATGCTTTTACTGGTTGTTATGCCGAATTTATCCCAAATATGAGTGCTGGCGCTGCAAGATATTCTACTTTAAACAGTGAAAGTGCTTATGGAACTATCAAAATTGAATCAATAAACGAAGAATCTAAAACTATGAGTGGTAGTTTTAGTTTTAAAGCATATAGAAGCACTGACAATACTTTTAGAACAATTAATGACGGCGTTTTTACTAATGTTCCTTATCATTTTTACAGTAATTCTGATACCACTTATCAAAACATTTTTTATTACAGCACTGAAGGTAGAACTTGGTATGCAAAAGATATTACTGCTCAAAAAAATGACACAGCTTTAGTCATCTTTGCTGATTGCGACAGAACCGAAACGTGGCAAAGCGTTACAATGTGGATGTCGCCAACTATTGGCTCTGGTGTACATTATATAACTGCCGATGGTCCAATTTATGCGAAATTTCAAAAAGGATTTTCTACTTACGATGCTACTAATGGCTCTGTAACTATTGTTGAAAATAATTCAACAAAAAAAAAATTTAGAGGAACGTTTTTCTTTAATTACAAAAATGAAAATGACGAAACTATTGCAATTTCAGATGGTGCTTTCGATATAAAATTTACTGAAGAATCTGAATAAAATTTTTACAAATCTAAATTTTCAGAACCTTCACAATTAAATAAACCGAAAAGAGAATTATAATAATCGGTATAAATTAAACTGAAATTTTCTTCGTTTTTATTGAAATATTCTTCAAGCATTTCTTTACCTTTTGGATCGGATTCATATTTTTTTTCAATTTCTGAATTAAAATTTCTCATCTCTTCCATTAGTTTAGAAACTTCTTTTGCTTCTTTTTCATCAATTTTATTATCGCTTGCTATTTCAACAAATGCTTGAGTATGAGCTTTTAATAATGTTTCTAACTTTTTTGCATCAGTTTTTGGTCCTCCACAAGAAGACAATAATATTATACAAGCTAAGCCAAAAACTAAAAAACTAATTTTACGCATAATAATGTTTTTATATTTAAAATAATTTAATCTTTCACAAAGAAAACAAACAAATATCAAATTTTAAAATTTACTTTAACTTATTTATAATAAGATTTAGGAATTTTTGCATCTCGTCTATTTGCATAATCTTCTACTGTTTCTAAAATACCAATTTCTTTTCGTCTTTGGTTTAAATTTTTAAAATCTGAAACAGGATAAAGGCTAAGTTCCCATTTACTATCATTTTCACAGTAATAAAGGAGTGTTCCAAATTCCTGTTTTTTATCTTTCATATAGAGATACTTATCTTTTATCATCGCATAAGCAAGAGGATCAAATAATTTTTTATTAAATAAATTTTCAACAGAATCAAGATATTGCTCAGAAACATTTAATTTCATTATTGATTTATACGCAATGTTTTCCCCAAACACTCCGGCTTTTTCAACGCTTGGGAAACCATATTTTTGTAAAATAGCTTTAAAAATATTTTCACTTTTCATTATGTTAGGCAATACTTGTTCTGTATAAGTTTCTTTTTTTAAACGTGGATTAGAAAACATAGAGGATTCCATTTCATTTTTAGTTTCAAAAGCAGAATTTGGCATTTTTAATAAATCAATATAATATTCATATAAATTTTGCAAAATACTAAGCTCAAACAATTCTAAAGCCAAGTTTTCATTTATATTATCAGGCAAAGATTTTAAATAAGAGTTTTTTATTTTTATTTCTAATTTGTGCCAATCTGCTTTTTTGTCCTTTAAAGGCTCAAAAGCTTTATCAGCAAGAATAAGTCTATCATCGCTAGAGTGGTCAACATAAAGATTCAAATAATACAATGCAGAATCTTTTAAATTAAGTTCAGCATAATTTACAGCAATTTTATACAATGCTTCGCAAGTAAACTCTTTACTCAAAGAAGACAAATGATTTTGCAATGACAATTTATATTCACCTGCTTTTTGCAGCGAATCTCTATAATATACTACTGGCAAATCCGACTTATATTTAACTACTTGACTATACAAATTGGATTGCAATAAAAATAAAATAAACAAAATTTTTAAATACCTCATAACAATTATGTAATAGATTATGTATTATAAACCAATATATTTTCGATTTTATTGCTCAACATCTACAATTTTATTTTTTATTGCAAACATTACCAAACTTGCTGTATTTTTTGTATTTGTTTTTTCTAAAATATTAGCTCTATGTTTTTCTACTGTTCGTTTACTTAAAAATAATTTTTCGCCTATTTCTATATTTGAAAATCCTTGACAAATCAAGTCTATAATTTCCACTTCTCTTGCAGACAAATCAAATGTTTCTTTAGGATTTTCGTCTTGATTTTGAAAATTTTTAATTAAATTTTGCAATAGTTCTTGGCTAAAATAGCTTTTCCCTTCTGCTACAGAATTTAATGCTGAATGTACTTCGTCAATATCAGAATCTTTTAACAAAAAGCCGCTTGCTCCTGCATCTATCATTTTGTGATAATATTCTTCGTCTCCATACATTGAAAGCGTAATTATTTTAAGATTTGGCTGTTTTTTTAGAGCTAGTTTTGTTGCTTCAATTCCATTTAATACAGGCATTTCTATGTCCATTAAAACAATATCGACTGGAATTAAATCTAAAGTATTAAGAAATTCCTCTCCATTTGAAGCTTCGGCAACTACTTTAAAGTTAGGCAGAGAGCTTAATATTAGTTTTAGTCCATTCCTAAATAAGGCATGGTCGTCAACAATCATTAGGTTATATGTTTTTTTAATTGTTTTCATTTGAGTATGGTATTTTAATTTCTACTTTAGTGCCACAATCCAGTTTTGAGTCAATATTTACAGTTCCTTTTAAAGAATTAATTCTATTATAAATATTGTAAATTCCTGTTCCTTTATCTTGATGTTTGAATAAATTATCCAATTCGAAGCCACTGCCATTATCTTTGTAAGTTAAATAAATCTTACGTGTATCATAATACAAATCTATATCTATTTGGGTTGCGTTTGCGTGTTTTATTGTATTGTTTATTAGTTCACAAACCACTCTATATAAAACAGTTTCCTTACTAGTTTCTATACGTAAATCTTGTAAACTACTATTATATTTTATCTTTAGATCTCCTGTTGTTGTAATTTTTTGGATAAAATTAGCAATTGCTTTATCTAAGCCAAAATTATCAAGTACATGAGGATTTAAGTTATTTGAAATTTCTTTAACACTTTTCATTGATTCGACAACAACTGTATCAAGATTATCTAAAATAACTTTTTGTTGTTCATCGGTATTAAGTTTTTTCAAAGCCGACAAAGACATTTTTATTGTTGATAGTAAAGGTCCTATACCATCGTGTAAATCTTTTGCTAATCTTCTTCTTTCATTATCTTCGGCTTGAATTAAAACAGATAAAAAACGTTTTTCGCTTACACGTTTTTCTTTTTCAATTTTTTCCATATATGTAAAAATACTTCTTATAAGTATTAGTCCTATTGCAAAGAACATTGCTGACGCAACTCCTAGCCACATGTATAAGTATCCATACGACTTTGGTTCTAGATTGAAATAAAAAGGAAGAGCTTCTAAAATCATTCTCATCAAAAGAGCGCCAAATCCTAAGCTTATAAATATCCACGAGAGATTATATTTTGTTTTTCTAGTAAGTCTTAACGACACTATCACTGCAATTATTTGAAAAATCACAGCTATTAATAAAACAATTTTAAGAAACATTTGTCTGAATTTTTTTACAAATATAATAATTTGGGAGTAATTTTACTTTTTTTAGTTATTATAAAATAAAAAAAGTGTCTCAAAAGTATCCACACTTGAACACTTCTAAGACACCTTAATTGTTTTAGACTGCCTCTTTTTAACTAAAGAGGACATCATTATTTTTAAGCGTGTTGTTTGTCAAATTCTTTAATAACTTCTACAAGAGCTTTTACGTCTTCAACAGTACATGCGTTATAAATCGATGCTCTAAAGCCACCTACAGATCTGTGTCCTTTAATTCCCACACAATTTTTTGAAGTAGCAAATTTCACAAAATCTTCTTCTAAGTGTTTGTATTTTTCTTCAAGAACAAAGATAACATTCATTCTAGATCTGTCTTCTTTAACTACTGGACAAGTAAATAATTTACTTTCATCAATAGCATTATATAACATTGTAGCTTTTTCATTTGACAATTTATCCATTGCTTTTACTCCACCTTGTTCTTTAACCCAAAGTAAAGTTTCGCGTAGTGCGTAAATATTTACAACTGGTGGTGTATTATGCATTGATTCTTTTTCCACATGAGTAGAATATTTTAACATTGTTGGTATTGGACGGTCAACAACTTTGTCTAACATATCGTTTCTAAGGATAACAAAAGTAACTCCTGCTGGTCCCATATTTTTTTGTGCTCCACCATAAATCATAGCATATTTGCTAACATCAACTGGACGGCTTAAAATATCTGACGACATATCAGCGAAAAGAGGTTTATCAAAAGTTAAATCTTCATGAATTTCTGTTCCGCGAATTGTGTTATTTGTTGTAATATGTACATAATCAACATCGCTAGGAACTTTGAAATTTTTAGGGATATATGTAAAAGCTTTATCTTTTGAAGATAAGTCAATAACTTCGCCAAACAATTTAGCTTCTTTAATTGCGGCAGTTGACCATGTTCCAGTATCTAAATAAAATGCTTTAGATTTCATAAAGTTGTAAGGTATCATTGCAAATTGTAAACTTGCACCACCACCTAAAAACAATACAGAATAGTTTTCTGGAATGTTTAAAATTTCACGCATTAACTCAATAGTATTGTCCATTACTGCAACAAAATCTTTTCCGCGATGCGAAACTTCCATAATTGATTGTCCAGAATTGTTAAACTCTAAAATTGCTTTAGCAGTATTTTCTAAAGTTCTGTCTGGTAATTTACAAGGACCTGCGTTAAAAATGTGTTTTCTCATAATTTTTTTTATTTTTTTAAATTTGTCAATAATAATTTAATATTTTTAGCAAAACTAATAAACTTATTTGAATTTTAAGTAAAATGTTAACTATTTTACAACATGATTATTTAATTAAGAATTAAGAATTGAAGAATTAAGAATTGATAATTTTAAAAATTATTTTTTAGAAATAGTTTGTCATCAATAAATAAATAGCAGCCATATATGTTGAGTATTCTACAGTTTTGGAATCGTATTTTTTGACAAACAATTTATTATTATTCATAAATTCAAAGTCAACACTGTTGGTATAAATTGATTTTAGAGCTTCCTGAATTTGTGCATAATTAAATAATTTAAAGCCAAATGCCATTAAGTATAAATATCCTGGATCTATGTCAGAATTTGCTAGTCTATAAAAAATCTCATCTGAATTTATATCTTTTGCTATTTCTTGTGCATAAACATCGGCTATACTTTGATTTGCAATTCCCGACCATAAACAATATCCAATTGTGTTTTCTGCAACAGTATATTCTTGAGTTTCTGCATTAAAATCACAGTATCTATTGTGATCAACTTGGAAAAAATATAGATTAAAATTATCTGCTATTCTAGCGACTTGTTTTTGATAATATTCTATTTTTTCTTCATCATCTATAGCTTCATACATTTTTAACATAGAGTGAGTTTCGGTAAATAAAATTGCATTTAATGCAACCTCTTCTATTCCCTGAGAATTTTCTACCCAGCCATTTTTATCAACATCTCTATCTTTGAACCAATAGCTTAAATATTTATCTAAAAATGGCAAACACATTTTAACAAATTCATCATCTTGAGTTACCGAATAAATATTAAAAACTGTCCATGCTGCCATAGGTTTATCAATAATTTCACCTTTATCATCAATTTTTGGCACTAAGCTTAAATATTTTTTCAAAGCTCCATCTTTATTTATTGAATTTAAAATAAAACTGACAATATTATAACTAAGACGAGGGTCGAATTTTAATAAAGACACTGCGGTAAACCATGCTTCATCTGTATTTATAAACAAGTCTTTCGTTTCCGCATAAGGCAAAACTGTTAAATATTTTTTTGTTGGCAATGCAGATCTCGAGTTCAAATAAATTGTTTGAAAAGCACTTAAAGTCATCTGCCGCCTGATATTACTTTGTGTAGTCATATGCCCAAATAAGAAATTCCAGAAATTTTTATTGTTATCAACATAGAGTTGTGGCGTAGAAAGTATATCATTTGTAATCAATACGTCTTGTTGTAAATCTCCATTAAAAAATTGAGCGACAACAGCTGTTATTTTCAAGCTATCATTTGCTTGCACTGTTTGCATTGCCTTATATTTAAATTCGTAATTAGTGTCAGAATAATTTAACTCCATTTGAGCGTCTAACCTAAATCTCACAAACCAAATTATATCTTCTTGCCCATCAACTTTATATATCCAGCCATCTGGAATTTGTTCAATTTTGCTTGTATTATCAAATATATTACCTTCGAGTTGCATAGAAAACTTTTTTGCTTCATCTGAAGTATTTATAAGAATAGCTTGATACAGACTTGCACGCGTAGTTACTGCTTCTAATTGTAAAATTAATTTATAATCATCAAATTCAAATTCTTGCATAAGCAAACCTGGAAATTGGTTTAAATTTTTTGTTTTTGCAGTATTCAAATCTATTTTTCCTTGTCCTGCAACATTTAAACTTAAATCTAAAAGACTTGGAGCAAACCATTTTTTTGTATAAAAACAATATGGTCCGCCAAATTTTCCACAATTTTTTGTATCATTATTTTCTGGCAAAGTATATCCATGCCAAATTCCTTTATTCGCGAAAAACACAGCTGTATCTTTAGCATGTTTAGGCATGAATCTGCACTTTAATTGGTCTGGAAACGAAAATCTTTCTTCCTGAGCCATAATATTTGTGCTTATCAAAATTAAAAATATGCTATAAAAGATTGTTCTCATAATATTATATTTACCTTTGTAACAAGAAAAAACGTGCCAAAAATATTTTATTTACAAATATAATGAAAAAAATTTTAGAAATTTGTTGCGACACTATCAAATCGGTAAAAAATGCTAATAATGCCAAAGCTCAAAGAATAGAATTGTGTACCGCTTTAAACACTGGAGGTATAAGTCCAAGCTATTCTTTTTTGAAACAAGCTATTGAAATTTCAGACATTCCAATAAATGCACTTTTACGTCCTCGAGCAGGTAATTTTGTTTATTCTGATATAGAATTTGAAATTATGTGCGAAGAACTTAAAGAGATGAAACGAGCCGGAGTAGCTGGAATTGTTTCTGGGGTTTTATTAGAAAATGGAAGAATTGACAAAGAAAGGACTAAAAAATTGCTTGAACTTAGTAAGCCTCAAAGTTTTACTTTTCATAGAGGAATAGATTTTTGTACCGATATTGATGAAGCTATGGATTTTTTATGCGAGATAGGTGCAAAAGCTGTTTTAACTTCTGGTGGTTGCGCTAAAATTAATGAAGGATTGGAAAATATTATTATAATGCATAAAAAATATGGCAACAAAATTTGCATAATGCCAGGTGGCGGTTTAAATTTTGAAAATGCAAAAATCCTGAAAGATGTTGGAATTTATGAATTTCATTTTTCGGCTTCTGAGTTTGAAGAAGAATCTGTTGTTTATAGTCGCTATCCAAATGGATTGGGACATATTATAAATGGTGAAAAATACGGATATAATTATTCCTCTAAAAATACTATTAAGAAAATGCTTGAAGTTTTGAAAAAAGATTAAATTTTAGCTTGAGTTAGCCTCTTTATTTTAGTCTTATATACTTTTATCAAAAAATATAGAAACTATTATAGATATTGCGAATAGAGCTATAAGTATTGCTGCCACTCTATTTATATACAACATTCTTCTGAGTTTGAATTTTCCTCGAAATTTATTTACTATTGAGGTTAAAGTAAACCACCATAATACCGCACCTAATAATACACCTATAAGTAATAGTATAACTACTATCAGGTCTGAAGTTTTATCAACCACATTAAATCCTGCAAACACTACAGCAAAGACAAATAAAGTGATTGGATTAGAAATTGTTAAAGCAAATACTGAAAAGAAATCTCCCAACAAACCGCTACGTTTTTTCTTCAATTGTTTTCTTAGTTGTACTCCTGGATTTGTTACATAAAGTTTATAGCTCATAAAAAGAAGAAATACTCCTCCAATACTTCTAATAAAAATTTGATATTCATTTATTGAATCCATTACGATTTTAACACCAAATCCAGCAATAAAAGCATAAAGTCCATCTGCTACGGCTGCTCCTAAACCACTTATAAAGCCAGAACGTCTGCCTTTATTTAATGTTCTTTGAATGCAGATTACTCCTATCGGACCAAGTGGAATTGATGCCGACAAGCCAACAATTATACCTTTCCATAAATTTGTTAAAATCATAGTACAAAGAAAATAAATCTTTCAATATTTTGAAAATAAATATTATATTCGAATTATTAATTTTTTAGTATGAATACAAAATTAGATTTTTCAAATCTTAAAGAATTTTTAGACGAGAAACACGATAAATTCAACAATCCCAATTTTATTGAGAATGATCCTATACAAATTCCACATTCATTTAATAAAAAAGAAGATATTGAAATAAGTGGTTTTCTTGCTGCCACAATTGCATGGGGAAAGCGAAGCACTATTATAGCATCTTCGAAAAAAATGATGAACTTAATGGGCAATAACCCTTATGAATTTGTAATGTCTCATTCTAAAAACGATCTTGACAATTTTCCTACTAATATTCATAGAACTTTTAATAATGAAGATTTTAAATTTTTTATTACATCATTAAAAAACATTTATGAAAATCATGGTGGATTAGAAAATGTTTTAACAAAAACAGATAATATTTTTGATAATTTAAAAGATTTCCATGAGATATTTTTTTCTATTCCACATTTACAAAGAACAAAACCTCATTTAGCAAATGTTGCTTCTGGTTCTGCAGCAAAACGACTAAATATGTTTTTACGTTGGATGGTTAGAAACGACAAAAGAGGTGTTGACTTTGGCATTTGGAAAAACATTTCTCCTGCTTGTCTTTACATTCCTTTAGATGTTCATTCAGGAAGAATTGCAAGATTGTTGGGTTTGTTAGAAAGAAATCAAAACGACTGGCGAGCTGTTGATTTATTAACGCAAAAACTTAGAGAGTTCGACCATAAAGATCCGATAAAATATGATTTTGCCCTTTTTGGTATTGGTGTAAACGAAGATTTTTAAGTTGTGAAAGATATTTTTCATTTTAAAAAATTTAGTTTAAAACAAAGTTCTTCTCTGCTAAAAGTTGGCACTGACGCTGTTTTGCTAGGTGCTTATATTGATTGTAAAGATGCAAAACACATCTTAGATATTGGCACAGGAACAGGTATTATTGCTTTGGCTCTAGCTCAAAAATCTGAAGCTATTATTCATGCTTTAGATATTAATTCTGAAGCTTGTAAATTAGCAAACGAAAACTTTCAAAATTCTAATTGGTCTAATAGACTTACAATTTTTTGCCAAGCTGTTCAAAATTTCGAAACAGATATTAAATATGATATAATTGTTTCAAATCCTCCTTATTTTTCGGCTGGAAATGCTTCACCAAATAAAGGCAAGGCTATTGCCAAACACGACAACGAATTAAAACTGTCAGATTTACTGCTAAATATCAAGCGACTGTTAAATAAAAACGGATTAGCTTATTTAATTTTTCCGGCTTTGCAACACGATAGTTTTATTCAAGAATGTGAAAATGCAGAATTATTTGTTTCAAAAAAACTTTTTATCATTCCTAAAAAAGGTAAACAAGCTAATAGAATAATTTTTGAACTTAGCCATCAGTTTTCTATTTGCGAAAATTCGCACTTAACAATAGAAAATGACTTCAGACACGACTATTCTGAAGAATATAAAGAATTAACTAAAGATTATTATCTAAAATTTTAAAAAGAAACTTTTGGGCTTTCGCTTGCTTTTTCGTTTGCTTTAAAGTATGGTTTTTCTTTAAATCCGAACATTTTTGCAAATAAGTTTCGTGGGAATTTCAAGACCAAATTATTATATGGTTTTACAGTGTTATTATACTCATCTCTTCTTTGCAAAATTTCATTTTCAATTTCTTTCAAATCAGATTGTAATTGCATAAAGTTTTGGTTTGCTTGCAATTCTGGATATGCTTCAACACTAACCAAGAGTCTGGATAAGGCTCCGCTAAGTTCTGATTGAGCGTCCTCGAAAGCTCGCAAATTTTCTTCTGTCAACTCTTCTGCACTAATATTCATTGATGAAGCTTTTGCTCTAGCTTCTGTAACTGCTGTAAAAGTTTCTCTCTCATGTGTGGCATATCCTTTAACAGTTTCGACTAAATTAGGAATTAAGTCATAACGTTTTTGATATGTATTTTCAACATTTGCCCAAGAGTTTTTCACCATTTGATCAGCATCAATAAATTTGTTGTAAGAAGAATAGGCATAATAGCCTGCCCAAATTAAAAATGCGACTAAAATTAGAATTATAGGCACAACAAAAACTGTTAAACCTAAACAACCCAAACCTTTTACTCTTGGTTCTTTATTTGTATTTTTATTCATAGTAATTTGCTTTAAAAAATATGTTACAAATATAAATATAATTTTAGAATTATTACTTATTACACATAAAAAAGTAATTTCTTATCAAGCTTAACAATATTTTAAATTTTCTATTTTACTGAGAATTTATAAATACACATTTCTTCATATATTTCTCCCGGTCGTAAAATCGAGCTAGGGAAATGAGCTATGTTTGGAGAATTAGGAAAGTTTTGTGTTTCAATGCAGATGGAGTTTTGCTTTGCATAAGTCTTTCCATATTTGCCGATTTGTTTTTCCACCCAATTTGCGGTGTAAACTTGTACACCTGGTTGTGTAGTCAGCACCTCCATAACACGACCGCTTGTTGGTTCGTATAAAGTAGCTGCCAAAGCCAATTCTTTTGGTTGATTTTTACGTATTGCCCAATTATTATCTATACCACGCCCTGGAAGGTATTCCTCGGCATCAATGTATTTTTCTATAACCGTTGGTTTTCGGAAATCGAAAGGAGAATTATCTACTGGTCGAATTTCACCTGTAGGGCAAGCCGTATCGTCTAACACTGTGTGAAAATCAGCATTGACTTGTAAAATATGATTGCGTACTGTTCCATTGCCGGCTCCTTTTAAATTGAAATATGAGTGGTTGGTCAAGCCTATTATAGTTACTTTATCGGTTGTTGCTTTGTATTCAATCTGTAGCTCATTTGCTTCGGAAATGGTAAATTTTACTACTGTTATTAATGTTCCTGGATAACCTTCTTCGCCATCAGGAGAGATATACTGCATACTAATACTGTTGTCGGTCTGTTTGATTACATCCCAAACTTTGGCATTAAAGCCTACAATTCCTCCGTGTAAAGCATTGCCTCCATTATTTTGAGCTAAAGTATATTTTACGCTGTCCAAGGTAAATTGACCGTTTTTGATACGATTGGCGAAACGTCCACAAGTTGCTCCAAAATAAGGTTCTTTATCAATGTTTTCTTGCAAAGTATCGAAGCCTTGTACAATATCATCGAATTTTCCGTATTTATCAATTACTAACAAGCGGGTAATTTTTGTACCATAGTTTGTTAGCTCGGCAGTCATGCCATTTTTATTTTTGATAGTGTAAGTGTTAATATTTTTCATGTTTTAATTTTACAAATTATCAAACTAATCTAGTAGCACCATCTCCAATTTCGGCGATATAGAAGTCTGGTTTTATGCCTATTCTTTTTTCGTAATTAGCTCCTACCTCTTTTATAAAAGTATCGATAGCTTCGTCTTTTACTAAAGAAACAGTACAGCCACCGAAACCTCCGCCTGTCATGCGTGAACCAATCACTCCGTCTATTTTCCATGCTTCTTCTGCCATGCAGTCTAGTTCTGGACCTGTTACTTCATAATCATCACGTAAAGAAACATGAGATGCATTCATAAGTTCGCCGAAAAGTTTTAAATCACCTGCTTTCAATGCTTTTACTGCATCGGCAGTACGTTGCACTTCACCAACAACATGACGAGCACGCTTGTGTGCAACAGGATCGGTAATAGCAGATTCAATTTTTTTAAAATCAGCTTCTGTTAGCTCTGCCAAAAATTTAATTGGGCGAACATTATTTAGTTGCTCAACGGCTTTTTTACATTCTGCAACACGTTGATTATAAGCACCTGAATCTAATTTATGAGGAGAGTGAGTATTTGAAATAACAATTTTAACACCTTCTAATATTACTGGAACTAATTCATATTCCAAAGTTGTAGTATCCAAATATACCGCATGATCTTTAGCACCATGAGCCGACACAAATTGATCCATGATGCCACAATTTACCAAAGCAAATTCATGCTCGGCTTTTTGTCCAATCAAAGCAATTTCTTCTCGACTGAAACCTGCTTTTAATTGGTCATTTAAAGCAAATGCAGTAACCACTTCTAAAGCTGCTGATGATGATAATCCCGCTCCGTTAGGGACATTTCCCCAAATCAAAATATCATAACCATGTGTAAAAGTTTTTCCTCTCTTAATAAACTGCGCCATTACTCCCAAAGGATAATTTACCCATGAATTTTCGAGACGGGTTGTCAGTTGGTCAAACTTTAATGATTCAACTTCAGGCAGATTAAGCGATTTGAAATTCATCACTTTTTTATTGTTTTTAGCAATTAAAAGTTTAGTACCAAAACTTAATGCACATGGAAAAACTGGTCCCCCATTATAATCTGTATGCTCACCAATTAAGTTTACACGACCCGGAGCAAAATAAACAGCTTCGACAGGTTTACCGTAAGCTAGTTCAAAAGCTTTATTTAATTCTTGTATTGTCATATCATTTTACTTTAAAAAATCGAAAGTAATGCAAAATAATAAAAATACCAAGAAAAACTTATAAAAGAGCAAAAAAAAACCGCTTCGTTATTGAAGCGGTTTTTTTAATTATTTATAAATTACTGTTTTACTCAACAACCAATTTTTCAACTAAGCTTTGAGTTTCAGTAACTAATCTCACGAAGTAAACTCCAGGAACAAGATTTAGTGAAACTTCTTTTATTGCACTTCCGTTTGCAACAAAGTCATCACTTATAATTATGCTTCCTTTTGTATCATAGATTTGATAATTTACTTTACCATTGATATTAGTGAAATCTAAAGTAAAGTTACCATTGTTAGGATTTGGATAGATTGCTAGAGCAGAATTTTCTACATCTTCAATTCCTACATAAACACTAACAGTAACAGTCCAAGGTTGAGTAGTTGTACCATCTTCAGCAGTTACAGTATATATAACTGGATCAGTGAAATTGTTTTCTGTAACACCACTTTCTTGATCAACTGCTCCAATTTTTGCGGTAGCACCATCAGATAAAGTAAATGTAGCAACAAGAGCATCTAAACTTGTACCTTCATTAACCACAACAGTAACTGTATGATTAACATCATCAATAACTGCTGGTGAATGTTGTTCTTCAAATGAGTAAGTTAAGATATTTGCTTCTGAACTTGGTGCTGCTTCTAGATTAACAGTAACAGTCCAGTTTTTAGTTGTTGTACCGTCTTCTGCTGTTACAACATAAACAACAGGATCTGTAAAGTTGTTTGGAGTAACACCACTTGCTTGATCTTCTGTATCAACTTGTGCAGTAGCACCGTCAGATAAAGTAAAGTCAGCTACAAGATTAGTTACTTCTGTACCAAAAGGCATAGTTACAGTGATTGTTCCTTCTGTTTCTGTGCTAGTAATTTCAGTATCTCCAACTTGATTTGGAATAGAATAAGTTAAGATTTCTGCTTCTGCACTAGGTATTTCTATTTCTGATACTGTAAATGCATCTATGAATAAAACAAATTGATCGTTAGAAACATGTTGAATTGCAACATAAATCTCATCATCTATATTAATGCCATGTTCTGATAATATATACTCATGATTTTGCCAAGTATTAGGGTGATCAACAATATTTTCTAGAACTATTGTAAAATCAGATGGAGATGTACCTGTTTTTGATATAAGAACATTAAAAGATTCATAAAAATAAGCACTATAGCTTTTTGCATAGAAATCTACTTTTAAATTATCGCTAGTAATTTTAAATTGTGGAGAAATCAACCAATCATCATTTGGATAACTAAATTCAGAAACCATCATAGACGCACCTTCATAAGACGGTGTTGATGCATAAGTGCCTGAATACCATGAATCACCACTATTATCATTATCTATAATAGTCCAACAAGCTGGATCTATACCAGAGTTAAATCCTTCGAAATAAGGATATTCACTAATAATTGCACAAGAAGTTGAGAAAACAGATGGTCCAGCCCAAGTACTAAAATCGTCAGCTCCACAAACAGATCTTACCCAAACATAATATGTTGAACTTGATGTTAAATCAGTTAATTCAATTGAGTTAGTAGCTGGTGCTTCACATTCTGCTATATCTATATCGTCAGCTGGTGCTGCATCAACCAAAGAGTAATACACATGATAAGTAGCATCTGGGCTTTCAGTTGCTGCCGTCCAAGAAATATTTGCAGAATTTATAGTAATATCACTTGCTTGAATATTTGTAGGTTCAAAACAGCTAGGAGTAGTTTCGAAGCTAATACCAGTCCAAACGCTATTCTCATCAGCTCCACAAGCAGATCTTACCCAAACATAATATGTAGTTACTGGTGTTAATTCGCTTAATTCAGTTGTAAGACCAGTTACTTCTGCATATTCAGCATCAGCTATATCATCTGCTGGTGCTGTATTAGTTGTTGAGTAATACACATGATAAGAAGCAGGGGCTGATACTGAAGCTGTCCAAGAGATATTTGCAGAATTAGCTGTAATCTCACTTGCTACAATAGCTGTAGGCTCAACACAATTAGGTCCAAAATCAAGTGAAATATCATCAATTGACATATAGTAAGGAGTATATGTTAGACTTCCTTTTATTCCAATATAATAAACTCCATCTGTTGGAACACCAAAAGTCCCTTTAACTTCTTGATAATCACCATTAGTAATTACTTGAGCATCAACAATAATATTTGTCATTGCTGCAGAGTTATCTTCTGTTCCCCAAGCTAAAGTAAGCGTAGCTCCAGAAGTTGCATCTTGTCTAGCCCAAACAGTAAAATCATAAGCTTGTCCTTGAATTAAATTAACTCTATAGAAAAGCCAATCTTCATTAGAATACCGTAAAGTAGCATTAAACAAACCAGTTCTAGGAGTTCTGTTATTGATTGTATTAGTTGAATTAACTACCCAAGACTGTGATCCAGATACACTTTCTTGAGTCCAACAGCCTTCAACAACATCATCATGATTATATCCATTCTCAAATCCCTCAAAGAAAGGCACATTAACTGGAGTACACAAGGTAGTAAATACAATAGGTCCATCCCAAGGACTAAAGTCGCCTACACCGCAAGCAGATCTTACCCAAACATAATACTGTGTAGTTTCGCTTAATCCACTCAAATCAATTGTGTTTTCAGGTGTTGTTTCAACATTAGTTTCATCTTCTGCTGGTGCTGTATTATTAATAGAGCAATACACTTGATAAGAAGCAGGATTAGAAGTTGAAGCTGTCCAAGAAATAGTTGCAGAATTTGCTGTAACATTACTTGCAACAAGATCAGAAACTTCAATACAATTAGGAATAAGTTCAACTTTAAAATCATCTAACCAGTAATACCAACTTGATGAATTTGAATTATGTCTTAATGCAATATAATTATTTGGTCCTGATAAAATTGTTCCATTCAAATCATATTTATAATGATTAAAACCATTATCTGTTGGTTGAATAATTGCTACTGATTCAAAAGTAATAATATCATCAGGATTGCTCATAACTCCAAGTTCCATAGTTCCTGATTGCGAAGCACCTATACCTTCTGCTTTCAGATTGAAACTAACCCTTAGGTTATGAATATCTTCTGAAAATGCTGGTGATATTGCATAAGTAGGTGTTGTAGTTAAAGATTGGAATTTCAGACCATTTGGTGAACTTACAGAATAGCTACTACCACTAACTATAGATGGGAATCCACTATTTATTACAGGTCTTAACCAACAGTCAGGATATTCTCCACTACTGTAGCTATCAAAATTTTGAGTATATGGAAGTGTAGATTCTGGAGCACATGAAGTAGTAAACTCAACTGGACCACCCCAAGAACTCATATCACTTGCACTACAAGCAGATCTTACCCAAACATAATATTTTGTATTTGCTGACAAACTGCTTAATGTAGTTGTAAGACCACTTACTTCTGAATATTCAGTATCAGCAATATCATTTGCTGGTGCTGCATTTACTTCAGAATAATACACATTATAATTTGCTGGACTTGAAGTTGAAGCATTCCAAGAAATAGTTGCAGAATTTTCTTCAATATTAGCCACACTTAATCCACTTATTGGAAAACAAGATGCTAAATTAAAATTATCAAATCCTATACAATAATCTCCACCTCCAGTTAGCCAATTTGCAGTAACTCGGAATTTCACATAGTCTCCAGCGCCAGCATAAGTTGATATTGAATATGATTTATTTTGCCAACCTGCAATAGCATTATTATCAACAGAATCCATTTGTGTCCAAGTATTACCAAAGTCAGTTGAAATTTCTAATACAAAATTTCCAGTACCAGAAGCTGGTGGTGCATAAGGGGAATTATAATTAGCAATTTTATAATCAAAACTAAAGTCTTCTGTACCTGAAATAGGACCAACTAAAACTGTAGAGAAATTTCCTGTAGTAGCAGAGCTATACAAATTTTTATACATAAAATAACCTGAGGCTCCTCCATTAATTATTGCAGAATTAGAATTATTCAAATACATACTAGAGGTTGTCCAACCTGTTGGTGTAGTTGATGTAGCAAACTCCTCTACCCATGGACTTGGGACATACATTGGAGTAGTAACAGTAGCAGGTCCTGCCCAGCTACTAAAGTCGCCACCACAATCAGAACGAATCCAAGCATAATATGTAGTATTAGCAAGATCTAATACATCACCTGTAGCAAAACTTGTTTCAGTAGCAGCAACAGTTATCACAGGTGTTGAACTTTCAGATGGAGCTACACCTGTTGTGTTAGAAAATATTTGATAGCCATTCGCAGGAACTGAAGTAGGAGCTGTCCATGTTAGATTAGCAGATTTTAGACCTGTTAAACTAGCCTGTAAATTTGTAGGAGCAATACAGCTAGGAATACTTATGTTTACATTATCAATAGCTGCAGGTGGTTGAGTGCCACCAGAACCATCATTTTGCCATTCAAAAACCAAACGCATAGTTTGTCCTGCAAAGCTAGATAAATCTAAAACAAGGTTTTGATAAGTTTGCCATGTATCTTGCTGATTAAAATTACCTCCTATTTGTATTCTGCCTGTTCCAGCTGTAATTTGCGTACCTGCAGTTGGGATATAGCTTGTTGGTACCAACCAAACTCTCAAATAGTCATATGAACTTTCCCCATAACATTTCCAATCAAAACTAAAGTTAACAATAGTTGTACCAGTAGGAATAACAATATCTCTATATGCTTGAACAGTGCTAATAGCCGAGTAATTAGTATAAGCATTGGTTGTTCCATCGTCATTAGAAATATAGATAGCATTTTCTGGATTTCCTTCTGCGGAACCATAAGCCCATTGATTAGTTTGTGTTCCGTTTATAAATGTAAATTGATTTGTTGCAAAATCATCTTCATACGGTAATATTGCTGGAATTTGAGCAGTTGTAAAACTAATTGGTCCTGCCCAAGTACTATAATCACCAGATCCGCAATCAGATCTTACCCAAACATAATATGTAGTATTTGGTGTTAATCCGCCTAATGTAGTTGTAACACCACTGACTTCTGTATATTCAGAATTAGCTATATCATCTGCTGGTGCTGTATTGACGTCTGAAGAATACACATTATAAGCAGCAACAGATGTAATTGAAGCATCCCAAGTAATGGTTGTAGCATCTGATGTAATATTACTTGCTTGAATATTTTCAGGAGCAACACAAGTAGGACCAAAATCAAGCGAAATATCATCAATTGATAAATGCCAAGGGGAAGAAGTTGTAGTTCCTTTTATTCCTATATAATAAACTCCATCAGTAGGGACTGTGAAAGTTCCTCTAACTTCTTGGTAATCACCATCAGTTATTGCTTGTTCATTAACAATTATATTTGTCATTGCAGCAGCATTATTTTCTGCTCCCCAAGCTAAAGTAAGTAATGCTCCAGAGGTTGCATCTTGCCTAGCCCAAACAGAAAAATCATAAACTATTCCTTGAGTTAAGTAAACCTTATGGAAAAGCCAATCTGTATTAGAATACTGTAAAGTAGCATTAAACAAACCAGTTCTAGGAGTTCTGTTATTGGTTGTATTAGTTGAATTAACTACCCAAGACTGTGATCCAGATACACTTTCTTGTGTCCAACAACCTCCAACTGTTGTTGCATGAGTATATCCATCTTCAAATCCTTCGAAGAAAGGCACTGTTGCTATACATGGATCATTAAAAGCACCCATTACAACAATATCATCAATTCTATTAGTACCTCCAGATGCAACAGTAGCACCACCTACAGACACATTAGATGTATTTGTCCAGCGAATTAATAAATTAGCTAAGTTATTACATTCAGCAGGAAGAGCAAGATCTGTGACTACACCTGAAGTAAAATTATTAGCAACAGTTATAGCAGTCCCAACATCTAACCAACTTGAGCCATTATCAGTACTATATTGAATTTGGAAATCCGTAGGTCCAGTATTTGAACTTCGCTGTTTAGAACTTAGGGTTAAATCTTTATACCCTGTAGTAACAATACCGATTTGCCAATAGCCATCAGTAAGATTCCAAGCACTACTATTAGGTGCTTTGTCTAGGGTACCACTTGCGCCAGTTACCCACCCGTTATAATTAACACTACCACCTAAAGATATTGTTGCAATATCTTTATTTTCAACAATACCATCATCAGCTGTGTAGGGACTACTTGCAAAGCTAGCATTGTCGGTAATAGCACCTTGTTTAGTTGGATTATCAAAATGCCACTTAGCCACGACAATCTGGCTTTGTAGTTTTGAAAATGCACTAACACCAATACAAAATACTAGTATTAGTGTTAATCTTGTTAGAATTTTTCTCATAATTTAATAAATTTAATTTATACTATTTTAATTTCACTATTTTTCATGCGTTAAAAACTTCACACATTTTAAAAAGCAATATTACATTTTTTTTTTGACATAAACGAGTATTTTGTTACTTTTTTTTAAAACAAATATAAACCTGTCGGCTAAGATATTGAATAGAATGATATTAGCATTTTTTAATAGTAATAAAAAAAGGCTAGCTCTAAATGAGTTAGCCTTTTTCTAAATTATTCATAAATTACTTTCTTATTCAACAACCAATTTTTCAATTATGCTTTGAGTTTCAGTAATTAATTTAACGTAGTAAACTCCAGGAGCAATATTTAGTGAAACTTCTTTCATTGCATTTCCGTTTACAACTAAGTTATCACTTAGAATAATGCTTCCTTTTGTATCATATATTTGATAGTTTACTTTACCATAGATATCGCTAAAGTCTAAAGTAAATCTACCATTGTTAGGATTAGGATAAATTGAAAGCTTAGAAATTTCTATGTCTTCAATTCCAGAATGTTCACTCACATTAACTGCCCAATTTTTAACAGTTGTGCCATCTTCTGCAGTTACAGAATAAATAACAATATTTGTGAAATTATTTGGTGTAACGCCACTTTGTTGAACAAGTCCAGCAACTTTTGCAATAGCACCTTCTGATAGAGTAAATGTAGCAACAAGATTTGTGAGGTTTGTACCTTCATTAACCTTTATATTAACTGTTCTATTAACATTGTTAATAATTGCTTCTTCAAACTGTTCAGCGAAAGAGAATGTTAAGATATCTGCTTCAGAGCTAAGTGGTTCTCCAGCTACAGTTACAGTAACTATCCAATCTTTAGTAGTTGTACCATTTTGTGCAGTTACGGTATAGGTAACTGGATTTGTGAAATTATTTGGTGTAACGCCACTTTGTTGAGTAACTGTTTCAACTTCTGCTGTAGCCCCATTAGATAAAGTAAATGTTGCTACAAGAGCAGTAACATCTGTTCCATAAGGAACTGTAAGAGCTACTGTTCTATTTGTTGAATTAATGCTAGTTAGTCCAACTTGATTTGGAATAACATAAGCTAAGATATCTGCTTGATCGCTAGCTGGTGCTTCGGTAACAGTAACTGTCCAATCTTTAGTAGTTGTACCATTTTCTGCAGTTACAGTATAGGTAACTGGATTTGTGAAATTGTTTGGTGTAACACCACTTTGTTGAGCAACTGTTTCAACTTCTGCAGTAGCACCATTAGATAAAGTAAATGTAGCTACAAGAGCAGTTAGATCTGTTCCATAAGGAACTGTAAGAGCTACTGTTCTATTTGTTGAATTAATGCTAGTTAGTCCAACTTGATTTGGAATTGTATAAGATAAAATATCTGCTTCAGAACTCAAACCTGTATCTTCTACATCAACTATAACTTGCCAAAATTCCTCGTCAAGACCATTTTCAGCAACTACTTTATAAACAACAGGATATGTAAAGTTATTTGGTGTAACACCACTTTGTTGAGGTAATCCCGTTACAGTTGCTGTAGCACCTTCGGATAAAGTAAATGTAGCAACTAGTCCATTTAAGTTAGTTCCTGCTGCAACAGTAACATTAACTTTATGTTCAACATTATCTATAGTTGCAGGAGCTATTTGTTCTGCAAACGAATAAGCAATGATTTCGGTTTCGTTGTTCAATGGCTCACCAATATTAACTGTATAGTCTTCTGCTTCACCAAAAGATGCACTAGCACAAGGATTAATATTTAGACCCGCAGTATTATATTGATAAATAACTCTTAATCTATGGCTACCAGGATTTGCATCAGCAGGTATAATTACAGGTATGCTCACGGTTTGACCACCCTGAACATTATCATAAGTAGCAACTCTTTCTGATTCTTCAAAAATTAAATTATCATTAAAGTCAATCCAAATTGCAACTCCGTGATTGCCACTACCAGAGGAACTTGTTAAACTAGCTTCATTATTACCACTAGTTAAGTTTGCAACTAAATCAGTATAATTTCCATAACCGCCTGGAGAAAAACCAGTGGAATTGTTAATTTCACCTAATGAGAAGTTTGTAATGTAATCACTTGTGCTAGAAAAAGCAGGTGTACAATAGCCAATATTAATATGTACCGGACCCGCCCAAACACTATTATCATCATCACTACAAATAGCACGAACCCAAACATAATAATCTGTTTCTATTTCAAGCTCATCAATAGTTAGGGTTTGAACTCCTACCTCAACTTCAATTATATCAGTTTCGCTATCATCAGGTGTAGTGTTAGTTGTAGAATAATAAACTTCATATCCGTTTTCAGGAGACTCATTATAATCATCCCAAGTGATTGTTGCTGTGCTAACTGTTTGAGTTCCAACTGTTAGACCAATAGGAGGATAACAAGTTGGTGGATCAATAACTATAAAGGTATAATCATGGAATTGTCCATATCCACTTCCAGTACAAGCATCTGTAATTTCATAAAGATAGCTATTTGCCACTCTCATTCTATATTCTCCAGGCTCTGTACCTGCTGGAATGTTTATATTGCCTTGATATGCGGAGCTATAGCTATTCGTTCCAAATATAAGTTCATCAGTGTCGAATTGCATATTCTTATTCCAATCTATCCAGCAATAAAAATAGCCTGTGCTTGAATTTTGTGCCAAGTTTATTGTAGTAGCTTGACCTTCAAAATTTGAGCAAGAATGTGTTGCTGAGAAATTGCCATAACCGCCAGCTTGTGAAGGAATATTAGTATTAGAAATATTAGTTATACCACCAGTTGTTGTAACTGAAGATAACCAGTAAGATGTACTAGTATTTGTAGGAGTACAATAACCTGTAAATATATGTATTGGACCTGTCCACTCACTTTGATCTGTATCACTACAATTTGTACGCAACCAAACATAATAATTAGTTTCTTCATCAAGTCCATCAATTAAGAAGGAATCTTCATCTGTATTATAAGTAGGCATTGATGTTTCTGTTGGTGCTGTATTATTTAATGAGAAATATAAATCATAACCATTGTCAGGAGCAACAAGAAGAGGACTCCACTGTACTATAGCAGAATTTGATGTAATATTCCCAAAAGTAAAGTTAGTAGGTTCAATACAACTTGGGCTAAGTTCAACCACAAAATCATCTAACCAGTAATAATATATTGATGAATTTGAATTATGTCTAAATGCAATATGCATATTTTCACCAGATAAAGTTGTTGTGTATAAATCAAAAACATAAGAGTTAAAATTAGTGTTTTCAGGCTGAATAGTAGCAACAGTTTCAAAAGTACTGATATCAAAAGGATCACTCATAACACCAAGCTCGATATTGCCTGAAGATGTGATACTTTCTGCTTTTAATTGGAAGCTTACCCTTAGGTTATGAATATCTTCAGCAAAAGCAGGAGATACTGCATAAGTAGCCTCTGTTGTTAAAGATTGAAATCTTAAACTATTTGGAGAACTAACAGAATAAGCACTTACAATATAAGGATAACTATTATAAGTTACTGGTCTTTCCCAACAGTCAGGAAAAGCATCTGAACCCGTTCCATAAGTATCAAAATTTTCAGTATAAGGTAGAGTGGTAAATGGTGCGCATAAAGTTGTAAAACTCAATGGACCAGTCCACTCACTAAAATCATCGTTGCCACAATTTGCACGTACCCAAACAAAATATTGTGTATTATCATCTAATATGTCTCCTGTTGAGATACTTGTTATTCCTGCTTCAACACTTGCCATTGCTTCTGAACTTTCATTTGGAGCAACACCTGTTGTGTTATAAAACAATTGATAACCATCAGATGGATCTGAACTTGAAGCTGTCCAAGAGATTGTTGCTGAATTAGTTGTAATATCACTTGCAACAAGATCAGAAACTTCAATACAACTAGGACTAAGTTCAACTTTAAAGTCATCTAACCAATAATAATAACTAGTTGAAGTAGCGTTATGTCTTAATGCAATATAATTATTTGCACCCGACAATGTTGCTAAATATAAGTCATAGTAATAATAATTAAAGCTAGTATTTGTAGGTTGAATAGTTGCTACGGATTCAAAAGTGCTTATATCATTAGGGTCACTCATAACTCCTACATCTATTGTTCCTGAACTTGTAGCACTAGATGCTTTTAGTTGGAAACTTACTCTTAAATTTTGAATATCTTCTGCAAATGCAGGAGACACGGCATAAGTTGGCGTTGTGGTTGAAGAGTTAAATCTTAAGCTAGCTGGCGAACTCGCTGATTGAGCACTAACAATATAAGGATAGCTATTATATGTTACAGGTCTTGACCAACAAGCAGGGAATGCACTTGAACCTGTTCCATAAGTATCAAAGTTTTCAACATATGGAAGTACAGTTTCTGGCTCACATGGAGTAGTGAAAGTAACAGGACCTGTCCATACACTTACATCATCAACATCACAGTTTGCTCTTAACCAAACATAATAAGTAGTTACTTCAGTTAAGGTATCAATTATAAGATAATCGTTAGAAGTATTATGTGTTGGTATAGAAACTTCTGTAGGAGCTGTAGCTTCTGTAGATAAATAAATATCATAGCCATTTAAAGGAGCAGTTGGCAATTCAGTCCATGATAAATCAATAGAATTTGAAGTAAGATTATTTGCTACAAAATTAGCAGGTTCAATACAAGTAGGACTAAGTTCTACTTCAAAATTATCTAGCCAAAAATAATAATTATTCGCATTTGAATTATGTTTGAACGCAATATGTCGATTTTCGCCTGATAAAGTTGTTGAGTATAAGTCATATTGATATGCATTAAAACTAGTATTTTCAGGTTGAATAATTGCTACTGATTCAAAAGTGCTTAAATCATAAGGATCACTCATAACTCCAAGCTCTATTGCACCAGAAGATGTTGTGCTTTCAGCTTTTAGTTGGAATTTAACTCTTAGGTTATGAATATCTTCTGAAAATGCTGGTGATATTGCATAAGTAGGTGTTGTAGTTAAAGATTGGAATCTCAAGCTATTTGGCGAACTTACACTATAAGCACTAACAATTGATGGATAACCACCATACACCACCGGTCTTAACCAACAGTCTGGGAAATTACCTACAGAATAACTGTCAAAGTTCTCAGTATATGGAAGTGTAGATTCTGGAGCACATAATGTAGTAAATGTAATAGGGCCTGTCCAATAACTATAATCACCACCTCCACAGTCAGATCTTACCCATACATAGTATATTTCAGCATCTGTTAAATCACTTAATGCAATTGAATTAGTTGTTGTTGCTTCACATTCAGCTAACTCTATATCATCAGCTGGTGCCACATTAAGATTTGAATAATATACATGATAATCAGCATCAGGATTTGAACTTGAAGCTGTCCAAGAGATTGTTGCTGAATTAGGTGTAATATCACTTGCAACAAGATCAGAAACTTCAATACAATTAGGACTAAGTTCAATACTAATATCATCAATATACAAATTATACTGATTTGCAGCTGAGTACACATTAAAGCCTATGTAAAACACTCCACTAGTTGCAGGAGTGAAATCAACAACTTGAATAGCTGCGAGATTGTTGTTAATATTTGGATTATCAAATATAGTCTCTATAGTATCATTTGGAGATGCACTTGTTCCATAAGTAAGTTTTAATTTTTCTTGGTAACTAGTACTATTTGAGCCATATTTAAAAGTAATTCTATAATAAACTCCTGCTTGAAGATTCAATCCATTTAAGAAATACCAAGAATTCGCAGCATTTGAACTACTATAATTATATCTCAAACACATATTTGTAAAACCATAACCTGGATTACTCACAGTATTCCACATGTTTCCTGAACCTGCTTGAACTACTTCTGTACACAAAGGAATTTGTCCTGCGCTTACTGATTCAAAATCTTGATAATAAGGTATATCTTCAGGTTCACATAAAGTAGTAAATGTAATAGGGCCTGTCCAATAACTATAATCACCACCTCCACAGTCAGATCTTACCCATACATAATATGTTGTATTTGGAGAAAGGATGTCGCCTGTTTGATGTGTTGTGTTTCCAGCAGGTATATTTCCCATAGAAGCTGAACTTTCTTCAGGAAATTCACCAGTTATATTATAAAACACTTGATAGCCATTAACAGGTAAAGATAATGATTCGTCCCAAGAAAGTGTTGCAGAAGTAGCTGACACATCGCTAACTTGAAGATTAGTTGGCTCTAAGCAAGTTGGAGGTACTGCAATATTTACCAAATAATCACGCGTACTTCCATAGTTAACTTCTCCACAAGCATCGGTACCATCGAAAGCTGAACCAAATTTAGATCTAACTCTCATTTTTGTTTCACCTATTAAAGCATCATCTGGTATAGATATATTATTAGTAATAATGACATCATTTCCACTTCCAAGTGCAAAAAACTCATCGGCATCAAAAACCCCATTTTGATCAAAGTCTATCCAGACACCAACATATTCGGTTCCGCCATCTCCAACTCCAACAGACATTTCAATATTTTGCCCTTGAGTTAAAGTTGGTATAGCATTTTGTAATGCCGACCTATCTTGATAAACTGGTGTACATGTTTGACCGACATCATTTAATGTACCTAAAACCACAGAAACTACATTATCACCATCACAACCATAACTTGGGACAGGTGGAATACAATAACACTCTAAAAAAGATGTAGCAGTAACAAGTACCGGCGTAGAATATGCAGATTCAGAACTATTAGTACAAGTAACTAAACAGCGAAAATATTTTGAAGAGCTTATATTAGCTGTTTGAGTACTATTTGTTCCAAGATTTTCAGGGTTTACTGTAAAATCAACATCATCAGCAGACTCCCATTGATAAGTAACACCCGCACCTGCAGTAGCATTTTCTAAAGATAGAGTAAAATTTTGCGTAGGACAAACAGAACTAACACTAGAAATAGTGTTACCTGGATTTGGCATACCTTCACAATTAGATTGTGCTACTACCTTGTTAAAACTCGAAAGCATTACAACTAAACATAAAACTGTTATAAGTTTTAAATGCTTTACTTTTTGTAAAAATTTTTCCATAATGTAAAAATATTAGTTAATAAAATTTTAATTCGTTATTGTTTTATTATTTTCATAAAACACACACTTTTCTCACTAATTGCAAATATATAACTTTTTAGTTACAAAATGCTATTTTGTTTAAAAATTTTTTACATGCTTTATAACACGTTTCTCATAATATTCATAAAATAGCTTATGCTTGCATATTTGGCATTGCATATATAATATTAGAGCCGTTGCGTACAACGGCTCTAATATAGCATTTTAAACTTTATTCTAATTATTTATTATTGAATCACAAGTTTATGAGTAGATATTCCATTTTCATATTCAATTTTTATTGAATACATACCTGGTTTTACTCCTTGAGTATCAATAGTACAAATATTAGATGTAGGTGTAATTTCAGAAACTATTTGTCCAACTACATTTGTGAGATAAATCTTATTAGCCTTAAATCCTTCAATTTCAACACTCACAAAATCTTTAGCAGGATTTGGGAAAATATTGATTTTTGTTTCAACTTGAGATATGGCTGTTGTCCATGAAATTACAAATGGCTCTGTAACAACACATTGTGCAGCATCTACTACCATTACAGAATAATCACCTGGCATTAAATTTTCAATGCTAGTACCTATTTCATCATTTGACCACACAATTTGATAAGGAGCAGTACCACCAGTAATTATAATATTTGCAGAGCCGTCATTTACAAATTCTCCTGAAGCAGGAATAGTTTCAACCTCTAAGCTAGGTGGATTTGAAATGTAAATATAATTTTCTTTTAAAAGCTGATTGCTTCCAAATTCATTTTCGACAACTAAACTTACTGAATAAAATCCTGAATTTTCATAAATATGCGTTGGATTTTCTTCTGTACTAGTATTTCCATCACCAAAATCCCATAACCAAGTTGTGGGTTGGTTAGTACTCAAATCTGAAAATTGAATTTCATATCCCAAACAAGCAAGAGTGATATTTGCATTAAAGTCAACTTGTGGAATAGCTGGTTCTGCATCTTGTCCAACATTTATACATTCTGAACTTATACATCCGTTATTATCTGTAACAGTTACACAATATTCACCAACACTTAAACCAGCAATTTGACTTCCTGTTTCAGTAGAGCTAGACCATTGATAAGTATATGGTGGTGTTCCACCAGTAACAACCAAGTCAACGCTTCCATTATTAGTAGCATCCCAAGACACATTAGTAGCAGTCAATACAACTGTTGGATTTTCATAAACAGTGATATAACCAGTTTTAGTTTCAATACTGCTTCCTTCAACATTAGTTGCAGTTAAACTTACAGTATATACGCCAGCTGTCGAATAAGTATGTGTTGGATTTTGTGCTATTGAAGTTTCTCCATCGCCAAAATCCCAACTCCAAGATGTTGGATAATATTGAGAATTATCTGTAAAGTTAACTGTTATACTACCACAAGCAGAAGTTTGATCTGCAGTAAAATCTGAAATTGGAGCTACGCCAGCAAGTGTAACAATTGCACAATCCTCAACTGAACAGCCATTATTATCTGTTACTGTTACACAATATGTACCAGCACTTAAACCTGCAATATGAATTCCTGTTCCTGAATTAGACCAGCTATAACTATAAGGTATTGCTCCTCCATTAACATCAACCGTAACGCTTCCATCGTTAGTAACATCTACAGATTCTGGCGTTGCAGTCAATACAACTGTTGGATTTTCATAAACACTTATATAATTAGTCTTTGTTTCTGTGTTACTACCTTCAGAATTTGTTACAGTTAAACTTACAGAATATATTCCAGCTGTTGAATAAGTGTATGTTGGATTTTGTGCTGTACTAGTATTTCCATCACCAAAATTCCAAAGCCATGATGTTGGAGAATATAGAGAATTATCTGTAAACTGAACTACAATACTACCACAAGCAGAAGTTTGATTTGCTGAAAAATCTGCAACTGGAGCAACATTAGTAAAGCTAACAATAGCACAATCACTAACCGTACATAAATTTGCATCTGTAACTGTTACACAATATTCACCTGCACTTAAGCCAGTAATTTGACTTCCTGTACCAGTAGAACCAGACCAATTATAATTATAAGATGGTGTTCCACTTGAAACAGTAGCAGTAACAGTTCCATTATTAGTTATATCTGCAGTTTCTGGAGTTGTTGATAACAAAACGGTTGGATTTGCATAAACTTTTATATAATTATTTTTTGTGGCAGTATTGTTACCAGTAGAATTAGTTACCTTTAAACTTACGGTATAATTTCCAGGTGTTGAATAAGTATGTGCTGGATTTTGTGCTGTACTAGTATTTCCATCACCAAAAGTCCAAAGCCAAGACGTTGCATATTGAGAATTATCTGTAAATTGAACTGCAATACTACCACAAGCAGAAGTTTGATCTACTGTAAAATCTGCAACTGGAGGCACGGCAGTAGTTTCAACTATTGCACAATCACCAACTGAACAACCATTTCCATCTGTAACTGTTACACAATATGTACCATCACCTAAACCTGTAATTTGACTTCCTGTTCCAGAAGAACCAGTCCAGTTATAAGTATAAGGTGTTGCACCATTAGTTACATTAGCAGTAACGCTTCCATCGTTTGCATTTGGAGCGGACTCATCAATAGCAGTTAAATTTAGTTGTGGTACCTGATTGATTGTAACATTTACATTATCGCTTGCTGTACAACCAAATTCATTTTCAACAACAACACTATAATTACCTGTAGTATTTACCACTAAAGTTTGAGTTCCAGTACTTCCATTCCACGAATAGCTATCAAAACCGCTACCAGCATCTAAAGTAACAGAACCACCACACTGAGATTGATCTGCTCCCAAATCTACTGAAGGCAATGGATTTATTGTTGCTGTAACGGGTGTGCGTGAGCTATTGCAATTTACTTCATATTCAACAACCCAATTATAAAAGTAATAATAACAATCAGTTGGTGAAGAATTAGCAGTACTTTCATATATACTAACAACACCATCTAAATTATAAGGATATGATGCGCCTGTTAAATTTCTATACAATCTATTATAATCACTATCTCCCATAAGTTTATAATCATTACCTGCAGGAACATCAAAATCTAAGTTCACAACTATATTTGTATTAGTTTGTGCATAAGACACATTTACAACTTTACTAGCTATAACTTCATCATTGCTATCCTTCAAGGCTATAGTTTTGTTACCTGCTTGAGAAGATCGAATAACAACAGAAACAAGTTTAAAATCAGATTCAGCATTAAATTTTAAACCATGTCTATAAGTTGAACTAAAAAATCCTCCTGTTCCAAAATCATGAGTAGCAGGTCCAACATTACCAGTTTCGGTAGAAGTTAATTCAGATGCAACATATAAATTAGTAGTATTTGTAAATGTACTTGAATAAGTATTTCCTGTATGTATTGCCGTTCCACCTGTTGGAGAGTCGTACCAAACCAAATTTCCAGTTCCTGTTGCGCCTAAAGTAAGAGTTGAAGCTCCACAAGCTGTTGCTCCACTTGTAGCAGGTGCTTCAGGTATATCAATTACAACTGCATCATTTACAATTTTTTGATCATTTCCATATCCATTTGTTACAGTAAGAGAAACTGTATATGTACCTGAACTTGCATAACTATGAGTTGGATTTTGTGCAACACTAGTATTTCCATCACCAAAACTCCAAAGCCAAGAATCTGCTAAGCTTGACATATCTGTAAAGCTAACTTCTCCTGAACAAAATGCAGGTCCACTTATGGCAAAATCAGCAACTGGAGGAATATTTGGACTTATTAAATTAAATGTATAATCTTCAACTTCTCCATAGTCAGAATTTCCACAAGGAGTTGCATTTGGATTATAGCTAGAGCCTGTGTCATGTAAACGTATTCTTACTCTCACTTCTCCCTGAGTTACAGTACTTGGAACTGTAATATTTCCAGAAAATGGTCCTTGTCCATTTCCAGAAAAAACATTTTCTCCATCATCAATAAAATCGCCATCTCTATTCCAATCAACCCAAATCAAAACTTGGTCACTAGTATAACCATTTGCAGTGGTAATAGAAAACGGATAAGATTGTCCTATCAACAAATCTGTTGATATATGTGTGAAATCTGTATAAGTTGATTTTCCTGAAGAATTATTTATTGTATTACAAGTAAAATTAGAAATTCCTTCATAGCTAGCACTATTAGAACCTGCTGAGCAATAAGTTGGAAGAGTAACAGTAATATAAGCTAATTTTTCTTCAACATCACTTCCATATGTATTTGAAGCTGTTAATTTAACTTTATAAGTTCCTGGTGTATTATAAACTACACTAGGATTTTGTTCGGTACTTGTAGCAGGTGTACCACCTTCAAATTCCCAAGACCAACCTGTAGGATTGTTAATAGACAAATCTGTAAAACCAACTGTAGTACCTATAATTATATTAGTTTGACTAGCAGTAAAATCTGCTGTTGGTGGGTTTGTATTTATATTTACAGTAATATAATTATTTTTTGTTTCTGTATCTGAGCCAAGAGTATTAGTAACAGTTAGACTTACAGTATAAGTTCCAGCTGCAGTATATACATGACTAGGATTTTGTTCTGTTGAAGTTTGTCCATCTCCAAAATTCCAAGACCAACTAGCTGCATATTGAGAAGCATCTGTAAAGCTCACAGTTTCGCCTTCTAATATTGTAGTTGGACTTGCACTAAAGTTAGCTACTGGAACACTAGGAACTGTTGGTAAGACAGACTCATTTATATATGGAGCTCTATCTTGTTTTGTTCCTACTACACAATGGTTTTCGCCTGTAAGTGCGGGGAAATTTAATGTTACAGTACTTCCACTACCCGACCACTTAGCATCTAACAAAACATTATTCTTTGAGATTGCAACATAAGTATAAGGTTCTGTATTAACCGTTAATGTAGTTGCTCCAACAAAAGGAGGTGTAAAGGTGAGTGTTAGTGGATCTGGCTTTGTCATATAAGGTATTAGAGAAGGATCGCCAGAAACGTGATAAATTTCCCAATAATATTGTTTTCGACTAGTTTCTGAACTAGCTTGTACTGCTAAATTTCCACAAGTAATAATTTGCGAAGCTGTATAATACCAATTTGCATGGTCATCTCCATAGTGTTCATGAAAAACTCCGTCCATAAACCCTAAGCCTGTATTAGAAGTATTATAAGCAGTAATATTTCCAGCATCAACTGTTGCCTGAGAAACTAAACCAAGTCCCCAATAAGTATCTTCGTACCAATAAGAATAGTTTGTGGTTCCAATATAACCTACTGCTCCTGCATCTTTAGTATGTAAAAGCACTTCTCCAAAAGCATCACTTTGATTAAATTGAAAAGACAAACAACAGTTTCCTATTAAAAATGGATATTTATTTTTATTTGCCCAATTTGGAACATTAGATCTAAGAACTGCAGGGTCTGCCCAGCCATCATGGTCACAATGAGCAGTATAATTTCCAAAACCAACACCAGCTCCAATTTTTGAATTTATATCACCAGAAGCACTTGAAGAGTTTGATCTCATAACCGAATAAGGATATGAAGTCGTATTGTAATAATATGCATAAATATTTGCAAAACCATGAGCTGTATTTATATAATTATTTGTTGCATATAAAATAGCTGCATTTCCGCATTTATTTGCCCAATAAGAATCCACTCCAGCAACTAAAAGAGCTTTATCCAAATAATCAAAATTTGAAAGTGAATATTGTTGATAAGGTAAAATCTTATCTAAAGCATTTTGAAGCTCTGTTGTTGATTCTGCTGAAATTCTACCATAATACATATCTGGAAGATAATCGCTTGTCCCATCAAAACATGCAAAATAAAGGTCAGTGATATGACTTTCGCCAGAAACTTTAGTTGCAAATGCAGGAATAGAATAAGTACCACTATGGTCGCCAATTATCAAACAATAAATTGGAGCTGGGTCTGAAGCAGTTCCTGCATCATATAAACCTTGTAAATAATTTTTAATTGTTGTATTTGTAGTTCCACTAGCAACATAATGTTCAATCACATTAAAACCTTGTTTAGTTTTCCATTGCACAAATGGTTGCAAAGTTGTTTCAAAAGCTTGATTTGCAACAATAACATATTTTAATGGAGCAGAAAAGTTTGTAAGTTGATCTTTTGTGGCTGGTACCGAAAAATTAATAAGATTAGAATAAGCTCCTTCAAATTCTGGAGAATAATATCTGTTCTTCATTTCTTCGGTTAAAGCTAAATCAGCATTTACAAACTTGATTTCAAAATCTAAATCATTATATACTATCAAAGTGTTTTCTACTGGATTATAATGATAAGGACGAATAGTAAGACCTGCTATTCTAACTCCTCTCATAGTTCCATAGATTTCAACCTTAACAATATCTTCAGTATCATAAAGATCTGTATTGTAATAATTTTCATCTATTACAAAATATTGCTCCTCAATTGGTGTACTCTTGCTATACGAAGGCTGAACTGGCTCTATCCTATTAATCCCATATTCCGAAAGATTTATAACTTCTTGGGAATAACCATGAATTACAACTTGAACATCAGCGCCATGAGGAACTTCAATCATTCTACTCAAAGTTGGTACTCCAGCTTGCCCAACAGTACCTGTAGCAACAAAACCTTCTAAATCAATAGAAGCAAATTCGCGATTTTCAATAACTTTATTAGTCGCTTTTAATTCTTTCATCTGAACTTTTGCAGAGAAAGCTGTCGGTGTAAATCCTTTAAATTCTAATTTATTATAATTTACAGACAATGGAATTATTTCGCTTTGCTGAGAAAACAAAAACGAGCTAAAACCAAGAAACACAATGAGGAAAAGTATTTTTTTCATAATATTTAATTATATAGTTAAACTCAAAAAATAATTTCTATAAAAATAAGCAATTTTTAATTTAATTACAAATAATTTTATTATTTTATATAAACCTTTTTTTTACACAAAAAAAACTGCAATTGCGACATACAGTTTGCAAAATTTGTTTAAAACAAATTAATTATATTTATGCTTCCCTAGCTTTAAGTCGCAACTAACCTCATAAACATAATGGCAAGGTTTATCACAAGCATTTTTAAAAAACTTTGTTTTTACTAAGGCATCATTTATTACATAAATAGTTTTACCATTGTCAAAATATTCGGCAACTACAGTATATTTTTGGTTTGGTTTCACTTGTATCCACAATTCACTAATATCAGAACTTCCTTCCATCCAAATCGCTGATGAGAATGCATTACCAGAGTAAACAACAAACAGTACTTCTTCTTTGTATTTGCTCATATTAAAAACTAATTTCAAATCAACTAAATCTGGCATACTCTCGTAACAATACTGACAGTCAATAGTTTCGCTATCAACAGGCGTAATATAATCATCATCATTACAAGCACTTAAGATTAACAAAGCTATAAAGATAGTGCTAATAACGAATAATGTATTTATGATTGACAATATTTTCATTTTTTCTAATACTAATTAAAAAACTTAAATTAAGCGAATAAAAAAACTTAGACTGTGCATATATATTTGTGTTTAAATATTCTGTAGAAAATTTAAACTTACAATTAGAGCGATTATGAAGGCTAATTCCTATAAATGGCGAAGCAATAATTCCGTCAATTATTTTAAATTCTACTCCATCGTATTTCCCCCACCATTTTGTTGCTCTCAAACCTGCATAAAAGTCCATATAAAAATTATTTTTGCTTCTAAGCAAGTTAAAATTCTTTAAACCTATAAGATATATTCCTTTTCTTGATTCCCGCAACTGATAGTAAGAGTGATTATTAAGAATAGGTAGTAAAACTAATTTTTCAAAATGTCTATAAAAAAAACCTGTTTCAAATTCTAAACCACATCTAGCATCTAAAACACCTAGTCCTGTTGTCCAAAAAAAATCATTTTTGCTAAAAATCATTCCTTGGCTAAGTGCTAACCTATCAAACCACAAATAATTATAATCTTTAATATTAAGTTTTTTAATAATTTTTTTTATGTTTCTATCGCCACCATATTTGGCTAAAGTTTTGGGTGTATAAGCTGAATTAATTGTATCTCTAAGTTCATAATTATTTTCCAAAAACCATTTTAACATTTCGTATTGTCCATAAATAATTGAAGATTCGACAGGTGTTAGTCCAAATACATTTTCTTTTAAGTCAACTTCATTTCTAAAGCTATCGAAATACCAAATATTACCATTTTCTGCTGCTAAATGAAAAACATTAGAGCTATCGGCAAGTAAAAAATCAACATCTGCATCATATAAGCGTAATAACATAACTGCATTATTGTTATTGTACATTACAGCATATATCAATGGTGTAAAATCATAAGCATCTTTTAGGTCTGGCTCAGCATCACTAGAAAGCAATAAGTCAAGAATATCATTATAGCCATATATACTTGCATAATGTACACAAGTTCGTCCATCAAAATCTTGTGCGTTAATGTCTGCTTTAGCATTTATTAAAATTTCAGCTATTTGCAAATGATTAAATTTTACGGCACTATGTAAAGCTGTGTTTCCATTTTCTAAAGATATTAAATCTAAATCTGCTTTTTTTCTAACTAAAAACTCTACGATAGAAGTATGCCCCTGTTCTGCTGCAAACATCAAAGCAGAAACGCCATAATAGTCAACGAAATTTATGCTAGTTTTTCCACTATTCACTATACCTTTTACTGCTTCAAAATTACCATCATAAGCACAATACAAAAGACTATCACCATAAAAATAATATTCATCTGATTGAGAAAATGAATTCAGAAATAATATTGAAAGTAAATATGCTAGCAAATACTTTTTCATGCAACAAATTTAAAAAAATATCTAATACTTTAATTAAATAAGCTGAAATAAATTTGTATTTTTGTAATATTATCTTGGTCCCTTAGTTCAATGGATAGAATGTAAGATTCCGGTTCTTAAGATAGAGGTTCGAATCCTCTAGGGACTACTGATATCAGTTAAAAGTTGAAAGCGATGCACTGAACGTAGTTGAAGTGTTGAA
>DHVB01000078.1:0-56188 GCA_002412425.1 Bacteroidales bacterium UBA5219 | reverse complement strand
TTTACGAGCTCACCGAAGGTAAAGAGGCTGACGCGTCGATTGCTTCGCAGAGTTCGCAAGCTCACTCTACTCGCATGGGTTTGTTTTAAACCACAAAAGACACAAAAGGACACAAAAGTAAAAAGTTGAAAGTACTTTAAAAAAAAGAGGCTGCTTCAAAAATAAAACAGCCTCTTTTTTTATTGTTATTCTCAAACTTTTAATATTCCCATAGGTCCTGTTCTATTAAAGCAATTTTTTCTTGTATTCTTTCGCCTTCTCTAATTGCATCAATTCCTAACAAATAGTCTGAAATCAAACGATTATCATAATTATTTGATTCTGCTACAATATAGCTAGAGAATTTTCTTTTGAAGAAAATATCATCAAAAGTTCTATGTTCTGCATCGTTGTGCGAATTAAACACTTCATATCTTGCAAATAGTGGTCTATAATCAGGGAAATATATCCAGAATGGCCATACTCTTTCAACGGTTTCGTCTTTAACAACCCATCCGTCTGGAGCAAGTGCTATAATTCTCACATCCATTAAAGAACGTTGTTTATCAAAAACCCATTCTTCCCAAACCCACAATTTATCTAAAACACGAGTATCGTCAAGTTTGGAGTCGATAGTTTCTTCATAAGTTCCTCCTTCACCATCAGGCACAAGAATTTTTTCCTTATAAGCCAATAAATGTTCTCTAAGTTCGTCATCTTTTTCTATTGGATGTCTCCACCAATTAGTAATATCTGCAGCATCTAATTTGTACACTGGATATCTTCTTACTGTATCAATCAATGTTAATTCGCCGGTAATATCACTATATTGTTCGCCAAGAATACCTACATTATACATCAAATAAATCAAGTTAACTCTACTTCTTTGAGGTTGTATTTTCACTGGTCGTCCTTCATTATCTAATCCTGTTCCAGGATAAGTCATTCTAACAATTGGGAAATACAACGGATGGTTTTGTTTTTCCCTTAATTCTAATACTCTTAGAATTTTTTTAGAGTACATAGCATCTGCTTCTCTAATATTTTGATAAGGAACGAAAGTGTGTTCTGTTACATGTTCTCTCACATAAGCTCCATCAAGAACTTGTGCACTTATTGGCAAACATAGGCTGATAAGTACAATGAGAGGGAAAAACTTATTAACTATTTTCATAATATTAAATTTTTAAATTATTGTATTTTCACAGTTATTCCATTAGTCTTTCTTTCACCTGAAGGGCTACTAACTCTAATATTTGTAAAGCTTGCTGCTGATCCAGGATTTAAATTATTAAGAATTGTTTGTGGAATATTTGAACCTGTTCCAGCAATTGTTTGCGTTACACCTCTTACAGAATATAAGAACTCATAAGAAATAACACTATAGCTTACTCCTTTAAATGGGAAGAAGTCAGATTCTAGGTTAGCTGTTAAAGTAGGTGTTCTAGTAATAGCTCCTTTAGGAACAGAAGCACCGTCTTTGTAAGCTCCTGCAATAACTATTGTTGGAGGTGGTACGTTTAACACAGAGAAAGTCTTAGAACCTAAAGTACGTCCGCCTTCTTCTGTCCTAACAGAAACAGTAATACTTACCTCTCTTGCTGATACTGAAGCTGGAACTTTTACTATATAACCAGCACCAGATCTAGATATAGAAGCACCGCCAGAAATACTAACACTTACCGCTTCTTGTGGATACCCAGATACTGCAACTTCTACGGGGTTATCAAGCCCTCTATAAAATACATTACATGCACTTGCGGATACGGTAAAGCCTGCATCACCAACTTGATAAACAGCTTTATAAGGCAACCACATATCACCTCTATTAGATTTATAATGCACTAAACCACCATAGTTGAAATCGCCTACTCCGCCACAATCACGAACATGCAAACCTTTTCCAGACTCGTCAATAGGCAAAGTATCATAATTTGCACCTTGGCGTAGTCGATACTGTACTTCACCGTTCACTACTGTAGAATCATAAAAAGGAGCATTATAAGTAAGATATATAGTTGGTCTCATTGAAGTATCACGAGCTCCTAAGAACACATTAGAAGAATATTTACCTCCTCGAATAATAAAACTTCGCGGTGTACTAACTAATGCTTCTAGAGCAGTAATACGAATATCTAATTCTCCTGTTTTAGCAATCATAAACTCTAAAACGTCAGCCTCAGCATTTCTAATATCAGCTTGTAATTTAGATAACATTGCCATTGTACCAATCATAGGCATACCACGACATAAAGTTTCTTCCCAAGACCAAGCTGCTTCTTTATTATCAAATTGGTCTTTAGCTTCCAAATTTTTCGCTACGTTTTTATAAACTGTTTCAGAAGTATCTTCAATTATTCCTAATAAAAGTTCTCGATAACTATCTAACCAACCTCTAAGTTGTTTTCCCATCATAGGACCACCTTCTCCAACCATCACAATAGTTGCAGCGTGCAAGTCATCCATCTTTTTAATTTCACCGTCAAGTGTTGCCTCAGGACCTTGACTTTCACGCAATATTAACAATTTTAGGTCTTCAATATTTTGAAAAAATTCATTTGATTGTCGCTCAACCTCATGAGCTTGTTTGGCTAATTTAGTATATTTACCTGGTTGATCTAAAGCACTTTTATCGATTTTCGCGTATAAAGACTTAGTTTTTTCTGAATAATTAGAAGTTGTCTTTTGAATACTTTCGTTTATTTTAACAAAAGAAGTTAAAATTTCAGAAGATACGTTCAAAGCGAGCAATGCTGTATAAAACAGGTACATCATCCCAATCATTTTTTGCCGCGGGGTCTCCGGACAATTTGTTGCTGCCATATATTTTTAAATTTTGAAATTCAACATAAAATTAACAACCTCTAATTAATCTGCTTTAAAATTCATTGCTGAAAGCATATTACCATAAATGGTATTCATTGCAGCCAAATTATGACTTAATTTACTTATTTCTTCACGATATTTTCTTGTATCTTCAGCAGATTGTTTCATATTATCTAAAATCTCATCTAAGCCAGTGTACATAGCTTTAGTTGCTTCAATTTGTTGGTTAGTTCCTTGTAATTGAAGTTCATACACTGCATTTAATGCTGTAAGATTTTTATTCATTATACTTAGTTGTTCATTATAAGTTTTACCTCCGCCAGTTGACATTTCCAACTCTTTATTCATATTTTCAATCAACTTATTATAGGTACTTGCTAATTGTTCGCCTGAATCACCAACTACAGAAGCAGATTTTTCATAAGTACGAGCAAGTTTATCAGCTTCAACATTTAATCTTTCTGCCGAACTTCCATAAGCATCTGCAAAACTAGAAACTTTTTCAGACGCTTTCTCAAAATTAGCAACATAATTATTTGTTGCAACTGTTGCGTCAGAAACATCTTGAAGTTTTTCTGCTGTGTTGTTCAAATTTTGAAGTCCATGTCCTAATTTTTCAAAAAGTTCTGGTGTTATTTCTGCATTTTCAATCATTGCATCAAATTTTTCTAATGCAGATTTTTTTGAAGAAATAGCAGCTTTTTTATCAAGCACATTTAAATTTTCTTCTATACCATCTAATTCTGGATAGACTAGTCCCCAATCATATTCTACATGAGGTGGCTCAAAAGCTGAAAGGAAGAAAATCAACGCTTCGGTTAAAAGACCAACCGTTAACATTATGGTAGCTCCAGGTAAGTGTTCAATTTTAAATAATGCACCAACCATAACGATTGCAGCCCCCCAACCGTAAATGAAACCCATAAATTTCTTCCATCCCTTACTTACAAAAAATTCACTAAAACTCATAATTGTGTAATTTTTAATTAATACTCTATTTATTTAATTTAATTTATATTTAAACTTTTCAATTTTCACACCTATATATTAATATACTTGAGAATAAGAAGTTCCGTCACCTCTATGTCGTCCTAAATAAGGTCTTACACAACGGAAGCCAATATAGCTCTTTGCAGAATCTTGATATTCATAAGTACGTGTTCCATTTTGCATATAATAAGCAACATCTTTCCATGAGCCACCACGAATTACTTTACGTTTTTTTGCTGGTGGGTCGTCTGGATGAGCATAATATTGATAATCAGGATTCAAATCGTGAGTAAAACTATAAGCACTTTCGTCATAAGCATTGCTTGTCCATTCTGCTACATTTCCAGCCATATCATACAAGCCCCACTCGTTTGGATCGTAAGTAGCAACCATTAAAGTTTGTACTCCACCATCGTCATAATAATTACCACGCATTGGTTTAAAGTTAGCAATAAAACAGCCACTATAATTACGAGTATATAAACCTCCCCAAGGATACATAGACAAGTCTAATCCACCTCTAGCTGCATATTCCCATTCTGATTCTGTTGGTAAACGATAGTCATTTAAATGATATTCTCCAACTGTTCTTTGGTATGCATTTTTTAACATTGTTCTCCACATACAAAAAGCATTTGCTTGAGTCCAACTCACACCAACAACAGGATAATAATCATAAGCAGGATGCCAAAAATACATTTTTGTCATTGGCTCATTATATGAATAAGTAAAATCACTTACCCAGCATAAAGTATCGGGATAAATGTGTACTTTTTCGCGCATCCAATAACTATATCTTCCACCACGACGACCAGCATCTGTTTTGCCATCGTAATTTTTAATTTCTCTGTCTGCAAAATAATCCCAAGGTCTATCTTCATCAAGTTTTTCGCGGTCATCAATTTTTCCTTCATAATTTCCAGTTTCAGGATTAAAGTGACGACCTATTCTTAAACCATGATCACCTTCACGACTAAAAGTACGAGCAAAATCTTGGTCAACTCCATCAGCCCCTGGTCTAAATGTATGCTTTTGAGCTGCTTGTTTATAGTCAAACCAGAAGTAGCTATAATACAAAGCATCTGTATTCAAGTCGATTTGACGCATAAAATGATAAAGTTCTGCTGGAGGCAATAGATATAATGTTTGATTGAAATTATTTGGAATTTCATTTTTAATTAAAATACCTTTAATTTCAAGATCATTATAATCTAGAGGACCTCTCCAGTCTAGAAAATTATAATTATCGTAATCATCAAAATCAAACTCACCATTTTCATACATGTTTGTAATGAAATTAGACTCTTCTTCGGTAACATCTGTATCATCAATAATAAAATCTATCGGCTGATAAGATTTTTTAGTACTGATATCACCAAAATCTACACTGTTTTTGGTTTCTTTACCTAAAACTGTTAATGCCATTGAATCTCGCACCCAAGCTACAAACTGTCTGTATTCAGAATTTGTTATTTCAGTTTCGTCCATCCAAAAACCTTGAACAGTAACTGTTTTGCTTTGTGCAGTCATTGAATAAGGGACATCTTGGTCGCTTGGTCCCATTTGATAACTTCCTGGAGGAATGAACAACATTCCGTAAGGATATGGCGTGTACCATACTTTTCTGTCTATTCCTGTCAGTTCGCCACTTCCATAATAACGACAGCTACTTAAAGACACTATGATTACCGCGCTGATGATGAGTAACTTTCTCATAATTATTTTATTTTAAGTAAGTTTCATTTATACGTAAAAAATTTTAAAAGGTTACAATCGTCTAACCCCTCTATGTCTTCCTGGTGTTTTATCCATAGACAAGTTGAAGCAATATCTTACCATTAACTCATGTGAACCCAACATGTTTGAACCTATTTTGATTAAGCTAATATCATAGCTATAAGCAAAACTTAATCCATTAACTAAGTGTACACCTATCATTGGTACTATTGCATCATTATACCTATAAGATAAACCTCCCCAAAAAGATTTATTATATAATATTTTTCCATTTATTTGAATTTCAGGGAAACCTGAGCCATCAGATTGAACCATTCCTGTTCCAATCAAATCAAAAGAAGGATTTGGCAATGAATATTCATAACCTCCAGTTAAATAAAAATGTCTTGCTATATAACTTGGGTTATCAATATCAAACTTAATTACTGGATTCAACAAATGTGTTGATGATAATCCCACCCAAAACTTCTCTCCAACAAGAGTTGCTCCGAAGTTAAGATCGAAAGCAGTTTTTGACTCCATATGTGGTATGGTTGGGTCAATATAAACAGGTTGCCCAATCAAAGACCCCCAAGTTCTCCAATTACCATTAATAGAGCGATTAATTATACCTGCTCCTACACCTACTCCTAGCATTCCAAAATCCAACTCTAAACGATATGCAACATTAGCACTTACATTCAAATCTTTTTGGAAGCCAATTATATCTTGTTGAATGTTTAAACCTACACCTATCATATCAAGACTTGGGATAGGCATGTCAAACAAGAACAAAGTAGTAACTGGACGTCCTTCTTCTTTAAACCCTACCCATTGCTGACGATGTAAACTAGTAACACACATAGCATTATTACTACCGGCAGCTCCTGGATTATATATATTTTGAGAATATTCAAACAAGCTAAAGTGTGGGTCTGACTGAGCCTGCGAATATTTAACAAAAATACTCCCGAAAAATACTATTAACAATAAAACTTTCCTCATATAATTCTTGTTTATCACTTTCAATACTTAAGTAAATTTTATTAATTTGTAAATAAAATACATTTTTTCTATATCTCCAAATTTTATTAACATTTTTTTGTTAATTTAATGAAAAATTGTTAATAACTTTCATAAAACAAAAATTCATTTTTTCATTTTTACTTTTTTCTAATCATTTTTCTGTTTTAATTTTCATAAAACAAATCCCAAAAATAATAATTATTTCATTAAACCAACGTTTTTTTATTATTTTTTATTATTAAAAACATAAAAATTTATTGTTTTCGTCATAAATTTCGCATTTTTACCTTTATTTTCTACTAAAACCAAGTAAAAATTATACTTTTTTACTTTGAGAAATAATTGTTTTACAATCTTCCAAACTCATTGTTTCTGGATCATAAGTTTTTGGTATTCTATAATTTTTCTTCTCATATGAAATATAAGGTCCATATCTTCCCTTTAATATAGTTAAGCCTGGCATTTCTTCAAATGTGCGACCAAAGGCTTCTTTTTGTTGAGATTTTTTTTCATTGATAATTTCTATTGCCCTCTCTTTATTAATGGTATAAGGGTCGTCTTGCTTTTTTAGACTATAAAACTTTCCATTATTTTTTACATATGGTCCATATTTTCCAATAGCAACTATTAAATCGTCTTCTTCGTATGTGCCAACATTTCGTGGAAGCTTAAATAAATCTAGAACTTCTTCTAGTGTAACGCTCTCAATATTTTGATTTTTTCTCAAACTAGCATGTCGTGGTGGTTCTACACCTTCAATAGAAGCATAAGGTCCATATTTTCCTATTTTCAAAACAATAGGTAAACCTGTTTCTGGATGAATACCTATTTCTCTTTCCCATTTTGTAGTTTCTTTTTCTTTTAAACTATCTTCAACTTGTTTTGAAAAATCTTCATAAAAATCAGCTAACATTTTATTCCAAGCAATTTTACCAACTGCAATCTTATCAAATTCTTCTTCAATTTTTGCAGTAAAATCATAACTAACTATATTATCAAAATGATTTTCCAAATAATCTGTTACAACAATTCCCATGGAAGTAGGAAATAGTTTATTAGCTTCGCCACCAAATTTTTCCTCTTCTTTTTTCTTCTCTATCTTACCGTTTTCTAAAACTAAATTAACAAGACTTCTAGTTTTTGGACTACGGCTTTCTTTTATCACATATTCTCTTTGTTGAATAGTTGAAATTGTTGGAGCATAAGTTGAAGGTCGTCCAATTCCTAGCTCCTCCATTTTCTTTACCAAACTAGCTTCTGTGTAACGATATGGTGGTTGCTCAAACTTTTGATTTGCTTCAATTTTTGAAACTATGGCTTTATCTCCTTTTTTAACCTTAGGTAAAATTGATTGAGTTTCGTCCATATTTTCATCGTCAGTAGATTCTATATATAATTTTAAAAAACCATCAAAAACAACAACTTCGCCACTTGCAACAAAACTAATAGTATCATTAGAATTATTAAGTGTAATTATAGTTCTTTCTATCTGTGCATCTTGCATTTGAGAGGCTATAGTTCTTTTTCGAATTAAATCATAAAGTTTTTGCTCTTGTTTTGTTCCTTCAATAGTTTCGTTTGCAACAAATGTAGGTCTTATAGCTTCGTGTGCTTCTTGAGCTCCTTTTGTTTTAGTTGTATATTTTCTTGTTTTAACATATTCAGCACCAAATGTATCTTCTATCACCTTTTTTGAACTGCCTATTGCTAAATTTGACAAATTAACAGAATCTGTTCTCATATAAGTAATAAAACCATGTTCGTACAGACTTTGAGCTAACTTCATTGTTTGCCCAACAGAATAGCCTAACTTACGTCCTGCTTCTTGCTGTAAAGTAGAAGTTGTAAAAGGTGGTGCAGGAGATTTTTTTCCAGGCTTTTTTGTTATGTCAGATACAACAAAATCTTCTGTTTTACAAGTTTCTAAAAATGCTTCAGCTTCTTCTAAAGTTTTAAATTTTTTATTCAGTTCAGCCTTTATTGTATTTTTATCAACTTTAAATATACCTATAATTTTATAATAAGACTTAGATACAAAATTATTAATCTCACGTTCTCTTTCTACAATTAATTTTACTGCAACAGATTGAACCCTGCCAGCAGAAAGAGCTGGTTTTATTTTTTTCCAAAGTAAAGGCGATAAATTAAAACCTACTAACCTATCTAAAACTCGTCTAGCTTGTTGAGCATTTACAAGATTTTCATCAATATCTCTAGGGTTTTTTATAGCATTTTGAATAGCTTCTTTTGTGATTTCATGAAAAACAATTCGCTTTACTTCATCTTTTTTAAGGTTCAAAACTTTTTTCAAATGCCAAGATATTGCTTCTCCTTCTCGGTCTTCATCGGAAGCTAACCAAACTGTTTTTGCATCAGCTACATGTTTTTTTAACTCTGCAACTATTTTTTTCTTATCAGCAGGAACTTCATATTGTGGTAAAAAACCATTCTCAATATCAATTCCTAAATTCTTTTTCGATAAATCTCTAATATGTCCAAAGCTTGATTTAACAACAAAATCATCGCCCAAAAACTTCGTAATGGTTTTTGCCTTTGCAGGGGACTCTACTATAACTAAATTTGTACTCATTTGAATTGTTAAAATTTTTGTGGGTAAAAATAAAGAAAAACTATATACATATTAATAAAAATAAATTTAATTTTACACCATAAATTTTTAATATGATGGAAAACAAAAATGCAAAGGTAACATTTTCTAAAAAATTTACGAAAAAATTCTTAATTACTTTTTGGACATGCATAGGAATTTTTATTGTTGGGCTGTTTATTTACTTCCTTTTATTATCAAAAGGTGTTTTAGGATATATGCCCAGCTTTGAAGAATTAGAGAACCCAAAAGAAAACTTAGCTTCACGCGTCTATTCGAGCGATTTAGTCTTGCTTGGAACTTATTTTCGTGAAAATCGTTCAAACGTTTCATATGATGAACTTTCACCACATTTAATCGATGCACTCATTGCTACAGAAGACGTGAGATTTCATTCTCACAGTGGAATAGACTTTAAAGCCTTACCCAGAGTCTTTTCTGGAATTTTAACAGGCAATAAAAAAGGCGGAGGAAGTACTATTTCGCAACAATTAGCAAAAATGCTTTTCCCTAGAGAAGAAAGACTTTCAAAATTTAAAATGGTAAATCGAAAATTTCAAGAATGGGTAATTGCCGTAAAACTTGAAAGAAATTACACCAAAGAAGAAATTATAGAAATGTACTTTAACAAATTTGACTTTCTAAACTTAGCTGTTGGTATTGAATCTGCTTCAAGAGTTTATTTTGACACAATTCCAATTGATTTATCCATTACACAAGCGGCTATGTTAGTTGGAATGGCAAAAAACCCTGCATTATACAATCCGCTAAGACGACCAGAAGAAACTCTACAACGCCGTAATGTAGTATTAAATCAAATGCGAAAATACGGAAAAATTACCAGAGAAGAATACGACTCTCTAAAACAATGTCCATTAGGTATTAGATATCAAAAAGTTGATCACAATATAGGTTCTGCAACTTATTTTAGAGAATTTTTAAGAGCTTGGCTAAGCGCTACCGAACCTCAGCCTAATGACTACATTGACCAAAGAGATTATATAGAAGACTCTATAAATTGGCATACTGACCCATCGTATGGCTGGTGTAATAAAAATGTTAAACCTAATGGTGAAAACTATGACATATATAGCGATGGACTCCAAATCTACACCACCATAGACAGCAGAATGCAAAAATATGCAGAAGAGGCTGTAAAAGAACATATTGGCGGTACTATTCAACCCGAATTTTTTAAAGACCAAAAATATAACAAAAATTCTCCTTTTACGAATGACTTAACTAAAGATCAGATAGAAAAAATAATGAATGCTTCTATGCGTAGAAGCGAAAGATGGAGAGTTTTAAAAGCTAACGGAATGAGCGAAGATTCTATAAAATTATCGTTTAGCAAACCCGAACAAATGAGAGTTTTCTCGTGGAAAGGAGAAATAGATACTGTAATGACACCTTTAGATTCAATAAAATATTATAAAACATTCCTACGTGCCAGTTTTATGTCAATGGAACCAAAAACTGGATATGTAAGAGCTTATGTTGGAGGCATAGATCACAAACATTTTAAATTTGACCAAGTAACTAAATCTAGACGACAAGTAGGTTCTACGATAAAACCTTTTATTTATTGTTTAGCTATGCAAAATGGATATTCTCCTTGCACACAAGTTCCAAATGTAGAAGTTACATTTAAACTACCCGAAGGCTCGGCTGAAGAGTATTATACTCCAAAATTTTCAACTTCAAAGCTAGATAGTGAAATGGTAAGTTTAAAAACAGGCTTAGCATTATCTTTAAACCAAATTTCTGCTTGGGTTTTAAAACAATTTTCACCCGAAGCAGTAGTTTCCATTGCTAAAAAATTAGGAGTAAATAGCCATATCGACCCTTATCCTTCAATTTGCGTAGGAGCACCCGAAGTTTTATTAAGTGAAATGGTTGCTGCTTATGCTGCTTTTGCAAACGGTGGATTATATACCCGACCTATTTATGTTACAAGAATTGAAGACCAAAATGGAAATGTTTTAGCTACTTTTGGACAAATTCAAACCCAAGCACTGAGCGAAGAAACCGCATATCTAATGATTGAATTAATGAAAGGTGTAGTGAATGAAGGAACAGGTTCTAGATTACGATTTAGATATAACTTAAACTCTGAAATAGCTGGAAAAACAGGAACTACCAACAACAATTCTGATGGCTGGTTTATTGGAATAACTCCAGAATTAGTAAATGGTGCATGGGTTGGTGGAGAAGAAAGAAGTATTAGATTTAGATATATGACTTTCGGACAAGGAGCTTCTTTAGCATTACCAATTTGGGGACTATATATGCAAAAAGTTTTTGACGACAAAAAACTACCTTATAATAGCAAAGCTACATTTACTCGTCCAAACGAAGTTTCGGTTGAAACCGATTGTGCAGAATACAACAGAAATCATACAAATATAAATTTTAACGAGTTGTAAAAACTCTTAACTAACAAAAATCAAGCTAATAAAAAAAGGGGCTATCAAAACAGCCCCTTTTCTTTTTAAAATTTCGCGTATGAAAAAATTATTTTTTAACGTATTTTGCAACAAAATCTTTAATAATTGATTTAAAATCAGGTTGTCCGATTTCTTGTAATTCATACTCAACTTTTGCTGTAGGTTTGTTAATTTTCACAACTCTTGATAAATCAATTGGAGTAGCAATTACTACTGTATCACAAGGTGTGTTAGCAATAGTCTTTTCTAAGTCTGCTATTTGCTCTGCACCGTAACCCATAGCTGGTAATAATTTACCAATTCCTGGATAAGTTTCAAAAGTAGTAGTTAATTTACCAACTGTATAAGGACGTGGATCAACATATTCTGCAGCACCATATTTTTTAGCAGCTACAGTACCTGCACCGATAGTCATATCACCATGAGTTAGAGTTGGTCCGTCTTCAACTACTAATACTTTTTTACCTTTAATCAATTCTGGTTTGTCAACTGCAATTGGAGAAGCCGCGTCAACAACAATAGCATTAGGATTAACTTTATTAATATTATCTCTAACTTCTTGGATTCCTTCTGGAGAAGCTGTATCAATTTTGTTAATAACAACAACATCTGCTAATCTTAAAGTTGTTTCGCCAGGATAATAAGATAATTCGTGACCTGCTCTATGTGGGTCAACTACTGTAACCATCATATCTGTTTCGTAGAAAGAGAAGTCATTGTTACCACCATCCCAAAGGATAACATCACAACCGTTTGGATCATTTTCGGCAGCTCTTAAAATTTCTTCATAATCTACACCTGAATAAATAACATTACCTCTAACTACATGAGGTTCGTATTCTTCCATTTCTTCAATAGTACAGTTATGTTTTTTCAAATCTTCTACAGTAGCAAATCTTTGAACTCTTTGAGCATTCAAATCGCCATAAGGCATTGGGTGACGCACAGCAACTACTTTTATTCCCAATTCCATGAAAGCTTCAATAATTCTTCTTGAAGTTTGACTTTTACCGCAACCAGTTCTAATAGCGCCTACTGCAATTACAGGTTTTGTACTCTTTATTGAAGTAGCTTTAGGACCTAATAATACAAAGTTTGCACCAGCAGTATTAACCATTGCTGCGATATTCATAATGTCTCTATATTCGATGTCGCTATATGCAAACACGCATTCATCAACATTAAGGTCTTTAATCAATTTTTCAAGATCTTTTTGATCATAAATTGGAATTCCATTTGGGTATAAATCTTCACCTGCTAACTCTTTTGGATATTTTCTTCCTGCAATATCAGGAATTTGAGCTGCGGTAAAAGCAACCACATTGTAATTTGGATTGTGTCTATAATAGGTGTTAAAATTGTGGAAATCTCTTCCAGCTGCACCGATAATAATTACATTCTTTTTTGCCATAATTAATTTAGTTTTTAATAAAAATTAAACATTATTTTCAATTGCCACAAATATACAATTTACAATTCAAAAAAAAGAATAGTTTTTACTAGATTTAATGTGTTAAACAACATATTTTAAATAAACATAGCTGAAACGCTTAAAATTATTATCTTATATTTATGGAATAATAAAATTTTTGTATCAAAATAGTAAACAAAATAATAAAATTTAAATTTATTGTTTTGAAATGAAAAAAAAAGTTGTATTTTTACGTTTTTAAATTTTGACAATTATGCAAATCAAAAAATCTAAAAAAGCAGACCTAGAATCAAGAAAATCAACATTTTTCTTAATCGGTTTAAGTGTATCATTAGCACTATTACTTCTAGTTTTTGAATGGACTTCAAAAGATGTAGTAGCATCGTCATTAGGAAGTTTAGGAGGTAGTGATATTATAGAAGAAGAAATAGAAAGTACTGTACAAGAACAAGAACAACCACCAGAAGAAGTTGAACAACCAGAACAAGAACCTGAAACTATTATTGAAGAACTTACTGTTGTAGAAGATGACGTAAAAGTTGCTGATATTAATATTGATACAGAAGCTGACGAAAAAACACAAACAAGCACAAGAGTAGTTCAAGTTACTGAAGTTGAAATTGTTGAAGAAGAAGTTGAACCAATTGCTTTTGCCGTTGTTGAAACAAAACCAGAATATCCAGGTGGCGAGGTAGCTTTACTACAATATATAGCCGAAAACACTGTATATCCTCCTGTTGCTAAAGAAAATGGAATTCAAGGTAGAGTGTTTGTGCAATTTGTAATAGACGCTACAGGTAGAGTCACAAAAGTGCAAGTTGCTAGAGGCGTTGACCCATATCTTGACACTGAAGCTGTAAGAGTAGTTAAAACACTATCTAAATGGACACCAGGTAAACAAAGAGGAAAAAGTGTACCTGTAACTTACATAGTACCTATTAATTTTAAATTATATTAAAATTTACAAAAATATTTGTGCAGACCCTACCAAAATTATGGTGGGGTCTTTTTATTAATAATATATGATAAATAAAAATTTTTACATAAGCGAAGAAGATGCTGTTTTAGTTGGAGTTGCAACTCAATATCAAACAAAAGAAGAAGTTCAAGAACATCTCGAAGAATTAGACTTTTTAGCAAAAACTGCTGGAGTGGTTCCTAAAAAATATTTTATTCAAAATTTAGATTTACCTCATCAAAAAACTTATGTAGGAAGTGGAAAACTTCTAGAAATATTAGATTATATTACTGAAAACGAAATTAAATTAGTAATTTTTGATGATGAACTATCCCCTACCCAACTTAGAAATATCGAAAATGTTTTACAAGTAAAAGTTTTAGACAGAACAAATTTAATTCTCGACATTTTCGCCCAAAGAGCCAGAACTTCACATGCAAAAGCACAAGTTGAATTAGCACAATATCAATATATTTTACCTCGCCTAACCAGAATGTGGACTCACCTTGAAAGACAACGTGGAGGTATTGGTATGAGAGGACCTGGAGAAACCCAAATCGAAACAGACAGAAGAATTATCCTCGATAAAATATCTAAATTAAAAGAAGAACTTAAATCTATTGACAAACAATTTACTCAACAAAGAAAAAATAGAGGACAAATGATTAGAGTTGCTCTAGTAGGATATACTAATGTTGGCAAATCAACAATTATGAATCTTCTAAGTAAATCTGATGTTTTGGCTGAAGATAAACTTTTTGCAACTTTAGACACAACAGTTAGAAAAGTTGTAATCAATAATTTACCATTTTTATTAAGCGACACTGTAGGTTTTATTCGTAAATTGCCTCACAAACTAATAGAATCTTTCAAATCGACCCTAGACGAAGCAAAAGAATCTGACCTAATAATTCATGTGATTGATGTTTCGCATAAATCTTTTCAAGAACAAATTACTGTTGTTGATAATACTTTGAAAGAACTAAAAATAAACGACAAACCGATATTAATGGTTTTTAACAAAATAGACGCTTTTGAATATTCTCCACAAGATGAATTTGATTTAACTCCCAAAACTAAAGAAAATTATTCTCTCGAAGATTTTAAAAATATGTACTTTGCAAAAACAAACAATCCAGCAGTATTTATTTCTGCAAAAAACAAAGAAAATATTGAAGAATTTAGAGAAGTACTTTTTAATCTTGTTAGAGATTTGCATTTTGAAAGGTATCCGTACAATACAATATAAAAAGCTATAAAAACACAGATTTTTTCGAGAAAAACTAAAATATTTCAAAAATTTTTACTAATATTACACATTATTATAAATGTTGTTTAGATGAAACTAAATATTTTAGGCGGACGAGGAAGTCTTTTAGACCAATTTGTTGCAGAAATTCGCGACACTCAAATCCAACAAGACAGAATGAGATTTAGAACAAATCTTATGCGTGTGGGAGAAATTATGGCTTACGAAATTAGTAAAAACCTAGAGTTTATTGATGAAGAAGTTACAACTTCGTTAGGAATTGCTACAGTTCCAACTTTAAAACAACAGCCGGTAATAAGCACAATATTGCGAGCTGGACTACCATTTCATCAAGGGTTTGTAAATTATTTCGACCATGCCGACAATGCTTTTATTGCTGGCTACAGAAAATATAATAAAAATGGAACCTTCGAAATAAAAATTGACTACATTACCGCCCCTTCAATTGAGGACAGAATTGTTATAATAAATGACCCTATGCTTGCAAGTGGTGGTAGTATTGAATTAGCTTATAAAGGCTTATTAAATTTCGGAAAACCAAAACATGTACATGTAGCTACAGTTATTGCAAGTAAAGATGGTTTGGACTATGTAGATAAAATACTACCAAATAATATGATTACTGTTTGGACAATAGCAGTTGATGACGAATTAACAGTAAAATCATATATAGTACCAGGATTAGGCGATGCAGGAGATTTGGCTTTCGGTCCTAAAATAAACTATTAAATATTATTTTTACCATACCTATTTATATTAATGCAAAATCTTAAATGATTTTGTTAATTTTGCAAAGTTTTTAAAAATGACAAAGAATATGTATAGAACACATAATTGTGGCGAATTGCGTAGCAAACACATTGGACAAAAAGTAAAACTAAGTGGCTGGGTTCAATTAAAAAGAGATAAAGGCGGAATGATTTGGATAGATTTACGCGACAGATATGGAATTACACAACTCGCTATAGAAGAGGCAAATACCTCTAAAGAAATTATCGAAACTATAGATAAAATAGGACGCGAATATGTAATAAGTGTTACTGGCGAAGTTATTGAAAGATACAGCAAAAACGACAAAATGCCAACAGGAGACATTGAAATAAAGGTTGAAGAAATCGAAATTCTTAACGAATCTGAAACGCCACCTTTTACAATTATTGACAATAGCGATGGCGGAGACGAACTTAGAATGAAATATCGTTATCTCGACATTAGACGAAATCCAGTAAAAAACGCTCTTTTACTTCGCCACAAAATGGCTCAAGAAATAAGAAAATATCTTGACGAAAAAGATTTTGTTGAAGTTGAAACTCCTGTTCTAATAAAATCAACTCCAGAGGGAGCTCGCGATTTTGTTGTTCCATCACGTATGCACCAAGGCGAGTTTTACGCTCTTCCACAATCGCCTCAAACTTTTAAGCAATTGCTAATGATTGCTGGAATGGACAAATATTTCCAAATTGTAAAATGCTTTAGAGACGAAGACTTGCGTGCCGACCGCCAACCAGAATTTACTCAAGTTGACTGCGAAATGTCTTTTGTGAACCAAAATGATATTATCGCAACTTTTGAAGCAATGACAAAACATTTATTCAAAACAATTAAAAATATTGATATAGATTACGATTTTCCACAAATGACCTATAAGGAAGCAATGGAAAAATACGGAAACGACAAGCCAGACATTAGATTTGGAATGACAATTACCGATATTACAAACCTAGTAAAAGGAAAAGATTTTGTTGTTTTCGACTCTGCCGAATATATAGGAGCTATAGCACTTGAAAACGCAAGCGAATATTCTCGCAAACAAATTGATGCACTTACTGATTTTGTTAAAACTCCTCAAATTGGGGCAAAAGGATTAGTATATTGTAAATACAGCACAGATGGAAGTTTTAAATCTTCTGTTGACAAATTTTTTAACGAAAACGATTGGACAAAGATAAGCCAAGCCATGCAAGCAAAACAAGGCGATTTAATCTTGATAATTGCAGGCGAAAAAGATGCAAGTCTGCACGCTTTAAGCGAATTAAGATTAAAATTAGCTAATGAAAATGGTTTGCGTTCAAAAGATAATTTTGCTCCGCTTTGGGTTATAGAATTTCCGCTTTTAGAATATGATAAAGAAACCGATAGATTTTATGCAAAACACCATCCATTCACAGCTCCTTTCGACGAAGACATAAAACTTTTTGACACAGACCCAAGTAAAATTCGAGCTAAAGCATACGACCTCGTTATAAATGGAGTTGAAATCGGTGGTGGCTCAATTAGAATTTTTAATAAAGATTTACAAGCTTTAATGTTTAAAAATCTTGGTTTTTCCGAAGAAGAAGCACAAGAACAATTTGGATTTTTAATGAACGCTTTTAAATATGGAGCACCACCTCACGGGGGAATTGCTTTAGGATTTGATAGGTTAGTTTCTATGTTTGGAGGAAGCGATTCAATTAGAGATTATATAGCTTTCCCAAAAAATAATGCAGGAAGAGATGTGATGATAGAAAGCCCATCTACAATCTCTCAAGCTCAACTTGATGAATTAGGTCTAATTATTAAAAAATAAAACCTAAAATATTTTGTACCTTATTTACTCAAAATTCTATTTGAGATATTTTAATTTTCTATGCTTTTGTCTAAGTTATTTTATTATTTTTGTATTTCTATCAAAACAATATTGATATGGCTAAGCAAAAAACTAAACATAATTTAAAACAGAAACCTTTACCACAGCAAGAAATTAAAAAAGTTACAAAAAATAAAAAGTATAATTTATTTGTTTTTTTAACAATTAGCGTTTTTGCTTTTATTCTTTATGGGAATACCCTCTCACACGATTATGCTCTTGATGACGCAATTGTTATAACTGAAAACACATTTACGCAAAAAGGTTTAGCTGGAATTTCAGATATTTTAAAATATGATACCTTTGTTGGTTTTTGGCTTACAAAAAATCCTAACAAAACTGCCGAACAAATTCAAGAAGAAAAAAAACTTGTCGCTGGAGGACGTTATCGCCCCCTATCTTTAATTAGCTTTGCTACAGAAATAGAATTTTTTGGTAAAAATATTAAAAATGATGCAGGAAAAGTTGTGTATAAAGGAAATCCCTTTGTCAGCCATTTGGGGAATATAATTTTGTATTTATTAACTACTTACTTGCTATATCTAATTTTGGCAAAACTTTTCCCACCCGATGAAAATAAAAAATGGTATTTAAGTTTTCCTTTTATTGCTTCTTTGCTTTTTCTTGCACACCCTCTTCATACTGAGGCAGTTGCAAACATAAAAGGTAGAGACGAAATAATGACATTGCTTGGTTCGCTTGGAGCTTTATGGTTTACTCTAAAATATTTAGATACTAAAAAAGCAAAATTTTTAGTTTATTCTTCTCTTTCATTGTTTTTAGGACTATTATCAAAAGAAAACGCAATAACTTTTTTAGCAATAATACCAATTACAGTTTATTATTTTACAAATCACAATTTAAAATCAAACTTTAAATCATTATTGCCTTTATTGCTTGTTTCGGGTGTGTTTTTACTTATTCGTGGCTCCGTACTTGGAATGGGTACAGGCGAAAAACAAATTGCTCAAGAAATTATGAACAACCCGTTTTTTGGAGCAAGTGTAGGAGAAAAATTTGCTACAATTTTCTTTACACTTTGGATGTATATTAAACTTTTGTTTTTCCCTCACCCACTAACTTACGACTATTATCCTTGGCAAATAGAAATTATAAATTGGTCTAATCCAAAAGCATTTTTACCATTAATCTTATATTTGGCACTAGGAATTTATGCTCTGTATGGATTGATTAAAAAGAAAGATATTTTTTCATACTCAATTTGGTTTTATTTAATTCCACTATCTGTTGTTTCAAATATATTTTTCCCAGTTGGAACATTTATGAACGAAAGATTTATTTTTATTTCATCAATAGGATTTTGCATTTTTATAGCAATTTTATTAACAAAATATTTAAACAAACTCATTAAAAACACACAAACTCATTCTTACTTTTTGGTATTAATTGCAGTTAGTATTTTAGGTTTATATTCGTTTAAAACCATTGATAGAAACAAAGCTTGGAAAAATGATTTAACACTTTTCACAACTGATGTTAAGACTTCTACAAACTCTGCAAAAAGTAATTGTTCTGCCGGAGGCAAACTTATTGAAGAAGCTCAAAAACCAATGTATAAAAACGATACAGCAACTCGCAACCAAATGATAAATCAAGCCATAGTTTATTTAGAAAGAGCATTAGAAATTTATCCCGAATATATTGATGCTATAAATCTTTTGGGCAATGCTCATTATGAATTGAATTATAATATTAACAAGGCTTTATATAATTACGCTAAAATTTTAAAACTAAAACCATATCATAGCATTGCATATGGAAATGCAAGAATTGTTTTACTAAACACCATTGGTTTATTAAATTCTCAAGCAACAGTTTCCACTCCAGATGATGTAATAGCAGGCTGTAACGAAGTTTTAAAAGCACACCCAGATTTTGGTGAAGCAAATCACATAATGGGAACTATGTATGGAAAATATAAAAACATGCTTGATTCTTCATTATTTTATTTAGAAAAAGCTAATCAATGTAATTTTAATAAAGATGCAGGTTTTTATCGCGATTTGGGTGTTGCATACGGCATGTCGGGAATATTTAAACCTGCTCTTGACAATTTCCTCAAAGCTATGGAATTAGACCCAAACGATTATCAAACCTATATGAATATTGGAGTTAGCTATCAGCAACTTGGAGATATTGCCAATGCAAATAAGTATTATTTAAAAGCTCAAGAATTTCAAAATATAAACACTAATCAATGATAAAAGATAAAAAAATAGTTGTCGTACTTCCCGCTTATAATGCCGAACTCACGGTAGAAAGCACTTATAATGAAATACCTTTCGACATTGTTGATGAAGTAATTTTAGTTGACGACAAATCAAAAGACAAAACTGTTGAAAAAGCTAAAGAACTTGGGATAAAACACATTTTTATTCACGACGAAAATAAAGGCTACGGAGCAAATCAAAAAACATGCTATAATAATGCTTTAAAATTAGGAGCAGATATTGTAATTATGCTTCACCCCGATTATCAATATACGCCAAAATTAATTCACTCAATGGCTTATCTTATTGCAAATGATGTTTATCCTGTTGTTTTGGGCTCTAGAATTTTAGGGAAAGGAGCTTTAAAAGGTGGAATGCCAAAATACAAATACTTTTTCAACCGTATTTTGACTTTTAGCCAAAATATTTTAATGAATCAAAAACTTTCTGAATATCACACTGGTTTTAGAGCTTTTTCTGCCGATGTGCTAAAAAAAATAAATTATAATATTAATTCCGATGATTTTGTTTTTGATAATCAAATGCTTGCACAAATATTTTATGCTGGCTACGAAATTGCAGAAATCACTTGTCCTACAAAATATTTTGAAGAAGCCTCATCAATAAATTTTAAACGTAGTGTAAAATATGGTATGGGCGTTTTAACAACTTCATTAAAATATTTTTTCAACAAATTAAAACTTACAAAATCCGATATTTTTAAACCAATTGCTTCTGAAGAATAATGCAAAGTTTAGATAAGATACTCGATATTAAATATCCTGTGATTTTAGCACCAATGTTTTTGGTTACTACGCCAGAAATGGTGAGAATTGCTTTAGATTGTGGTATTACTGGAGCAATTCCAGCAATGAATTTTCGCAAAGAAAGCGAACTTAAAGCTGCTATAGAAGATTTGAAAAAACATTCCGACAAAGCTTTTGGAATTAATCTTATAACAAATCGTTCAAACCAAAAATATAAAAAACAACTTAAAGCAATTTTAGAAGCAAAACCAGCTTTTGTAATTTCTTCATTAGGAAATCCTAAAGAACTTATTACAGAAGCTCATAAAGTTGGAATAAAAGTATTTTGCGATGTGGTTGACCTAAAGTTTGCTAAAAAAGTTGAAGACTTAGGTGCCGATGCAATAATTGCAGTAAACTCTTCGGCTGGTGGGCATAGCGGAATTATAGAAAGAGATGAACTAATAGGTCAACTTGTTGCTAATTGCCAAATTCCAATTATAAATGCTGGTGGTGTAAGTACAAATTCAGACTTAAATCATGTTATGTCTCTTGGAGCTGCAGGAGCTTCGGTAGGCACAATATTTATGGCATCTCATGAGTGTCATATTTCTGACGACTACAAACAAGCATTAATTAAATATGGAAAAGATGATATTGTACTTACTCGCAAACTTTCAGGAGTTCCTTCTTGCGTAATAAAAACAGAATATGTCAAAAAACTTGGAACTAAGCCTAATATTTTAGAATTGCTAATTAAAAACAACACTTTTTTAAAAAAATATGCAAAATATTTAATTACTAATTTTGGAATGAAAAAGTTAGAAAAAGCAGCTTTTTCGGCAACTTACAAAAACTTCTGGGTAGCAAGTAAAGCCATTGAAAACATTAAAGAAATACAAAATCTTAGTGTGATAATTAAAAAATTAGTACAGCCAAAATAAAACCATATAAATATTTTTTTGTAATTTTGAACGTAAATAAAAATTATTACTAAAATGAAAAAACTTAAAGCAATATTTATTTTATTATTTGTAGCATCTATAAGTATATATGCTCAAAATTATGATGATCCACAAAATATTGATTTGCAATATAACAGAGATGCAGAATATCCAGGTGGCATGAATAAATTTATTACCGACTTATGGAATAGCATGTCATATACTCAAGAAGCTATTGATGCTCGCGTTGATGGCACAATAACAATAAGTTTTGATGTTGAAGCAAATGGCGAAGTTAGTAAAGTTGACGTTATTGGTGGACTTGGAATGGGCATTGACGAAGAAGTTGCCAATGTTATAAAAGCCATGACATTTACTCCTGCTCTCGTTGAAGGCAAAGCTGTTAAGATGAACCTTATGTTTACTGTTCCAATTAGAGTTGGTCCTAATTCGAGACTTAAAAAATAAAAAAAACGCAGGTTTTGTTACCTAAGCCTCTTCTGTTTTCAGCGTTGCAACACCCAAACACAATAAATCGCCTGATTAACAGAGACTTAGCGGGTGTTGCAAAAAGTGCGGAAAACAGCTCAGCAAAGCTAAAATCCAAACAAAAAGAAGGAAAAATACAAAAATATAGCAACAAAAATGTTTTAACATATTTTTTTGTTTTATTAAATATTTTTTATAAATTTGTAAACGAAGATTGATTTGAAGCATTTGGATAAATTATAAAAAAATTAACACTATGAAAGCACCAAAAACTTTATTTACAATTTTAATTTTATTGCATTGTGCAATAGTATTTTCTCAAGTTGGAAACTCAAAAAGGGCTTGGCATTGGTATTTTGGTTGGAATGCAGGGCTTGATTTTAGCAATGGAACTGAACTATGCAAGAAGACCTTAATGGGCAAGTTTATATAGACGAAGGAGCTTGCTCAATATCAGATACAGCAGGCAATTTATTGTTTTATGCAGGACCAAATGGCGGAACCTTACCCGGTGAAAACAATATGACAGTTTATAATGCTAACCATGAAGTAATGCAGAACGGAACAGATATAGACTGCGGATGGAGTGGACGACAAAATAGTATTATTGTTCCACTACCCGGAAACGATAAAATTTATTATTTATTTACAATTGGAGATGTAGCTGTAGTTGGATACAATATGAACCAACCTGGATTTAAATACAATATTATTGATATGAGTTTGGATGGTGGTTTAGGAGCTGTTACAGAAAAAAATATTGAAATCTACTCCAATCAAGCAAATGATACACTAAGTGAAATATTAACAGCAGTTCATCATGCTAATTGCGAAGATGTTTGGATAGTAATACACAACTATATGACAGATGTGTTTATGGTTTATAAATTAACAGCTGACGGCTTAGATTCAAATGTAGTAATTAATCAAATAGGAAATTCTACATGGGGAAATTACCACACATGGGGTTGGGGAATGAAATTTTCTCCTAATGGTAAATATGCCGCTGTAAATAAAAATTTCATGTGTCCATCAAATTGTCAAATCAAAGATACTTTAGAATTATATAGATTTGATAACGAAACTGGTATTTTATCAGATAGAATTGCAATCCCAATGGATTCGGCTGTAGCAGGTAAAGAGTTTTCATTTACAAATGATTTATTATATACTTTTGAAGCACATATATATGAATTAGAAATTCCTCCGTCAATTTATCAATATGATATTAGCAAATGGAATAAATCATATATTATGGATTCCAAAACTCTTATTGGAAATTATTTTTTTCCAATACCTGATTTGCATCTTACACCTTTGAACACAATTATTATAAGTGGAGAACATGCATTTGATCCGCCTGAAGGATATATAGGAGTAATAGAGAACCCTAATGTTCGAGGTATTGGTTGTTCGGTAAATGAAAATGCGTTTTATATTTCACGAAACCCTGGATGGAATTTCCCAAATTTTGTTCGCTCTTATTTTAATACTGATAGTTCTGTTTATAATTGTAATACAGTTACTGTTGAAGATGTAATAAAAAACCAAGCTTTTGAAATATATCCCAATCCATTTTCTAAACAAGCAGAAATTAAAACTTACGATAAAGAAATTATATATTATGATTTATTTGACTTAAAAGGTAATAAATTATTAAAAGATAAAGACTATAAATTAAGGCAAATTGATAATGCCTATATATTTGTTAATGAAACACTTAAAGAAGGCATATATATATTAACTTGCAGGTTCTCCGACAACAAATTTTTTAATCTGAAACTTAGTGTTATTAATTGAAAAAATTAAAACTATGAAAAAAAAATCACTTTTCATTTTCACTACTCTTTTGCTCAGTTTTACAAGTTGGGGACAAAACCTTGTGCCAAATCCTAGCTTTGAGGAGTATGATGAATGTCCAAACTACTTTTATGAAAATGTTTTTTTAACAGCATGGAAAATTAATATAAATACTGCTGACTATTTTAATCATTGCTCAAGTTCAGAATATGTGTCAATACCATCTAATGCTATGGGTCATCAGTCTTGCCCAGATTTGAGTTGTGGAGGTTATATTGGATTAATTACATATGTAAATATATTTGACAATAAGCGAGAATATGTCGGTACAGACTTAATTGAAAACCTGATAGTAGGACAACGTTATTATATTTCTTATAAGGTATCGCTTGCAGATAATTCTATGTGTGCCGTTAATAATATTGGAATTTTATTTACAAATATGGTTTTTAATGAAATTAATATCTCAGAACCTTTTTTAAGTATTGACCCTACATTCATATTACGTAACTCAGCACATGTTTATTCCGAAGAAATCGTATCTGACAAAGAAAAATGGGTTACTGTCAGAGGTGTTTTTGTCGCAGATTCTGCATATAGCAAAATCTTAGTTGGTAATTTTTTTGACGATTCAAACACAATGGTAATAGATTGTAATGACTTAGAAAATTTTTCACAGTCTTATTATTACATTGATGATGTTTGTGTATCAACAGATAGTGCTTATTGTTGGGATTATAATTTTACTTGTTCTACTAACACTTCAACAGATATTACTAATAATTATAGTATTGATATATTCCCCAATCCTGCAGAAAACTATTTTCACATAGAAATTGATAAAACAACATATAAGAAAAAACCTAAAATTGAAATATATACTGCACTTGGCAAACTTGTGCACAAACAACAATTAAACGAGATAAACACAAAGATTAATACAACTGGCTTAAAATCAGGATTATACTTTGTAAAAATATATTGTAGTAATTGTAATAGCGTAAAAAAACTAATAATTAAATAATAATTTGTAAGGTTCAAAAAGGACTAACCATCCAGTATGAAATAAACTTTTTAAAAATCAAAAATTTAAATTTAAAAAACATTCATTATGAAAAAAAAAATTTTACTTCAAAAAAGTCTTGTACTAGGCATACTTTTAGGAATTATGTTCTGTACAAGCAATGTGTTTTCACAAGGCATTAATTGGCGATTAAATGGCAATAATAATGTCAAAAAAAATGATTTTATCGGCACAAAAAATAATGCCGATTTTGTTATTCGTACAAATAATCAGGAAAGAATACGAGTAACAACTGATAACTACACTGTTTTTAAAGATAGTGTTAGAATTAAAGGACCGTTGTATATTGGAGATAGTTCTCTAATTTTGGGAGGAATTAATGAGTTTACAGGTTCTGACAATATTCAATCAACTGCTGGGAAAATTAATTTTGGAGGTACGCCCATGTTTAATTTTTCTAATATCAAGCTTGGAGTTGGTACCGTCTCACCACAGCACAAAATGCATTTACATGATAGGAATCCGCTGTTTTCCATTCCGCCCAGTATGAATCCAAATCCTGTTAGAATGGCTTTTACAAATGAAGCACAAATTGGAGGAACTGGAAATACTGCCACTGATGGCTTTTGGGTTGGCATTGCTGCCAATGGAACAGCGGAATTAAAACAGCAAGAAAATCGAGATATATTGATGTTTACTGGAGATGGTTCTAACAATCATAGCCGTGTGGTTATCAAAGGAGAAACTGGAACAAATCAAGGTTTTGTAGGCATAGGACCAGATTTTAGTGATCCACTATCAGTATTGCATATAAATGCTAGTGAAATGACAACAGGCAATGTTTTTCGTACCAATGGTTCTGCTAAAGAGTCAAACATGTGGCAACTTTTTACAGGAGGTAATTATATTGGTTCTACTGAAAAGCTTAGGATTTTTACTACAACAAATACTAATGAGGCAAATGGTACTTTACAAAATGATCAAAATATAACCTTACAAGCAACTCAACGCGATATGATATTTAATGCAGGTGGTGATGGAACAGATTTTGAGCGTGTGCGTATTCTTGGCAAGGAGCATGATTTGTCAAATATTTATCCTTGGTATACTATAGCTCGTGCAGGAAATGTTGGGATTGGCACGCCTCATCCACTATGCATGCTCCAAATAGGTGGCAGAGCTGCTTCAATTGGCGGATGGAGGGAGTGGATGGATATAGGGACATATTATGCAAGTAAAACCGGTTTAGACAATATGTATGTAGGTCTGAAGAACAGATGTCTAGATATGCATGATGCTATTATTAACTGGGGAAATAATCCTCTACCCAATCCAAACACATATGATCGTTTGAGGTTCGTTTTTACAGCAAGCCATGGTTCATACGTACCTGCAAGCGGTGAAGAAGGACTTGAAATTGCTCGTATGGTTTCTAACGGAACTAATGGATTTATGGGAATAGGAGATTTTTTCAGTATAAATGAAGAACCAACTCACACTTTAGATGTTATTGGCAATGCACGCATTAGAGAGGTTCCACAAGGGAACTTTAACAAAGCATTAGTTATTGATAACACTGGCGTGTTGCACTGGAGAAATTTTGAAGGAGGAACTGGGGCTTCACTTGGAAATATATGTGGAGGTACTGAAAATTTTCTTATAGACAACTGGGAAATCCCACTTAATGATTATAATTTTGTGTTCACAGGACAAGGTCCTATAGGAACCAATAGTGTTGGCATTGGTATAGCAAATTGTGAGCCAGTAGCAAAATTAGATGTTTTAATGAACAATGGAGAACAACTTACAATTGGTATGCGAGCCACTTCTTCTTCTTCAGACGGTCAAACAGGCATAGAAGGCAATGCTCTTAACGGTGTAAAACAAACAGGAGTGAGGGGTTATTCGCAAAATGGTGGGGGTAATTCTTATGGCATAGAAGGAATAGCATATAACAATAATATTATTGAGGGTTCTATTAGTCATGGCGGACATTTTGAATCCTCGAACGGCAGTATAAATGTTGGAGTTTTTGGCATAGGTAGTTCTGATGAAATGGCAGATGCAAATTTTGGCTCGCATTTTCATGCTTCAAATGGCAAATACAATTTTGGATTATATTCTGTTTGTTATCCAAATCCTGCTACCGCTGATGAAACAGGATATGACGAGTATAATTGGGCAGGATATTTTGATGGTAATGTAAATATAGATGGTGGCTTATGGTTAAATTCAAACTTGTTTATTCCATCAGACATTCAATTTAAACAGAATATTAACGAATATAATGGAGCTTTAGATAAAATTCGCGAATTAAATCCTGTAACATACACTTATGATACAGCAGGATTTGATTTAAACTTCCCATCAGAATTACAATATGGTTTAATTGCTCAAGAAGTTAAAAATGTTTTTCCTAGTATTGTTTTTGATCAGGTTTTGCCTCCAAAATTCGACACTTTAGGCAATATAGTATCAGACAGCATCCATTGCAAAGGAATAAATTATCTTGAATTAACACCTATTTTAGTTCAAGCTGTAAAAGAATTAGACGAAAATTTATCAGTATTATTAAGAATGCCTGAAATACCTGTGTTAATAGCACCACAGAATAATATTAATATAAAATATGGAACTAAGTTAGATTTTAAATGGCATAAATCTGAAGATGCACAGTATTACATTTTTGATATTGCTTTTGATTCTGAAATGTCGGATATTTATTATACAAGAAATATAAATGATACAATAATAGGACTTGATTTTGATTTTAAAACAGATACCACAATATATTGGGCAGTAAGAGCAACTAATTCAAATGGCACAAGCGATTATTCGGAAATAAGGCATATTAATTATTATGCTGGTTTTCCAAAGAGTAAAGCACAATCTTTTGCAGAATTATCAGATATCAATATGAAAACAGATATTGAAAACATTGAAGACGCACTTACAAAAATAATGGCACTTCAAGGAGTTAGTTTTAGTTGGGACACAATAAATAATCCAAATCGCAATCTTTCAGATGGCACACATCTTGGTTTAATAGCACAAGCTGTTCAGCCAATACTTCCAGAAGTTATAAGCACAGATGTAAATGGTTATCTTTATATTGATTACAGTAGCCTTGTTCCTGTTCTTATAGAGTCGGTTAAAGATTTAAAATATATCAACGACAGTTTAAATCAAAGATTAAATAATTTAGAAAGCCGTTTAGATAATATTGAACAACTTCTATATGAAGATATGGGAGATATGCAACTAAAAAACTCAAGTGAACCTGCTTTCCAACAAGAAGTAACACTCGAAAATACAAAAGCTATTGTTCTTAATCAAAATGTTCCAAACCCATTCAAAGAACAAACAACTATCAGTTTTCAGATACCTGAAAATATAGTATCGGCAAAAATTGTTTTTATAGATAATTTAGGTACTATTTTAAAACAAGTTGAAATCAATGACCGTGGTTATGGAGAGTTGATAGTATATGCACACGATTTAAGTGCAGGACACTACACTTATTATCTTGTAGCTGACGGTAACACAATAGAATATAGGAAAATGATTCTTTCAAAATAATTATAAAAATAAAAAGTAAAATTATTTTTTTCATGATTTAAAAGTTTAATTAGAAAAATAAGATAAAAACCCCGAACAGTAAATAAATTGTTGTTCGGGTTTTTTTAAAATATAGAGCACGTTTCACCTGTTTTCAGCCTTGCAACACCCATGCACGCCAAATCGTCTGATTGTCAGAGTTTTAGCTAGTGTTGCAAAAAGTGCGGAAAATAGAAAAAGATAAAAAAAAGCGCAGGTTTTGTTACCTACGCTTTCTATTTTTTTATCTACAAAAATTACTTCTTAATAATTTTTTTCAAGATAGTATCTTTGTCTAATTTTTTAGTACAGAAGAACCAGTCTTTGCAATCTAAATCTTTTTCATCGAATCTTGCTTGTGCTGCACTGCAAGTAGATGCAGGAGATACTATTACATCATCACCTGGTTGCCAATCTGCTGGTGTTGCTACGCCAAACTCGTCTGATACTTGTAATGCTATCAAAGCACGGTAAATCTCGTCGAAATTACGACCTAAACTTTGAGGATAATAAATCATAGCACGCAAAATACCTTTTGGATCGATAAAAAATACAGCTCTAACTGCTTGAGTTGCACTTTCGTCAGGTTGAATCATTCCATATTTCCTTGAAACATTCATAGAAATATCATCAATTAAAGGAAATTTAACTTCTACATTTTTCATTCCTTTATACTCTATTTTTTCTTTAATTGTTCTCAACCAAGCGATATGGCTATGCAATCCATCAATTGAAAGTCCTACCAATTCACAATTAGCTTTATTGAATTTTTCTTCTAAACTTGCAAAAGTCATAAACTCTGATGTACACACTGGAGTAAAATCAGCAGGATGACTAAATAAAATCACCCATTTTCCTTTATAATCAGCTGGGAAATTAATTTTTCCTTGAGTTGTGTTTGCGGTAAATTCTGGAGCCGGAGCATTTAATCCTGGCATTGTGTTTACTTGTTCGTTAATTCTTTCTTCCATTTTAATTTAATTTTTACGGTTAATATTTAATTTTAATTTATTCACTAATATATTTCCCTTTGATTTGTAACTTAACGTCTTTAATTTCAAATCCGGGAATTGTTTTATTTCGAAAATATTCTTCTAAAATAGAGTTTAACTCATCGTCAAAATAATCTTCAATTTTTCCTGAATCAATCTCATACAAATGATGAGGCTTCTCTTGTCTAGTGTCTAGCATCAAATCTAAACTTACCATCTTCTGACAGAACTTTTGACACTAGTCGTTTTTGCACCAATGTCTCAATATTATTATATATAGTCGCTAAAGAAAGCCCTGGCAATTCTTTTTTCAAAGCTTCTGCAATTTCGTCTGCACAAGGATGATTTAACTCATTTAAAACCTTTAAAATTGCAACTCGTTGGGGAGTTACTTTTAATCCAGTTTCTTTTAGTTTCGATATATAATTGTTTGTATTCATTTCTAAATAATAATAATTCTTAATAATAATAATTCTTATTTAAGAACTATTAAATCAACAAGTTAAAGCATAAAATGTTCAACAAGTAATTGCATTTTATACAAAACACTATTTTTACAACACTTTTAAAATATTAGATTATACTTTTAGCGTATGACAAATTTTATATTATCAAAATCCTGCGAGTTCAACAACAATTATATCAGATTTTGTAACAGCCTTAACATCAATGCTTTTATTGTTAGACAAAGTTTCTAAAAAAATAACATCTCCACTTTCTACAGTTTTATCGCATATTTGCAATTTGCCAGAATAAATATAAAATAAAGCCTTTTGAGTTTTTACATTAAAATTAACTGTTTTAGTATTTTCTGTTTCAAATCCCAAGTGTAGCATATGACCATTTACATTTCCTTTTGTCATCAAATTAAAATCTGTAGCTTTGCCAATGCTCCGAGTATTCCACTCTCCAGAAAATGTATCAGTATCAAATTTGTCTAAGTTTTTGGAGTACCTACCCTCGTGAATTAGCTCGATTTTTCCGTCTAAAATCATTATTTTGCGATTAACTTCGTCAAGTTTTGTAAACTGAGACTCCTTAATTTCAATAGTTGCGGTACTTACTCGAAACAGGAAATTTCGCTTTTGATACTCACTTTCCCTTGGGTAGATAAAAAGTTCTGTTGTAGTTCCGCCTGACCAGTTTGTTGTTTTATGAGATTGTTTTTGTATTACAAGCATCTCCATATTTTATAAAAATTAACCAAAAATTAATCTTTTTATTTCGCCAATCCACAAAACTAAAGAAGTTGCACCAAATATTATAAGCCAATCAACAAACGAAATTGGTACTGTTCTAAACATTTCACCGCCAAATTGTACTATGAATATTTGTCCTACTAAAATAGCTAGTGCTACAGTTAAAAATGCCTTACTTTTGTGTAGCGATTTCAGAGCAGATTTTCCTGTAAATAAAGCTTTTACATTAAACATATTCCAAAACTGTAGCATTACAAATGTAGTGAAAAACAAGCTCAAATTATATATAGAGATATTTCCATCTTCGTCTGTAAAATAATATAATAGAGCTAACAATATAACGACAAAACTAAGTCCTGTTATAAAAATACTGTTCCTCATTGTTTTGTTTATAATAAATTCATTGCTTTTTCTTGGTTTATTATTCATTACAGATTTATTTGGTGGTAAACTAGCAAATGCTCCTGCTGCGAAAGTGTCCATTATTAAATTAATCCACAACATTTGAGTTATAGTAAGAGGAATTTCATGTCCAACAATAGAACCGATAAAAACAATAAGCATTGCTACAAGATTTATACTTAATTGGAATACTACAAATCTTTGAATATTTTGATACAAAGTTCTTCCCCACAAAACTGCTGAGCCTATACTGTTAAAAGAGTCGTCCATAATAGTAATGTCGCTTGCTTCTTTTGCTACAGCAGTTCCACTACCCATAGAAAGTCCAACGTGAGCAAAATTCAAGGCTGGAGCATCGTTTGTTCCGTCACCAGTTACTGCAACCACTTCTCCCAACTCTTGAAGTAACTGAACCAATCGTTTTTTATCTAAAGGTCTAGCACGACATAATATTTTAAGGTCTTTTAGTCTCAACAATAATTCTTCATCAGTTAAACTACTAAATTCATCACCTGTTAGAACTGCTTTTTCATCATAATCAGCATTTAACAATCCTATTTTTTTAGCAATTTCAACAGCAATTCCATAAGTGTCGCCTGTAACAATTATTATATCAATTCCTGCTTTAAGACAAGTTGCTACTGCTTCGTTAACATCATCTCTAATTGGATCTTGGATTCCTACAAAACCATAAAAAGTTAAATTATGATTTACTAATTTTGCATCTTCAATTCTAGGAGTATCATCTTCTAATATTTCATAAGCAAAGCCTAAAGTTCTTAGTGCTTGAGAATGGTTTTTTGCCAAAATTGTTTTTATAAGATCACTACATTCTGAATTTGGTTTAACTCCGTCTTCGCAATAAACTTGCTTCGACATATGAAAAAGTATTTCCGAAGCACCTTTTACATACAAAACTTTCTTATTTAAGATTGGCGAAAACACAACACTTGCCATGTATTTTCTATCTGTTGAAAAACTCAATTGTTCTAGAACTTCTGTAGCATTTCTAACTTTTTCATATGGGCAGTGCATTTTATGAAGCCACAACAACAAAGCAGATTCTGTTGGATTTCCAACACCTTTTATTTTTGTTTCATCAGAATAATCTAAATCTGCAGTTGAGTTTGCAGAAATATTTTCTTTTATAAAAATCAAATTATCATCGCCACCATTAAAATCCAAAACTTCTCTTCCAAAAAACATAGCTTCAACAACTTCCATTTGATTTTTTGTTAAAGTTCCAGTTTTATCGGTACAAATAACTGTACAAGCTCCCATGGTTTCGGTTGCTTGCATTTTTCTAACCAAATTATTTGACTTCAGCATATTTCTCATACTCAAAGCTAAGCAAAGAGTAACGCTCATTGGTAAACCTTCGGGAACAGTAACAACGACTAAAGTTACAGCAACCATAAAATATTGTAAAATCCTTGAGGCAGTAGGAATATCCATCCAAGCCGATTTTTCTAAAACATGAAAATCGAAAATCAAGGACACTAAAACACTTAGTATCAACACTAAGAGAGCAATAACAAAAAGTTTGATTGTTTTTATTTTTTCAACTTTTTCTAAAAACACACTTTTTTTCTTAAAAAGCATTTCTTTAAAACTGCTAAAATATGGAAACCACAATTTTAAACTAAGAATAGCAAAAAATATAATAATGCTTATAAAGAAATATGATTGTTCAAAAGTTAAGCTAATCTTTTTTAACATTAAATCTTTAATCAGAAGTGCAAAAAAAGTTAAAATAGCTACGCTAGTACCGACAACACCAATAAATCCAGCTAACTTTTCTAATTGAATATTAAGTGGAGTTTTTACATTAGATATTTCCACAGAGCTTTTTGCTACTTTTCCATATTCTGTACTATCACCAACTGCGTCAACTACAAAAATTCCGCTTCCATCAAGAATTTTAGAACTTCGCAACACCTTATTATATGGGAAAGTGCTTTCTTTTTTAAATTCATTGAGATCTACGCCTTTTCTCGTAGATGGTTCACCTGTCAAACTCGATTCATCTACTAATAAAGAAACAGACTCTATCAAAATCCCATCAGCTGGCACTTCATCACCGACAGACAAAATAACATAATCACCAACAACAATATCTCCTTTTCTAACTTCGGTAACAAATCCGTCTCGAATAACTTTTACCAAAGTATCATTATTTACTAAATTTAAAATATCGAATTTTTTGTTAGCATCATATTCAAACCAAAAGCCTATACCTGTTGCTAAAAAAATTGCAAATAATATTCCGATAGCTTCGATAAATTGATCGTTAACAAAACCAATTCCAAAAGATATTAAAGCAGCAATTAGTAATATTTTTATCAAAGGGTCATTAAATTTTTCTAAAAACAATTTAAAAGCAGACCTTTTTTTATGCTGTGTTATAAGATTTGACCCATAAACTTGTCGGTTTTGCTCAACCTCTGTTGTTGTTAAACCCTTGTATTGCATAGTTTTTTATATTTATATATTTTTTTGACTGAACGTTCGGTCAAAAATAGTAATTATTTTAATACAACAACACAAATTTTGCATTTTTTTACATTAAATATGAAATCTTAATGGTTAGCTATAATTTCTAGGATTTAAAAGTCAATAAAGAATTAATTTTTTATCTTTGTATTTTTAAAACTAAAGACTATGAAAATATTTTTTAAAATTAAAGTAACATTTATTTTTGCACTTGTTGCAAATTTTGCATTTTCACAAGATTGGACTGAAAGATTAAAAATAACTGCTAACGAAAGAGCAAACAATGCTCTCTTTGGTGCTTCTGTTGCCATAAGTGGAGATTTTGCCATTATAGGGGCTAATCAAGAAAAAAAAGATGCAGATAATAGTGAAGAAAATATTTTAACAGATGCTGGTGCTGCTTATATTTTCAAGAATGAAAGTGGAGAATGGATTTTTTACCAAAAAATAGTAGCAAGCGATAGAAGTGGTGGAGACTATTTTGGTCATTCTGTTGCTATTGATGGTGATTTTATTGTTGTTGGCGCTCCACAAGAAGATGAAGATGAAAATGGACAAAACACAAAATTAAACACTGGTTCGGCTTACGTTTTTAAAAACATTGGTGGCAATTGGACAGAAATACAAAAAATTTGTGCATCTGACCGAAACACACAAGATTGGTTTGGTTGTTCTGTAGGAATTAGCGGAAATGACATTGTAATTGGTGCTTATGCACAAGGCACTGATGAAAATGGTGGAAATCAAACAGATATGGCTGGAGCAGTTTACTATTTTAAAAATCAAGGAGGAACTTGGACAGAAACACAAAAAATGGTTGCTCATGATAGAAGAACTGCTGATTATTTTGGTGCTTCGCTTGCTATAGAAGGAAACAGATTAGTTGTGGGTGCTTATTTGCAAGATTACAACGCAAATGGTTATACACCCAAAACAAATGCTGGTGCAGTTTATTATTTAGAAAAAGAAAATAACACTTGGACTATAAAACAAAAACTAGTTGCTGATGATAGAAAAGCTGAAAGCAATTTCGGATACTCTGTTTCTATAAGCGGTGATTATATCATAGTTGGCGCTCATTATCACGACGAAAGTTCTAGTTTAACATCAAGTGGGGCTGCATACATTTTTAAATATAGTTCAAACACTTGGGAACAACAAACAAAACTAATACCTTCAGATTTAGAAGCCAATGATAGATTTGGTCAATCCGTAGCAATAAGTGGAAATTATGCAATTGTTGGTGCAGATCTTGAAGACCACGATATAAATGGAGGAAATAACTTTTCTAATGCTGGTTCTGCTTATCTTTTTGAATTGCAAAACAATAACTGGGTACAAATACAAAAATTATGTGCTAGTGATAGAAGTCTTAACGACTCTTTTGGATATAAAGTTGCAATTCAAGGCTATAACTTCATTGTTACAGCAAACCAAGAAGACCATGATATAAATAATCAAAACTATTTAAACAATTCTGGCTCTGCATATATTTTTAGAAAGAAATCAAATCTTATTGTTAAAAAAGATAATGAGATTATAAATAATGGACAAACTTTAGATTTTGGAAATATAGTTTTTAACGATGATACACTTACAATTAGTTTAAATATTTCAACAGACGGCGGTGACTATATTTGTTTTACTAATGAAAATCTTTTTGTAATTCAAGGTAATAATGCTGATAATTTTGCACTTGAATTTGACGAAAATATTGACTCATGCTTAAACCCAGTAAGCACAATCAACTTAGGTGTGAAATTTATACCAATAAGTCAAGGATTAAAAACTGCTCAGCTATTATTAACTAATGATTCTGAACAAAGTAATTTTAAAATAATTTTAAAAGGTAATGGTATTGTATCTTCTTCGATAACAAATATTAGCCAAAACATTTCAATTTTCCCAAATCCTGCTAGTTCGCAAATTTTTATTGATTTAGGAAAAGTAAAAGTTGATGTTTTAAATATTTATGATATTAGCGGAAAATGTCTAATAACACGTACCAATTTAAAAGACATAATCAACATCGATATAAGCAACTTACAAAGTGGTGTTTATATTTTAAATGCTATTTCTGATAATGAAGTTTTAAACTTTAAATTTATTGTTGAGTAAATCATTTAGGTATAACATTTTGATAGTGTTTATACCTTTTGACAATTGATTCTGCAAAGCTCACAGCATATATACCTGGATAGTATCCATGAATTACCACAGGATCTTTATAGTATTTTGCATTTGACATATTAGAAAGATAAAAAGCAACTGACTCCCAAGAAGAGACATCATCTTTGTACTTTTCTGCAAGTCTCATAGCGTCTTCAACATGTCCTGGACCTATATTATAAGATGCCAGCACAAAATAAATTCTATCTTCTTGTTTAGGAACTTGCTCTAAAAACTTTTTATCAAGAAACTCTATATATTTTACTCCAGAATAAATTTGAGCATCAATCCCTGATTTTTCCGGATCTTTAAAAGTATTAAATGTTACTGGCATTAGCTGCATTAGTCCATAAGCTCCTGCCCAACTTACTAAATCAGGGTTAAATCTAGACTCTTCATAAATTAATGATGATACTAAACGCCAATCCCAATTTATTAACTTGCTGTATTTGCGAATTTTATCATCATATTCACTAATTTTTCCTGTGCTAATGGAATAAAAATCACTTTCTAAATCAACCAAATTTTTATTATTGTTTATATATTTTAGATTTAACCTTCTGTAATCGTTTGATTGCAAGAAGTCTTCAAGCCAAAAATTCACACTATCCAATAATTGTTTAGATTCTGGACGAAGCGACCATGAAATATTTTTACTTACACTTACATCTGTGGAATAATCGATATTGTGCCAATAACTTTCACTAATTTTCGCAATATTATAATCGACAACTGTAAAATCAAAAATTCCTTCTGAAACATTTTTTATTATTGCTTCGTTAGATAAAGAATCAATTTCTACTAAATAAAAATTAGGGATTATTTCTGTTAAATAAGTTTTCAAAACCTTTATATCTGTCTGATTTTTAGCGACATAAATATATTTAAGTGTTGTATTACCATCTGTATCTGGTTTTAAATTTAAAATATCCTCATTTTTAGGAACATGCTTAACCAAAACTAAACGTGTAGAACGAATTGGCAAAGTATAATTAACATAAGCTTCTTGACTTAAAGAGTTTATAATTCCTTGAGCCAATATATCGCATTCTCTGTCTAACAACATTTCCACACCTTTTTGAGCATCGTTTTCAATTTTTATTACTAACTCTAAACCTTTAGATTTTGCAAAACTTTCTAACATTTCTAACTGAAAACCCATAGGCTGACCTTGATAAATAAAATAGTCGATAGGATTTGTTGCTAAAACAACTCTTAGTTCTTTAGATTCTATTATTTCTTCATAATCTCGTTTGCTTTCTTCAATGCCAAAACCAAATTTAAAGTAATGCAAGACAGCAAACAATCCTAAAATTAGAAGAATTACAAATAATACAATAGTAAAAATTCTAAAACTTTTTATATGACTTCCTGGTTTTGGGCTCACGTAAAATTTATTTTTTTACAATGTAACAAAAAATATTCTTATATAGATTAATTTAAACGAAAATTTTTTCAACAATTTATGAATTAATCATAAAATTCCCACGAGATTCCGAAATTAAACGAGAATGGATTATCTGGCATTTTATGTGAACCAAAATAATTTTTTCCCATAATAAAAGAGTTGAAATTACTAATTCTTACAAAACCTCTAAGTCGTTTAATGAGCACACTAATATTGAAAGCCATATTAGGATAATTTCCATATTTACGCTCTGTTTGTAAATAAAAAGTACTTAAAGCAGGATTATAAGCATATAAATAAGTTTTTGAAAAATATTTAACATCAAATCCTAATTGTAAAATCATTACTTTTTTAAACATTGGCGACTGAAAATAAATCGAAGAATAAGCAACAAAATCTGGAAGCGGTATTCGACTTTTATCTTTAATGTATTGATAACTCAACTTTGAAAGCCAATGGAACTTACCAAAATCAAAGCGTTTTGCTAGCCAAGCATCTGCAATAAAATTTAATTGAGCGATTTGAACTGGCATAGATTCTTGGTTAAAAACAATATAGTTTTGTAATAAATTAGTGTTTATTCCTGTAGAAAGTTTTATTTTTTCAAAATTCAAATTTGTATTTGTAGCAAAAGTTTGTGTCTTATAATAATCATTTTCCCAAGCATAATGATTCGAAGAATATATATATATAAAGTCATCAACATTTCTTGAGTTTAAATTTAATTCTGATTGCCAATTTATTGTCTTCCCAATATCTAAAGAATATTTGCCTGCTATTCCAAAATCTCCAATATCTAACCCCATAAAACAATAATCTGCTTCAAGATTCAAATGCGATTTCTCAGTTTCTAAAATTAAATTTCCAATTAAAGAATTAGAAAAATACAAATATGATTTAAGAGTATCTATGTCATAATTATATAAATATGATTTTACACCTGCTAAAACTTTAAATTTTTCTATTTTTCCTCTTTGAGCAATATTAAAATTTAACAGTATGTTATTATCCAAAACTTTATATGCCGATGAATCAAAAGTGTTTTCTAAGTTGAAATATGTATTTGGATAATAAGCAGATGGTTTATCTTGATAAATTCTAAAATATCTATCAGCTTTTAAATCATGAATAATTGAAAATTTGCTATCAAAAGTTTTATTCAAGCTAGTATCGTTTCCTTGAACAATTGTATCAACATCATATTTCCCAAAGCCAAACTCCTGATTGTATTGAAATCCAAGTTGTGAAACTGTATTTTGTGCCTGCATAAGATTTGTTGCATAAGTTCCCGCCGAATAACTAGAGTTTAAATATTTATCAATATCACTCAATCCTCCATTTTCTAAGTTATTTATTTTGTTAAAAATAAAATTAAAATGAGACTGATACTTTCGTTTAGTATAAGCAGTTGCGAGACTTATTGCATTAATTTTAGACTTAGAATATTGATAATATCCGTCAGAATTTATAATATCATAATTAAATACGAAATTAAATGTTGGCGAAATATTTTGTGTATGTAAAAACCTAACATACTCCTGCCCTTTTCCACCACCAGCAAATTTAAAAAGTGTAAAAGGTTTTTTGGCATCAAAGTAAACTATTTCGTCGTGTTGTCTAATGTAGGGGATATAATTTCTTAAAAACCAATATTCGTGAGTTTGGTTTTCTGAAAATAAAGATGGAAAAAATGCTGTTCCAAGATTTGGGAGCCCTAAAGGATGTAAGCTGTATTTTTGCTGAGGTAAATAGAGAAAAAAAGAATCTGTAAGTGTGTCTTTATCGTAAGTATCATCAGCATAAGGCAAGTTGTAGAGCTTATATGATGTAAAATGCCTTTCAATATTTTCGTGCTGAGAGAATAAAGAATAAGCAAACTGTACAAACAATATTAAAACAATTATTTTTTTCACGCTTCAAAGATAGAATAAAAGTTTTTAAAGTTTGTAAAGTTTATAAAGTTTTTAAAGTTCAGAAAGTTGGATTATAAAAAATTTCAACTTTTTTAGTACGATGTTTTAAGATATTTTTTAATTAAAACAATATCCTAATCCCAGCCCAATATTTATACAAGAACCATTGCTAGAAATTGTGTAAAAATTTTGTCCACCACCAACTTCGTTAATTAAAATGCTATTATTCTCCCAAACTTTATTAATTCCAGAATAATAATTTGCAAAAATATCTATTTCAAATTTAGATTTAATTAAATAGGATATTCCAATTCCATTAACAAAACCGAAAGACCAGTTACTTGTGAAACTATAATCTGAAATACTACCTTTTATAGTGCTTGCAGAAGTTTCAATTATGCTGTTATAAGTGTATGAGTCACAAAAGGCTAATGACATACCATTTTCAACAAAGACGCTAAAATTGTTGATTTTTAGCACATTTATTTTTGAAGCAACACTAAAAGGAACATCATTGTAATGAAATGATGAAATAAAAAAATTGGGAAATAATAAATGATTTTGACTATAACCTATGCTAGCTTTTAAGAGTAATGTTTCATTAAATTTATAATCAAAAAGAAGTCCATATTCCCAACTGAAAAACATTGCTTTTTCTGGTTTTAAAAATTCAGATTTTTCTAAATAATTAGCAGTTTGATTGCTTACATTAAAATATGTACCAACTTTAAAGTTTTGAGAAAAAACTATAAAACTGATTTGGCATAATGCAAAAAGTAAAACTATTTTTTTTACAATATAAGATTTAACCATTATTATAATATACGTATTTTTACAAATAATGTTTCATTTTGAAATTTTAAAAACTAAAAACTCAAAAACTCAACACTAAAAACTCTTTTAACTGAATTAATTATTACAATTTCTTAATTATTTATATTTTTACACCAAATTAAAGATTTGACATTATGAAATCAGCTTTTTTCTCAAAAAATTTACCTCATTTTATTGCAGTAGCAGCATTTTTGATAATTGCTTCAATTTACAGCAGTCCGTATTTGAATGGAAAACGAATATCAACACACGACTATAATACCTACACGGCTATTGCAAAAGCTAATAATGATTACGAAAAAAAACACGACAGATTAGTATTTTGGAATAATAGTATGTTTAGCGGTATGCCAACTTATGCTGTTTCTACTGCCAAACAAGAGAATATATTTTTCAAAATTTATAAAGTTTTAATTTTCAATGATGCCACACCAATAAATATGATTTTCTGGTATCTGCTTGGCTTTTATATTTTATTAAACATTCTTAGAGTCAACCCGTGGTTGTCGATGTTGGGAGCATTAATGTTCGGATTTTCGTCTTATTATTTTATAATTATTGCTGCTGGACATTTCACAAAAGCAATGGCTATAGGATTTATGGGTCCAATACTTGGTGGAGTGCTTTTAGCTTTTGAGCGAAAAAAGCCGTGGGCAGGAATGTTTTTAATGACTTTCTTTTTAGCTCTGCAAATTTTAACTAACCACGTTCAAATAACATACTATACTGGTTTGGCTGTAATTATTTACGGAATTTTCGAATTTGTTTGGGCTATAAAAGAAAAATATTTACCACGATTTTTTAAAACTGTTGGAATACTAGCAATAGGTTTTGTCTTATCGCTTGGAATTAATGCAGCATTTTTAATGACCACCCAAGAGTATATTCCCTACTCTATTCGAGGAAAATCTGAACTAGCAACTAAGCAAGGTGCAGGTTATACTTCTGGACTTGACAAAGACTATGCTACAAGTTGGAGCTATGGAATTGGAGAAACTTTCACTTTATTAATTCCAAATGCTAAAGGTGGTGCTTCATACTCTGCATTGTCAGAAGATTCTGAAACCCATGCAGTAATCAAAAATGTTTTTGGAAAACAAAATGCAAATGAAATTTGTAAAAATATGCCAACCTATTTCGGCGACCAAGCCTTTACTGCCGGTCCTGTATATGTTGGTGCAATAGTTGTGTTTTTGTTTGTTTTTGGACTGTTAATAGTAAGAGGAAAACTAAAATGGTGGCTTCTAACACTAACTATATTCTCAATTGTATTAGCTTGGGGAAGAAATTTTGAGTGGCTTACTCATTTCTTCTTAGACTATGTACCTGGTTACAACAAGTTTAGAACTGTTTCTATGATATTAGTGATTGCCGAAACAGCTATGCCACTTTTAGCTATTTTATCAATTGCCGAAATTGTAAAAAACAAAATTGACAAACGCAAACTTATGTCGAGTTTTTATATTGCACTTGGTGTAACAGCATTTGTAACTCTCATTTTCATCATAAGTCCTAGCATCACTGGTTTGAGTGGAGAAAACAAAAGCGAAGTTAGAACAGCAGAAATGTTTGCCTCATATTTTCCAAACGAAGCAGAATATGCCAATGCAAAAGAACAGTTCAAAAATGATTTTATAAATGCCATTACTCAAGACAGAGCCGATTTAGTTAGAAAAGATGCTACTCGTTCACTTGTGTTTATTTTGCTTGCAGCAGTTTTGGTTTATTTATTAATAAATAAAAAACTAAAACCAAACCTTGTAATTGCATCGCTAGCAGTATTGGTTTTAGCAGATATGTGGACAATAAACAAAAGATATTTGAACGATGATAATTTTGTTACAAAGCGAAAATACGAAGTACCTTTTGACAAAACTCCTGCAGATAGTTTTATCCTAGCAGACAACGACCCACATTATAGAGTTTGCAATCTTTCTACTGGAGCAACTAGCGTGTTTAATGACGGCTCAACTTCGTATTATCATAAATCTATAGGTGGTTATTCTGGAGCTAAAATGCGCAGATACCAAGAAGTTCACGATTCTGTGCTATTTAGAGAAATGTATTTCTCAGAATATATTATTAGAGAAGGAATTAAAAACCAATTTGAACCAGCAATACTTCAACAATTGTTTGACCAACAAGCACGTACTCCAATTATGGACATGCTAAATACAAAATACATTATCTACAGCCCTGAAGGAAATCCTATTATAAATAAAAACGCTTTAGGAAATGCTTGGTTCGTGGATAGCATAATTAAAGTTGAAAGTCCAGACGAAGAAATTACAAAATTAAATTCATTTTCGCCTAAAAAAGAAGCAATAGTAGAGCAAAGATATAATGAGTTTATTAAAGATTGGAAAAATATTGAAGACAGCACAGCTACAATAACACTTAAAGATGTTGCTCCTGACTATGTGGTTTATGAAAGCAAAACAAATTCTGAACAACTTGCAGTATTTTCTGAAATTTATTACCCACACGGTTGGAAAGTTACTATTGACGGCAACGAAACTTCGCACTTTAGAGCAAATTATATTTTAAGAGCAATGCTAGTTCCTGCTGGTAAACACGAAATAAAATTTGAATTTATACCCGAAGTTTATAAAAAAGGAGTTGCAATTTCTTACGCTAGCTCAATAATTCTATTTTTAATGATGGGAATTGGATTATTTTTTGAAAACAAAAAGAAAAAACAAGCTAAATTAAACTCTTAACTTATCAAAAAAGATATTTTGTTCAGATAATTAGTTTATTTTTTACAAATATTTTTATTTGTTATTATATTTCACATATTTTTATTAAATTTGTGTTATCAAATTCAGACAAATGATAAATAAAATTGTAATTCTTGGCTCTGGCAATTTAGCTTTTCATTTTTGCAAAGCAGCTTGCATAGCTGGGGTGGAAATTTCTCAAATTTTTAGTCGCAACTTAGAAACTGCATCGCAACTAGCAAATATGGCTGGCTGCGATTTTACAAACGATATAAATAAAATTGATGAAAATGCAGATACTTTTCTATTTGCAATGACAGACGAAGCAAATTTAAGTATTGTAAAAAAACTTAAACCATATCCCGATAAAACTCTGCTACATACTGCCGGTAGTTTAAGTATGAATATTTTTGAAAATATAACTGAAAATTACGGAGTGTTTTATCCTTTTCAAACTTTTTCGAGAAATTCAAAAATAGATTTTTCAAAACTTCCACTTTGTATCGAAGCTTCAAACAAACAAACTTTAAACGCATTAATACAATTAAGCGAAAGACTTAGATGCAATTATTATATAATCAACGAAGAGCAAAGACAAGTAATTCATCTTTCTGGGGTTTTTGGCTGTAATTTTATGAACCACTGCATAAGCTTAGCCGAAAAAATTTTAGAAGACAATAAAATTGATAAAAATATTATTAAAGCTCTGCTAAAACAAAGTTTTGAAAAAGTAATTGAAAATGGAGCTTTTGCTTCACAAACTGGTCCTGCTGTCAGACGAGATTATGAAATTATGGAAAAACATGCCCAATTTTTAAGTAAAGATGAGCTTTTGTTAGAAATTTATAAGTTAATGAGTAAAAGTATTGAAGAAACACATTTTAAAAAATGATAAACAGTTTAAAAAATCTTAATTTTAAAGAAAAATTAAAAAATTTAGACACTTTAATTTTCGATATTGATGGAGTATTATCTGCTTCAAATGTTTTAATTAGCGAAACAGGCGAGCTTTTACGTTCAACAAATGTTAAAGATGGCTATATTCTAAGATATGCTATTAAAAAAGGTTTGCGAGTAATTATTTTATCTGGTGGAACTAACGAATCTGTAAAAATTCGTTACGAAGCACTTGGCATTCCAGATGTAATAATAAAAAGCAAAAGAAAAATTGATGATTTTGCTAAACTAAAAGAAAAATATAATCTCGACGAGGGAAAAACCCTATATATGGGAGATGATATTCCTGATTATGAGCTTTTAAAAACTGTTGGCTTAGCTTGTTGCCCTGCTGATGCAGCTGATGAAATAAAAGAAATTTCACTTTATGTTTCTTCAAAAAAAAGTGGAGAAGGCTGTGTGAGAGACATTACAGAGCAAGTACTTAGAGCAAAAGGATTATGGATGGACGATGATGCGTTTAACACCTAAAAACCTACAATATGAACACTAACATTCTAAAACTAATCCGCTGGAAAAATTTATTTATCATTGTACTCACAATGATTGCAATGCGATATGCAATTGCCCAAGCACTTTTTGCTTATTATAAAATTCCTCCTGCCTTTCCTGATATTGGCTTTGTATTTCTTGTCCTTTCAGCAGTTTTTTTAGTTATGGCTGGTAATTTTATAAACGATTATTTTGATAGAAAAACTGATTTTATAAACAAACCCAAGAAAACTTTAGTAGCTTTCAAAGTTAGAAGACGACAATTAATTTCTTTAAATGTAGTTTTTAATGTACTAGGATTAATTTGTGGATTTATTGCTGCTTATTTTGCACATAAATTAACTCTAGGCATAATGTTTATTTTTATAGTTGCTGTTTTGTGGACTTATTCTGCCGAGCTAAAAAGAATTTTATTTATAGGCAATTTTAGCTTAGCTTTAATAATAGCTTTAATTCCGCTATCGGTTGCTCTTACTGAATATTTTGCCTTAGAACACTCAATAACACAATGGGAAGAAAATAGCATAAGAGCAATAAAACTATCTGTTCAATTTATTATTGGCTTTTCAATTTTTGCTTTTTTATTCACTTATATCCGAGAATTAATAAAAGATTGCATAGAATATAATGGCGATTTAGAAACAGGAATAAAATCTTTTCCTACAGTTTTTGGAAAAAGGAAAACCGACATTATTATTGCCATATTAAGCTTAGTTGCCATAATTGCTATTATTCTTTGTTGGGAAGTTTATTTGTCAAAACTTTTGTTTTTGAGAAATCACATAATAGCACCGTTTTATATTTATGCTTTTTTAGTGTTCCCAACAGCATTATTATTCCTTATTGCACTAACATTGAAAACGCCGAAAAAACATAAAACTATGCTTACTTTAATTAATTTAATAATTGTTTTTGGTATTTTATTTAGCTTTATATTTAGCTCAATAGTTTATGGAAAAATTTAATTTTGTAAAACCCGACTACACCATATTACTTGCTTCTGGCAGTCCGCGGCGTAAAGAACTTATTTCTAAATTTAATTTCAATTTAAAAATTGTAAAAGCCCCCGAAAACAAAGAAATTATTCCCGATAATGTTTTTCGCGAAAATATTGCCATTCATCTTGCAAAAGAAAAATCTCTAAATTATAAAGGTTTAAAAGAAAACGAAATTCTTGTTACTGCCGACACCATAGTTTGGAAAGACAATAAAATTTTAGGAAAGCCTAAAGACAAAGAAGAAGCTATTGAAATGCTTGAATTTTTAAGTGGCGATGAGCATTTTGTTTTTACAGGTGTTTGCCTTCGCTCAATAAATAAAACCACAAGTTTTTTTGCAGAAACTAAAGTAAAGTTTTCTAAACTAAGCAAAGCCGAAATATTATATTATATCGAAAACTATAAGCCTTACGATAAAGCTGGAGCATACGGCATTCAAGAGTGGATTGGCATGATTGCAGTTGAATATATTGAAGGTTCATTCTATAATGTAATGGGTTTGCCCGTGCAGAAACTTTATAAGGAAATCATGGAGTTTTAATTGATAATTGATAATTAAATAATTTAGCTTCGCTACATTTTCTGTCGTCTCTCGGCATAGTTCAAGCAAGCTTGACTCTGCACTTGCTCCTTAGAAAATTGATAATTATTTGCTCGCTACGCTCGCTTGGGTTTGCTTCGCAGAGTTCGCAAGCTCACTCTTTTTAGTTTTTAGTAGTGAGTTTTTAGTTTTTAGTAGTGATTTTTTAAAAACTTCACACTGATAAAATTTCTTTAATGCAAGGGGTGTCTATACTTGCTTCGCAGAGTTCGCATGGCTCACTCTGTTTGCAATCATAACACCCATGATGCTCGCTCCAACACCTATGACGCTCGCTCCAACACCTATGACGCTCGCTCGGATTTGTAATCCGAGTGTTTGGAAATGTTACACTCGGATTGCAAATCCGAGCGAGCGGGGTTGTGCGGAAAAATCCGAGCGAGCGGGATAGCCAACAGAGTTTAAAATTCGTAAGTTAAAAACCAAAACTTCATAAAATTGAAATTTTTTACTAAATTTGTGCTTTAATTTTAAATTTTATAAATTATTTAATCTTAGAAATAATGAAAAAACTAATTATTTTAATTTTATCAAGCATTTTGTTTTTCCCTGCACTTGCAGACGAGGGAATGTGGATTCCGATTTTAATAGAAAGGTATAATTTCGACGACATGAAAGCCAAAGGTTTTAAGTTAAGCGCAGAAGATATTTATAGCATTAATCAGGCTTCGATGAAAGATGCTATTGTTATTTTTGGCGGTGGCTGTACTGGCGAACTTATTTCCGACCAAGGACTTTTAATTACAAATCATCACTGCGGTTATGGACAAATTCAACAACATTCGAGTTTAGAAAATGACTATCTAACAAATGGTTTTTGGGCTATGTCGCAAAAAGATGAGCTTGCAAATCCTGGCTTAAAAGTTACGTTTTTAATCAGTATGAGCGAAGTTACAGATGCCGTACTCGAAGGCGTAAATGATAATATGTCAGAACAAGAAAGATATTCAATAATTAAAAAAAATATTGATAAAATTAAAAAAGCTTCTGTTGAAGGTAGCCATTACGAAGCAAGAGTTGAGCAGTTTTATAATAACAACCAATATTTTCTTTTTATAAACGAAATTTTTACAGACGTTAGATTGGTTGGCGCACCACCTTCAGCAATTGGAAAGTTTGGTGGCGATACCGACAACTGGATGTGGCCCCGCCATACTGGTGATTTCGCTCTTTTTAGAATTTATTGCGATAAAGATGGCAAACCTGCCCCTTATTCTGAAGATAATGTGCCTTATAAACCAAAAAAGTTTTTCCCAATTTCAACAAAAGGCTATAAACAAGGCGACTTTACTATGGTGTTTGGATATCCCGGCACTACAACAGAATATTTGCCCTCATCGGCAGTTGAGCAAGTTATGAACGAAACCGACCCTTCAAGAATAATGATTAGAAAGAAAAAACTTGACATCATCAACGCTGCCATGAACTCAGACCCACTAATTAGAATTCAATATTCTGCAAAAGCTGCTTCTATTGCTAATGGTTGGAAAAAATGGATTGGCGAAATCAACGGGCTTAAGCGCTTAGACGCAGTAAATGTTAAAAAACAATACGAACAAGATTTTATGAATTGGGTAAATGCTGATAGCGAAAGAACAAAAAAGTACAAATACATTTTAAGCCAATACAAAACTATTTACGAAAATTTATCTCCATATAATTTAGCAATGATTTATATAAACGAAGCAGGTTTTGGTAGCGATGCAGTTTTATTGGCTTTGAGAATGAGAAGTTTAGAAGGTGTTGTTGGCAAATCTGCTGAAAGCATTGAAGTTCTTAAAAAAGATGCACAAACAAGAGCAGACAATCATTTTAAAAATTATAACGAAGAAACAGACAAAAAAATGTTTGCTGAAATGCTTAAACTTTATTACGAAAATATTCCACAAGAATTTCATCCAAATTACTTTGCTCAACTTGATAAAATTAAAGTAAAAACTGGAAACAAATATGAAGCTATTGCTGAACATTGCTACAAAACTTCAATTTTTGGAAATCAAGAAAAGTTCAACAACTTTTTAAATTCGTTTTCAGAAAAATCCTACAAAACTTTAATGAAAGACCCTATTTATCTATTAATGAAAGATTATGTTGATATTTATATCAATAAAGTTGATGCAGAATTTTCTCGTTATAGCACACAATTAGACAGCCTTGATAGAATTTATATGAAAGCACAAATCGAACATCAAGATGATAAAGTTTTGTTCCCTGATGCTAACTTCACTTTGAGAATTACTTACGGAAAAATAGATAGCTACTATCCAGCTGACGGTGTTAAATACAACTACTTCACTACTTTAGAAGGAATTATGGAAAAAGATAATCCTGAAGTTTATGATTATGATGTTCCGCAAAAACTTAGAGATTTGTACGAAGCAAAAGACTATGGAAGATATGCAGATGCTGATGGTAGCTTACATATTTGTTTTACCGCTTCTAACCATACAACTGGTGGAAATTCAGGCTCGCCTGTAATTAATGGAAACGGAGAATTGATTGGAATAAACTTCGACAGAAACTGGGAAGGCACAATGAGCGACATTATGTACGATCCAGAAATGTGTAGAAATATTTCTATCGACATTCGCTATGCTTTATTTATAATTGATAAATACGCCGGTGCAACTCATTTGCTAAAAGAAATGGATATTAGATAAAAATGAAAGTCGGTTTTGTAAGCATATTATTACTGATTTTTGCAACATTTGGAAATGTAAATTCTCAAAATTTATATTATCATTTTTATGATGATGTTCAAGTTTTTACAGACTCCACATCATTATTAAATGCTATTTTCTTAGATGATGTATATAAACATGTTTACAAAAACGACAGTATTTCTTTTTGGATTATTGAAGCAGACACTTGTGATGCAAGTGATGTGTCTGGGATTCCTTATTGCCAATCTTGTAGTGTTGGTGCTAATTTAATTTTACAAAATTCTTATAAGTTTTCTATTATTGACGAAAAACTTGTTGTTGGCACATGCTGGGATTATTTGAACGCAATATATAGAAGTGTTGAATCGTCTGATTTATTTAGGAAAACTCAAGTTTTTAATTCCAAAAAATCTGGTCCTTATGCTCCAAAAGAAATGCTTAAACCTGGTGATTGGGTTTATCACATAAATAGACAATTTAGAAACATTGAACATTCTGCAATTTTTGTAGCCTGGAAAGATTATGAAAAAGGAATTGCTATCACAATGTCTTACATGGGTTTAGGACGAGCAAGACCAGCAAGATATGGCGAATACGATTTGAACTCTGTATATGCGATTTTTAGAATTGAAGATGAATTTTGGTAAAATTAAAACTCTACTAATTTGTTGAAGTAGTGTATTTTATAGGTATTCCAATTTTTATTCCTATGCCTGCACAATATCCTCTATGTTTAAAAACATAAGTTGAATTTTCTTTTAAAATTTGATTTATGCCATGATCGTATTTTGCTTGTATAAAGACTAACAAATTTGGCTTAATTTTATACTCAAAACCACAACCTACAACTAAACTAAAATTTAAAGGTTTATATGTGTCTGTGTTCACAACGTTTACTTGCTCAACCGACACTCCTTCAAAAGTTTTAGGTAATTTTGCATAAGTTTTTGCTTGTAATAAAAACTCAGCATTTACGCCTAAGTCTATAAATAAATTAAGTTTTTTGCCACCAAATAAATTATAAGTTAATAAAAGTGGAAAAGAAAGATATTGAAATTTATTAAAGGTTTTAAACTCTCCCATTGGTGTGTTTTCAGCATTTACATAACTTGCAAAATAATAATTCCCTTTACTCATCAAAGAAACGCCAAATTTGAAAGATAATTCCGAATGAAAGCGATAGTCAAAGTCTATTCCATAAGATAAATAGTTAGAAGAAAATGATTGTGGAAATCCTAAAATTTTATAATGTGAAAGTCCTACCCATGGGTTTACAAATAAAGTTGAATCCGTCCTTACTTCCCAAGCTTTTAGACTGTAAGAAGATAAGACAAGCAATAAAATTAAAATATATTTACTTCTTTTTATTTTTGGTAACATTACTAAGAATTTTATTTGAAAAAGTTATGGTTTCAAGCTCATCTCCTACCATTATATTTGTGTTTTCATCAATAATTTTTCCATTAATTTTAGAAATAGAAAAACCTCGTTTCAAAACATTTTCAGGATTAGCTAATTCTATATTTTTTGATAAATTTTGAAGTTTTAACTCATTTTTTGAAAGCAAAATTTCTGTATTTTTCTTCAAACTTGAAAATGAATTTTCTAAATGTTTATTTGCCAAATAAGTTTTTTGATGAGTTAAGAGTTTTAAATTTTCAAAATAATTATTTAAACGATTTTCATTTTTACGAATTAATTGAACAGAAGCATTTTTTACTCTATACATATTTCTGTTGCAGTCTTCGTTATTTTTAATTAAAACATCTTTGATTTTATATATTTTCAAACCCAATGAAGCCAAATACATTTCTTTATTTTCGATAACATATTGAGTTTCAGTCACTATAGATTTGAAAATTTCAAAAACTTCTGTTTCAAAAACATTATTATAGTCAACAATAAAATTGGCTACTGCTGTTGGTGTTTTAAGTTTTGTATGAGCCACCATATCGGTAACAGATTCGTCTCTTTCGTGTCCAATTCCTGCTATAACAGGGATAGGAAATTGAGTTACATGATAAGCAATATTATAATTGTCGAAATAGCTCAAATCGCTTTTAGAACCACCACCTCTAATAATTGCTACAACATCAAAATTTTCTATATTTTCATAAATTTCGTTTAAGGCTTCAATAACAGATTCTTCTGTTCCTGTACCTTGCATATTTGCCTCAAACAAGCTAAGTTCAAATTTATATCCAAATTTATTGTTTTCTATGTGATTTATAAAATCTTCAAAGCCTGCTGCCGAACTCGAAGAAATTATTGCAACTCTTTGTATTACATCAGGAAGGTGTAAAAGTTTATTCATATCAAATACGCCTTCGCTTATAAGTTTATCAATAATTTCTTTTTTTCGTTTTTCTAAATCTCCCAAAGTAAACGATGGTTCTATTTCTCTGATATTCAAAGAAATGCTATAAAGTTCGTGAAATTCAACACTTACTTTAACCAAAATGCTCATTCCTTTTTCAATATCTCTTTGGGTAACAGACTTAAAGTATGCAGCAATAAATCTATATTGCGAAGCCCAAATTGTAGCACGCATTTGAGCAATAATTTTATCATCATATTCGGATTTTTGAACCAACTCCAAATAACAATGTCCACTTCTATGAAGATTTATATTATTTATTTCTGCAACAAGCCAAACTGGGGCATCAAAACTTTCGTTAATTGCCGATTTTATTTTTTCGTTTAATTCTAATAATGTCAGGCTTTGTCGAGACATTTTACTGTTTTATTAATTTTGCAGAATATTTTTTTGAATTAATGCTTACTGTAACAATATAAATACTTGGTTTTAAGTTTGCCAAATCAGGAATATTTACTGTTTGATTATTTTCAGAAGCTCTTAATTTAAACCACAAATAATGTTTTCTACAAAGTAAATCGCTTACTTCAATCACAATTTCATCTCCAATATTATTATCTAAATGAATGTTAAAATCGTGATAATAAGGATTTGGACTTAGAGTAAGTTTTTCCATTTTGGAAATTTCTTTTTCTACAGTTAAAATTTGTGAAGCTAAGTCAAAATCGGGGATTCCATAACCTAAATAAGCATTTGGATTGTTATATAAATTTGCAGTTTGCTTTGCTATTTCCATAATTTCAAAATTTGTTTTTTCTGGAAATTGTTGCCACAAACAAGCAAACATACCTGCCAAAAGTGGTGCAGAAAAAGAAGTTCCGTTACCATAACCAAACCCTCCATTTGGTTCTTGATTAAAAGTACCTGCTCCCATAGCTACTAAATCTGGTTTTATTCTGCCATCATAACTTGGACCTATAGAGCTAAATGCTGCATAAGTTGAATCTGCATAAACAGCTCCAGCAGTAATAATATCTTTTGCATCTCCTGGTGAAGCAATCCATGGATGTGACTGACTTTCTCCTGAATTTGCAGCACTAACGACAAGTAACATTCCTTTATGTGAGGCTTCGCGAGCAGCTAAAGCAATTATTGTAGTTTCGCCGTCCATATCTTCATAGCTATGATTATTTACTGGCATATCAAAAGTTAAATAGCCTAACGAAACATTAACGATGTCTGTACCAATGCTATCAGCAAATTCAGCTGCAGAAATCCAATTTATTTCCTCAATAAGATTTTCTGTAATTGGATCTTCTGACATTAAAAGAACATATTCAGCCTCTGGTGCAGAGCCTACAAGATAATATGGAGAATTTCCTGCAAGAATTGAAAACACACGCATTCCATGAGTGCTATAATTAAATACAGAATCTCCACCGTGTACGAAATTTCGAGTTGCTATCACTCTATTGTCTTGGAATACATGTTGCAAACTTGGAACGTCAAGCGTTGCGGTAAATCCTGCATCAATAACTGCAATCAACATTCCTTGACCACGATAACCTTTATTATGCAACTTTTGTCCATTGTGCATAAAAATTTGATTTTGACTAGGACCATACTTATAATAAAAATCGCCTTCTTCGCCTTTTTGTATATCTCGCAAAACTTTATACTCATTACCAAGCACACGCTCATCTTCGGTTTTTATCTCATAGGTTATTGAACCACTAACAAAACTTAAATTTTTAATAAGCTCGATAGGTTCAGGATTTTCTGAATAAACTAAAACAGAATTAAACCATTTCGATACATTTAAAATTTCAACACCACAATTTCTTATGCTATCTATATAGAACTGACTTACAGGCAAATCAGAATAATTAATCATAATATTTTGATTTGCTCTTCTTTGCAAAGCTCTAAAGCTTAAAAATTCTTCAGGCGAATCTAAACTATAAAGATTGTGATTTTTGTCGGTCAATTCAAAATAATACTTATTAGGTGCTACTTCAAGTTGAGCAAAAATATTTAAACTTAAAAATGTAAAAAACACTAAAAATTTTATTTTCATAATTTCCGTCTCTCAAATTTTCACTTATTTTTCTGTCCTAAAAGTCTTTTTCCTCGTATTGTTTAGCTAATGTTTCCCTTGGTTCGCTCATATCACTTTTTACTTCCAACTCTTTAAAACAATCGCCTTCCATTATCATTTCATCTCGCATTTGACTTGAAACGTAAGCCCCTTGCGATTTGCAAACAATATGTTTGTATTCTTCTAAAAAATTTTCAGAATTTACATTCAAAATATGATTGTCTTTGGTAATATTTTCTTGATAACGTAACATTTATAGGATTAGCTATATACATAAAATATGTTTAATAATTTCCCATTATTTATTACAAAAATAAAACTTTTCTGAGAGATAAACAAATAAAAAAATTAACCAATATTAATTTTACACTTGATATAAATTCTTATTTTCATTTAACCACATTCTAAAAATATATTTTATAATTTTGCTAATAAAAATGCTACATTTGCAAAAAGTATAAAAAATATGATTATTAAAGTTTTATTGTTTTTAATTTTGCCTTTAATAAGTTTAAGTTCTTTCTCTCAATCAGTTTCGGGTAATTTGTCATTAGTTAAAAATGATAGTGTAAAACTCTATTGTTTTAATGGTTTTGAAAACTACATTATTGACCAAACCAAATCTGATAAAAATGGTAATTTTTCGTTAACTTATTCAAGCAAAGACAAAGGAATGGGTTTTCTAAAGTCATCAGACAATAGACCATATTTTATTGTTTTGAGTGGCGAAGATATTGAAATAAAAGGCGAAGCATTGGGGTTTGTAGAAACAGTTCAAACTTTAAAAGGATTAGAGAATCTATTGTTTGCTCAATATTCAAGTGAACACCCTAGACGAGATCAAGCCTTGAGTGCATGGAATTATCTAAATAAAATTTATAAAAATGATAGCCTTTTTGCTATTCATAAAATAGCTAATCAAGGAATTGATAACGAAATTAATCGCATTAAAGAAGAAGATAGTCTGTTTCTAGCAAATTTGCCAAAAGATTCATATTTAACCTACTATTTGCCTTTGCGTAAATTAGTTAGTTCGGTTTCTACTATTGCACAATATCGCACAGAGGAAATTCCTGCAAGTATAGCGTTTTTTCGAAATTTAGATTATACTGATTGGCGTTTAGAAAAAAGCGGTTTGCAAGCAGATGTTATAGAAAGTCATTTTTGGTTAATTGAAAATAGTGGAAGAAGTTTGGATTCGGTATTTATTGAAATGAATAAATCTATTGATGCTATGGTTGAAAACCTTTTGGTTGATGAACAAAAACTAAATAAAATATCTGAACATCTATTCAAATTTCTTGAAAAACGTAGCTTGTTCACATCTTCTGAATATTTGGCTTTAAAATTGCTAAATGAGCGAAGCTGCACTTCATTGACTACAGATTTTGCTTATCAATTAGAAAGTTATAGAGCTATGAAAAAAGGAAATATAGCTACTGATTTTAAATTTGAAAATATAGTTGCAAACGGATATGAAGATGCAAAATTGCCAAAAAAACTTTCTGATATAAAAGATAAATATACTATAGTGTTTTTTGGTGCAAGCTGGTGTTCGCATTGTCCGCAAGAGCTTGTGAAAATAGCAAATCTGTATGAAAAATGGAAAGAACAAAGCGTTGAAGTAGTGTTTGTTTCGCTTGATGTAGATGAAGAAATATTTAAAAATTATGCAAAAATATTTCCTTTTATTAGCGTATGCGACTATCAAAAGTGGGAAAGCCCTATAGTTAAATCTTATTATGTGTTTGCTACACCAATTATTTATTTACTTGACAATAAAAGAGAAATTTTACTTCGCCCCAACTCTGTTGAACAAATAGACGCATGGGTTGATTGGTTCTTAGTGCAAAAAAATTCATATAAATAAAAATGTTGAGATAAAAGTTTTAGTTTTAAACCACAAAAGAAAGTACTGCCGAAATTCATTTTGCAAAACTAATAGCTATGCCGAAACACAATTCTAAATTCATAATTCTTCAATCATAATTCTTAATTCAAATTAATTTAGTCTTTTATACAACGCACTGTTAACCCTTGCGCCCTGTTGGTGGCGTTACTCGTGTTGGCAGTACTACTGCCGAAGATCAAGTAACTTGAGCCCGTACCATCCACAGCACTCGACCAATAGTCGCCGAGGTACTCAACGAGGTAGAGCGTACCATTGTTACGGCCGCGATAACCCGTCATGGGCAACTTTAAAGGAGAAGCAAAAGCACCAGCAGCATTGTTACTAGACCAACTTGCACGCTCATCTTCCCATTCTGCAACAGTTGGTATGCGATAACCTGTAGGACAAGGATTATTAATACCATTTACGCCCTGCCAAAGATTAACATTCTGAGGAGAACGCCAATCATATGGAGAAGACATACCTATAATGAAATTACCATGACCGGGACTGTCTGTAGAACTTAAAATAGTGGTTGTTGGCGAAGTTCTACACTGGTGTCCATCAGCAAATCTACCCCATTGGTATAAATCACCATAAGAACTAGTATCAGTACTACTTGTGGCTGCTTGTGAGGCTCCAAGATTTCTATCCATCCATGTTTTGCCTGTTTCTGGATTGGTTACAGCAACTATTTTCGTTATAGCACCACAATGTACAAAAGAATTAGGAAATTCTGAAGGATTTTCTAAACAGCCAAAAGCAAACCATTCACTATTATCTTGATTATAAGCCTCAAAACAATTTGTTGTAATATTAAAAATTAACAAAGAATGAGCAGGATTTAAAATAGCATCTCTTTGTGTTATAGTCATTCGAGGAATTAACACACCTAAATTTGTACTATTAACATCTAACATTGCAGAGGTATCAGAAAAATCTCCTGTATTATTAAAAGCAACACCTTGTGATAAAACAACTAGACTAAAACAATTAAAACTTAGAAAAACTAAAGTTTTTTCAAATAAATTTAAACCACTCATACAATCTAAATTAAGCATAAATAAAAAATTCCTCAAAAAACTAATCTTTTATACATCTCACTGAATAGCCGTATGCACGTAAATTAGGGGGAGTGGAAGCACTCGTATTGTCGAAAAATAAGAGTATTGCTTGCTTACTACTCACAGTACTAGACCAATAATATCCCCACTCATCAACTCTAAAGAGTCCACCTTCTATAAAGCGACGATAACCAGCCACAGGCAATTTTAAAGAAGAAGCAAATGCACCTATAATACTAAATTGCTTTCTATTATATAATTTGTT
>DHVB01000074.1 GCA_002412425.1 Bacteroidales bacterium UBA5219 | reverse complement strand
AGGCTTCGCCTACGGTTAATCACATGTTGTCCTACGGACAAACCCTTGATAGCCTTATATTGTCCTTACGGACAATTATATATATGTGCTGTTTAAAATGTTGCAGCACCCAAACACAATAAATTGCGCCTGATTATCAGAGACTTAACGGGTGCTGTAGAAAAAGTGCGGAAGACAGGAGAGCAATAGTGCATACCATACACGCTAGAATTTAGAAAATATAAACAAAATTCCTAAAACCTTCAAAATTTGAGAACTTTTAGGAATTTGGTGATGGCTCAACGGATAATCTTAGCAATTTATTTCTACATATCTTCTAGCGACAGGCACTTAGTTTCAATCGTATATTTTGGCAGTTCTATTTGTTTTAATCTTTTTACTTTTTCAGCAAACATATTAGGACGAAAACGCTCTTTGTTGCGTTTTACCTCTACCGCCAATGCTTTGTTTTTTTCAAAAAGTAATGCAACTATGTCTATTTCGTTTGCCTCGCCTTTAGTTTCCCACCACGAAGCTATTTCACGGTATAAGCCACTTTCTGCCAACTTTGCACGAAAATATCGCTCTAACATTTTTCCCGAAAATGTTGTATAATCAGATTTTATAATATTTTGTAAGCCTGAAAACGCCTTTATTTCTATCATAGAACGATTGCGTTCAAAATAATTGAACCAAAATTGCAAGAAATTATCAATTATCTCATAACGAACAGTTTGTGATCCTTCTTTTGCACCAAAGGGACGCACTCTTTTCAAAATATTGTAATCTTCTATCAATCGCTTAATGTGTCCACCAATACTTTTTTCTCCAAGTGCTGTCATAATAGCAGGTTGCGTGTTAATTCCTCCAGAAATACAACTCAATATAGAAAAATAAGTGCCATAATTTTTGCCAAATTCTTCTATTAACAAGTTTTTGCCTTCATCAATAAAAGGAGAATTTTCGCGCACAATAAATTCAATCATAGAATCAACTTTCAACTCGCAGCCATCACAAATGAGTTCTACATACTTTGGAATACCTCCAGTAAAAGTATATAACGCCAACAAGTCATCATTCTGATAGTCAGGATTATAATCGCTGATAATGGTTTTCAAAGTATCAGTATCGAAAGGTGAAAGTTTAATAGTATTATCGGCACGACCAAAAAGCGGTTCTTTAGAATTTTGAAAAATTTTATTCATCAACGAATAAACCGAGCCACTCACAATAAGATTGACTTTTGTTTTTCGGCGATACTGATCCCAAAGGTTTTGTATGTCGCTATATATCGACTCATTAATATTAAAAAACTCCTGAAATTCGTCAATAATCAAATGGAATGAACGTTGCTTTCCAATTTCCATAAGATACTGAAAAAGAGAGCGAAAACTCGAAATCTCTTGTGGTACAAACACATTCAGAGAGTTTGAAATTTCTTGAATATATTCGTTGCAAAGAGTTGCTTCAGTTTTTCTACCAACAAAAAGATAGACGCTTGGTTCGTCTTCAACTGACTTCATTATCAAACTTGTTTTGCCAATTCTTCGTCTGCCTGTAACTACAGTCATTCGAGAATATTCGCTAAAAGAGAGATTTTTAATTCTTTGTAATTCAGCTATTTCTTTTGTTCTATCGTAAAATTTCATATTTAAAAACTTTAGTTACCACCGTTACTGTTACGGCAGTTACAAAATTATAAAATATTTTTGAAATACAACAAATTTTTGAAAATTATTTTCTTCTATATAAGTAGAAATAATCTAAATTTTAATTATTTTTTTACGAATTGTTTTACCATCGGTCAATCTCACTTCTAAGAGGTAAAGTCCTGATTGATAATCACATATATTTATATTAGAATTGTCATAAACGCCTTTAAGCTCTCCTTGTAAGTTAAAGATTCGTATATTTTCAATAGCTGAATTTTCAGATACATTTACTGTGAGTTTATCAATTATTGGATTAGGACTAATTGAAATTTTGTCTATTGTAAATTCAGGAACATTAATTAAATCCCAGTAATATTCACAATCCTTATCAGTATAATTAATTAAAGGGAAAGAGTCGTCTTTATAGCATGAAAAATTTATATCATCAAGTTCAATAGCCAAGAGAGAATCACAATTGTTTTCTAGTGGGAATAGATATCCCGATGATGCTCCAAATTTTTCAATTACCCAACCATAAAAGTATCCACTAGAATTTGCATGTGGCCTAACAAACAGACAACGTAAAGGCATTTCATTAATAGTAATAGTTTTAACACTATCTACTTCAATTATAGATTTAGAACATAGCCATTGATTGGTGTCAATTCCTAAATCCCAAGTATCTCCTGGCTGAGCGCCAAAATTGTATAAAATGTTAAACTTATTATTCTTGTATCTGAATACAGTATCACCAGATAAATAAGTAAATTCAGGCTCAAGTGTGTTAACACCAAAATAATACCATCGATTATTTTGATCTACTGAAAATACATACTTAGATTGTTCTAGTTTTTGACAAACTTTCCCATCGATAATTGTATCTGCCACGTAATTTACTTTGTAAAAACCAAGATCCGAAAATCCATAATACCGATAATGCCATTCTGCTCCTGCGTCAATCCATGTTTGACTAAATAAAAAAGCATTGAAAAACAATAGAATAGAAAATAAATATACTCTTTTTACCATAATTTTATCATTTTAAAATAAATTTCTCGTTCAGCTCAACGCTTTTAAACAAAATACTAATGTTTAATTTACAAGACAAATCTACAACATTTATAAACAAAAAACAAATAAAAATCTACGAATATTATTTTTTTAATATTTTATAACAAAATCTATTGAATTGTACAACCAGAAAATACAAGAGAGCCTCTTAAAACAAGTTTACTATTGCTTTCACATTCTACTACAGATGTATTCATACGTTTATCGCTGTAACCGCCAAAAACAGAATCTAAATTAGACTGTACACACCAATCTTCTGGAACATAAAGTGTTATACCTCCAAAAACAATATCGATATCAAGATAAACAGTGGTGTCTGGTAAAGTAGTTTTTCGTAAATCAATAACTATTCCACCAAAAACAATATCTATATCTCCACCATTTAACACAGGCTCAGTAAAAATACTCTCGGTACTGCCACCAAAAACTATATCTTTTGCTATCCAGCCACCTGTTTTAGACGTATTCTCCTGAATATCAACCCTATGACCTTTTAATGAAGTTTTGTTTTTTTTTCTATTAATGAAAAATCCGATGATAATCATTATACCAACAACTATCAGTAAAAAGGGCCAAAATTGAGATGTAAAATCTTTACTATCAATACCAAAAAATCCTGGATAAACATTTTCTATACGTGGCAAAAGGAAAAATGCTCCAAATAATAATAAAATGGTGGGAAACATAATTTGTCTTTTCACATAACCTATGAACGCCAGTAAAATTAAAAGCATGGGCCAAGAAAAAACAATAGGTTTGCATGCAGGATTTAACCAACCCACATTGAAAGCAAGCAAAACAAAACCAATCAACACAATTAAAACACCAAATAGGACTACCGTACTAAGTGTTTTCTTACCTCTATTATTACATTTATTTGTAGTCATAATATTATGATAATTTAATTACTAGTTATTTTACAAAAATAGTTAATTCTACGAAAAAAAATGATTACGATAATGTTACAATACGGTTACAATTATATTGGGATTTGCAACATAATATCCCCAAATTGCAAAATGTATTTTTGTATTTTTTAGGATTTATTTTTTACAGAATATTGCTGTCTTAAAGGCTTTAATAGTGCTACTACTAAGATTAAAACACCATAGAAAAAATAGAAAAAATGTAGCCAGTGAAAACCTTGTAAAAAATAGACTTGCATATAAATCCAAATAATAAGAGCAAAGCCTGTGTAAACTGCCCAAGACCAAGACCAATGCATGTCGGGATATATATTTACCAATTGTGCTATTTTGCATTTTTTACGTTTTATTAATCCCCATACAACAAAAATTGGCATTAAACCAAGTACTGTAAACAAAATCAATCCGGGTATTAGAAAGTTTTTAAAAGGCAAATGTTGTAGCATTAATTCAGGTGTCATTTCCATCCATCCTTCGGGGAAAATTAAAAAAGCACCTCCGCCAAATAAAGCTCCTACAGAAAGAAAGAGCAAAAGAAAAATTAATAGATTGCGAGTTCTCATAATTATAAATAGTTTATTTAATTTCGTTATTACACTTGGTCAGTACCAATATTTTTTTCTAAAATATTAGGATTGATATATCTGTCTTTTTTACGTTTATTTTTATAAACAATAGCTTTTTCGGGACAACGATGATAACAACTCAAACAAGCAACACATTTATCGTCAAAAACTATGCTTCCATTTTCATTTCTGATATTGCCAACAGGACAGATTCTAACACATTTCTGACAATTAGTACAGTTTTCTGTTATTTTGAAATCTTTGACTAAGAGATGAAATTTTTTAATGTTTTCAAGATGTTTAGGTGTCCATTTATCTTTCTTAGGTTTTTGAATTACAATCTCTTTGTCGTCTCTGATGACTTCAACGACAGATTTCATGCGTTTTGGTGCTTTGCGTAAAACTAGATTTATAGCAAACTTAGGCTGAGAAAAGGTTAATGTGTAAATTTCAGGCATCATAACAGCTTGAACTGAACGAATATTAAGTTCACTTTTTTTGCACAGTTGATAAGCATAATATGGAGCAAAAGCTTCCATTCCACCGTGATTAAGCACAATGTACAAAGGCTTAGAAGATTTCATATTAATAATAAAATTATACACAAGCGTAGGCAAGCCAAAACTATGTATAGGCGATACAATTATAATCTTATCATATGTATTTACATCTCCTGCGAACTTTGGAATATAGCGAATTTCTCCACCTAATTCGTTCTTAATTTGCTCAGCGATATATAGACTATTTCCTGTTGATGAAAAATAAAATATTCCGTTCATATTACATTTATTCTAAATTATTATTTTCTTTTTTTTCTTTTGCTATGTGCATAAAGACAAGCACAATTCCGACTGCATTTATAGCAACTCCTATTCCTAAAAATAAACCTTGAATGAAATCACCAAAATCACTTGGCAAAATATTACAAAAAAAATCTTTTGAGACATACAACACATTACCTAATATTACAAGCGTAATTCCTGTTTTTAATTTGTTCATTTTCACTTTTCTTTATTTAGCTTTTAAATTATTTTTTCAAAATTAAGTTCTTGTTAGCAAGCGATTTGTTTTACACTTTTACTCCCTCTAACAATCAACCAAATTGCAAAAACTATTTCCCACAATCCGCCTAAACCAAGAAGATACATGCTCCACTCCTTTCCAAACAATTCCATTAGAAAGCCAAATGCAAAAACAGCATAGCCTACAACTCCCCAAATCGCTAACCAAGATGGTGAGATTTTATGTTTATACAAAGTTAAACACATTGGAATACTGCCAATTCCTAAAACCAACATGCCTAGAATATAACCCAAGTCGTTTGGGACATTTCCATTTATGAGTATTGTTGAAAGTGCTAAGGCTTCAAATATTCTTGCAAAAAGATAAATATTTCCCACTAAAGCATTGTGCAATTTTAATGTTTTTCTCAATAAAATTCCTATAAACAAAACCATTACAGAATTGGCTATGACAAGGAATGCTCCTAAATATTTTTCAAAGTCATCTGTGCTTTCAAACAATTGACTTCCAATACCATAGGCTAAAAATGCCAATAAGAAAAATGCTCCGATAATTCGGGCATTATAAATGGTAACAGATTTATTGCTACTTTTCATTTTTCAACATTCGTTGAGTCAATGAAATCATTGTTTTAAAAGACATATCTGGGTGAGCTGTTTGGTTTACTGTTCCTGCGATATAAAGATTTTCTTTTGGGCTATAAAATGCTAAAGCACCCGAAAGTCCTGAATGTCCAATAAAAGAAGGCATTGCTCCTGTAGGGTCAAAAACTTTAGGTATCTTAAACAAATGAATGCCGATACCTGAACGCATTGGTGGGAAAATTTTGTTCCATTTTTGCATTTTTTCGATATAATCAATTGGGAACAATTTGCCTGTGAAAAACGCTTCTATAAAAGTTAACATGTCTGCCGAAGTTGAAACTATGCCTCCATCTGCTCCAAAAGATGTCATTGCTTTAGGAATTCTCAACTCCTTTTTTTTGTGATACAACATTTTTGGTGTTTCATCTGTAGCATCTTGATATAGATAAGTTTTTGACAAGCCAAGTGGTTGAATTATATATTCTTGGCAATTTTCGGCATATGATTTATTTGTGATTTTTTCGATAATTTTCCCTAAAAGTTGAAAATTTGCATCTGAATATTTTGCTTTTCCTTTTTCGCCTGGAACAAAAAGAGGCTCAAACTTTTTTGACATTTCAATAGCTTCTTCAAAAGTCCAAGACTGATCATGACCTTTCATTAAGTCTTTTTCCAAACTTTTTTTGCTTGTTCCTTTGTCTTGAAAATAGTCGGGAAGTCCCGATGTGTGAGAAAGCAAATGCTTAATACTTATTTCTTGGGAATAATCTTTCTTTTGGTAAAGATGAAGTCTAAACAAAACTGAAATATCAACATATTGGTGTATTTTATCGTCAAGACTTAACTTACCTTCTTCTTTAAGTTTTAGAATAATTGCAGTAGTAAATAATTTTGTTGTACTCGCAATAAAATAAGGCTGGTCTATACTTAAATTACCTGATGCTCCTTGCCAAACTGTATTATCTTTTTTTAAAGCGAAAGATGTTCCAAATATTTTTTTGCCATCAACCTTTTTATCTAAGATAGCTTGCAATGATTTTGCTTTTTCAGTTGTCATATTTTATTATTTATAAGTTAGTATTTTTTAATTTTCTATTTTTTATAAAATCAAATGTCAATATTGTTAAAGAAAGTATAGTACTTATAATTACAATCCAAAAATTATATTCATCGTATTTATTGTCGGCTAATGTATTCACTAACATTATTAAAAAAAGAGTTGAGTAAACAAGCCAAAAATTTCTTAGAAATAAATAAGCCAAGCCTAACAATAAGCCAATAAATGCCATGGTAGCTGCTAATTCTATATCTTGAAATAATGTATCAACATAAAATGCTATAAAGAAAAAGATGCTAATTGAAAAAATTAACAATACACTTTTTGTTTTGCTGTTTTTCCAGTTTTGTATAGTGTTTGGAATTAGTAAAAATGCAAATAAGCCAATTCCTAAAGACATAGGGAAAAACAGTAGAATATATTTTAAAATTAAAATCCAAGAATATTTCAATTCAATGACTTTTAAAAATGCTCCCGACAATATAGTTGAAAATATAATTGCTAAAATCAAAAAAAGATAAGCTAGTAGTCTGTTTGAACTTGGTTTATTGTAACTCCAATTAAATTTATTCTTTAAATATATTGGTATAAAAGTGCCGATTAGACCAGTAAAAACAATAGAAAACACTAGACTTGACAGTAGTGAATACTGTGTCTTGATGCTTATCAGTTGTGAGACACCCCAACAGATATAGAAAAGCGTAATCGAAAAAATTGTTAAAAAAATTGATTTCGTTTTCACACATCTAAGTTTATAGACAGACAAAATTACTCATCTTACTTATAAGTTTGAAAGAAGCTGTGTTAAGTTTCTGTTAAGTTTTTAGTTACATACATTAAACGCTTATTTTTAAAGACTTATATAACATAAACTTTCATTATTTTTTCTAACTTTTTTTATTTGTTTTAATGAATTCTGAAATATATTGTCATTGTGTGAAAATTATGAAGTATCAGAAAAATGATTACTATCAAAATAAAAAACCAGCGTTTATAGGGCAGATTGAAACAAAATGAATTTCCAACAAATCCGATTCCTGTTAGCCACAATAATGGTGTGTATGCAGGTGCCATAAATCCAAGGATATTATTACTCCAGCTACTGTTTGGAAAATAAATCAGGACAAGCCAAGAGGCAAAGTATATTAGTGTTCCGCCTATATATAAAATGAGTCCCCGTTTTTGTGTCAATGTTGAAATGTTTAGAGGCATCAGTAAAGTAAGTATGAAAATCAATATCCTTGAAATATTTTCAGAATATTTCAACCAGGCAGGAATGTCTTTCCAAAATATTTCTGGCTGATAATATTGAGGCAATTTGCTTGTAAAGATGATATTCCATATCATAATAGGAATTGTCAAGAGGAAACAATTAAGCAAATATTTTTTTAAAGTTTTGATTTTCATACTATTGTCAGTCATGTTATTTTAAACATTAAACTCTATTCTATCAACCGTCCCTTTATAATATTCGTAATCGCTTTCAGGCAAATGCCAAATAATTTTGACTTTCTCTCCAATTTTTAAATTATCCTGTGTTTTAAAACTTTCTACAACAACCGAAAACTTAACTTTCTTATAGCTGTTTTTGCCTGTGGTAAAATATCGATCGAATGTTTCAAAATGTGTAAAAAGCCCCTCTTCGTTAAAATAGAACATTCCGGAAACTTCAATTCCGTTATCTACAAGAGTTCCGCGAACTGAATAATCATCTATTTGTTCCCATTTTACATTTTCAGACAACAAATAACTTGGAATAAAAGCAAATTCACAAAAAATAGTTATTAGTGCCGATTGTGCTACTTCTTTACTATTATCGAAAGCTAGATTTATCAAATTAAATAGCTTAACTTTCATTTCTCCGTAACCATCACGATATAAATCTCTTGCCGCCACAGGCATGTCTAAAATTTTCATATAGGCTAGCCGTCCTATTGGTTTTACAGAATTAAATTGTGTTGTATGAAGTTCGCTCCATTCCTTTGTCGGCGACATTTTCAACCAAGACTCAGTCCAATATATATTAGCATTTACTGGAACAGGTGTGTTTATATATCCACAAACGCGAAGGTATTTTTTTAAAGGCTCAGGTAAATCTTTTATTAGCTCTTCAGAAAACATTTCTATTTTATGAGCTTTATTTCTTTTGATAAATTTGGTTTTATCTTTTATAAAAACTCTTTTCATCTTAAATTTAGTTTGTTTTCTCTATTTGATTTTTCAAATCGAGTAAAACCTCTATAAACTCGTCTGGCAGGTCTGCGTGAATATCGTGAGCTGATTTAAAACCTCCAGCATATTTACTATTAGGTACTAAATCAACAACTTTTTGGGCATCTTTTTTGTCCATTGCAGCAAGCAAAACTCCATTTTCATCATAATAACTTGGAGCAGTTATATCACTCGGTGCTACGTGCATTACGATAGTAGGCGATTTTATATTTTTCAAAATTTCTTCAGTATCAAAGCCTTCAAACCACGAAAAGTCATAAAATGTTAGTCCAAATCTCAAATCATATTTACCAGTTCCGTCCTGCATATTTGCATTCAAAGCATAAATAGTATTTATTCCCAACTTTGGCGGATAATACCAAATAATAGGAATTTCGCCGGGATGTTTTTCTAAATATTTTAAGGCGGGATTTTTTATTACCTTGTTCCAAGCTTGTGGATCTTTAGCATTAAAAATTTCTTGCATGTAGTTATGCTCTAATGAATATTCCATAAAACTACCTATCTCGTTTTGGTTTAGATAGTCGTACATATTTTTAAATTCTAACCATGAAATAGTTTTTTCCGCCCTGTTAGGAAGAGTAGAGAAAAAAGGACCATCTTCTAAAATTGTAGCTATAATACAATCAGGTGCGTTTGCAGAAACATATGCGGCTAGCAAGGCTCCAGAAGAGTGTCCCGATATATAAATTTTTTCCTTAATAACATTTTTAACAAACCAAATTATATCATTTCCTATTTCAACAGCATTATACTTGTCGGGATTTTTTGATGATTTTCCATGACCATAATAATCAAGGGCAAAAACATGGAATTCTTTTGAAAGGTTTGGTAATACTTTAGCGTAATCGTAGCAGCTAACTTGCTGACCATGAAGCAAAAGAAGTTTTGGACCATTATTAGGACCTTCTATATAATAAATTTCAGAGCCATCGTTTAATTTTGCAGTATTTTCAGTAAAACCTAATTTATATCCCTTTTTCTCTAAAAAATGTTCATTTAGATAATCATAATTCATATTTATATATGCAAAAATCGCGATAGCTATTGCAACTATTAGTACAACTATTCCGATTATTATAACAAACTTAAATTTCATAGTCTTTTATTTTAACTTAAATTAAGCCTTTTTCACAAATTCAGATTTTAGTGCCATAGCACCAAACCCGTCAATTTTGCAATCTATATTGTGGTCGCCATCAGTAAGGCGAATATTTTTTACTTTTGTACCAGCTTTTATTGGACGAGGCATTCCCTTTACAGGCAAATCTTTAATTACTACTACCGAATCGCCGTCTTGCAATTCATTGCCATTAGCATCAAACACTTTGCCTTCTTGTTCTTTTGTAGCTTGTAGTTCAGCAGGATTCCATTCAAAAAAACATTGAGTACACGCCCAAAGTGTACCATTTTCATAAGTATATTCCGAATTACATTTTGGACAAATAAGTGTTTTTCCCATAAAAATATAAAAATCTATACGTTAATAAATTATATTGCAAAGATAAAGATTATTTTAGTAATAAAAAGTTTGCAAGGTTTTCCTTTGTTACCAATATATACAACCAAGTTTATTATCAATTTTTTATTTTGAGTAAAGAATTTGGATAAATGAATAGTTTTATGTAATTTTGCAGTTGAACTTCAAATTTGCATAAATAAATATGAGTAAAGAATTTATTAAAAGAGATATAACTGATGTGATGCTTGAAATGTACAAGTACTTTCCAGTTCTTACTATGACAGGACCTCGTCAATCTGGAAAAACCACCTTATTGCGTAAAGTATTTGATCATTTACCCTACTATTCGTTAGAAAATTTAGATATTCGTAATTTTGCCTTAAATGATCCCGTTGGATTTCTCAGTCAGCATCAAGAAGGAATGATATTAGATGAAGTTCAAAATGCTCCAGATTTACTTTCCTACATACAAGGTTTAGTAGATGAAAATCCTGAAAAACGTTTTGTACTTTCGGGCAGTTCTCAATTTTCTGTTATCAAAAAGATTACGCAATCTCTTGCAGGACGAACAGGGATTTTAGAACTTATGCCTCTCTCATACAACGAAGTTAAGACGCAAGCAGATAAAAAAAACTTAGATGAAATATTAATAACAGGCTTTTATCCTGTACTATATTCTGGGAAAAACATAGCCAATTTGTTTTATCCATCTTATGTAAAAACTTACTTAGAAAGAGATGTTCGCGATTTATTACAAATAAAAGACATAATGCAGTTTCAAACATTTCTGAGACTTTGTGCTGGACGTATAGGAAGTTTATTCAATGCTTCGGAACTATCTAGCGAAGTTGGAGTTTCTGTAAATACTATTAAATCTTGGCTTTCTGTTTTGCAAGCTTCTTATATTATCAAAATGCTAGCTCCTTTTTATGAAAATATGAAAAAAAGATTGACCAAAACGCCAAAACTTTATTTCTGCGACACAGGATTAGCCTGTTATCTGTTAGGTATTGAAACAGAACAGCAATTAGCAAGAGATAAAATGCGTGGACATCTTTTTGAAAATTTTATTGTGATGGAAGCTTTTAAAAATCGACACAATCAAGGAAAAGACAGTAATTTATTTTTCTATCGTGATAGTAATGGAGTTGAAGTTGATTTGCTACTCAAAAACGGCAATAATTATTCTGCTATTGAAATAAAGTCATCACAAACCTATCATATTGAATTTGAGACAGGTATAAAATCATTAGAATCCTTATTAAAAGACAGACTAAGCAACAAAGCCATCTTATATGCTGGTGATTTTGAAAATGATACAGCACAAATTCAAGTTTTAAATTATAAGAATATGGGGAGAGTGGTTTAGAGGTAAATAGCTTGTTACAAATTACTAAAAAATGTGGTTAAGTTAGATAGTTTCATTATTTTTCTTTTACTTCAATTTTATTGGTTTCTAAAATATATGTCATTGTTTTTTTTATAGCAGGTGAATATACTGAAAATTTTTGTAATTCTGTGTATTGAGCATAAAGCCTAAAAGTACATATATCTGTTGCTGTAATATATGGTGTTGTTCGCAAATGAGAATGTGTTGCTTCTACTACTTTGTGTCCATCAGTTTCTGCCATTACCGGAATCATAGTAGAGTGGAACTTAGTCCAATATATAATCTTTCCTTTTGAGTTTGCTTTAAATAAATAATCATTACCAAAAGGTATTACCCCATATGTTGATGTTCCCATTATCACATAAAGTTTATAAAAATTGTCCTCTTTAATTAAAACAAAATTTGGACTAAATCCGTTTGGTATTGTTACTTTATATTTTCTATTAACAATTTGTTTAAGCATTTTAGTTTTAATATCAACTAGCTCTTTTTCTTCGACAGACAAAGTTGAAAGTTCTGTACTAATGTAACAAGGTTTACTTAAATCCGCAGAAGTATAAGTATATCTAGCAATACTTTGTTCCTGTTTTTTGTCTATATAGACTACATAGACAGAATCTGCTGAATGACTTACAACATAGCCACCATAATTCTTTTGTAAGTTTTTGTTAATCATTAACAAATCTGTTGAATTCCAAACAGTTTTTTCGTATTTGTACATTAAATCTGCTTCTGCAATTATTGAATCAAATATCATCTGCAAATCCTCATCTTGCGAAAAAGCATTAATATATAATGCTAACAAAAAAATTATTATAGTAAAACGTTTCATATTTCCTCCTTTAACATTTATTCTACAAGCCAAATATACAACTTTATTAAACCTTCCCGACTATTTCCTCACAAATTTTTCCCTTAAAATTTCACCATCTTGTATTATCTCAATAAAATAAATTCCTGAACTAAGATTTTCTATATTTATTTGTGAGTTTGAGTTTTCGGTTTTATTTAAATAAATTTTACCGTCTATACCTATAATGTTAATGGTATAATTTCTATCATTATTTATTTTAACATTCAGAAAATCTTCTGCTGGATTTGGATATATTTCTATTTTATTTGCAAAAATTTCTTCACTACTATTTACATTAGTTTGATATTTAAGTTTAAAACCACCGGCTCTAATATCATTGTTTGTTTTAAAAATCACTGTAGCTTTATTTCCTTCTATTAGTATTTTGTCGGGTAAAGCATCGCCTGAAAATGTTCCTACAGCTTGTCCTGAAGAGTTAAGCACTCTCACATAATCATTTATTGGCTCTGTATCAAACTCTAAAAAAGTTATTTCAATATTCTCAGCATCTGCTGGTTGTATTCTCCAAGTGCAATAAGTATCGTTATGATATTGATAAGAATTACTTCCATCACTTATAATCCCTTCTGGTTCTGTTAACACTTTTATTATGTCGCAATATTTAGGTAAAACTGCTTTGTATTTTAAAAGCCAACCCAAATTGGTATTTTCGGCATCGCTAACAAATTTAACTAATACCTTGTCTGAATTTACGGTAAAATTTTCTACTGTTTGTCCACCAAAAAAAGTATTTGCCACAGGAGCTTGTTCATTTTCGCCTTCGTAAAATATTAAATAATCATTTTCGTCTAAATCAAATTTTAAAAACTCAAACTCAACTCCAGTTATTGAATCATTGTGAGTAATCAGCCACGAACACTCTAAATCATTTTGATAATTATTTAAAGGTCCACTGCCATCTTCAATAACCCCTTCAATTGAATTTAATATTTTTAATTCTGAACAGCCTTGGCATGGATTGTTAGGAACCGCATTCGCAATAACTTCGTGTGCAAGTGTAAAATCGCTTCCACCTGGTTTTAAATTTTCAATAAAGAAATAACCGTCCATAGAGCCTCCCCAGCCCCAATTTATGTGATAATGAGTTGAGTCGCTATATCCGTCAAGAATAAAAGCATGACCTGAAATATAATCATAATCTCCCCAGCCTGCATAATATAGCGGAATTTTTTGATCTAAATGAAAAACTAAATTACCATTCCAATCAAAATCTTCGGGCAAAGAATCGCGAAATAAATAAGTTGTTTCTGGTGCATAATCAAAATAAGTATATAATGTATATGCTCCTTTGTGATTGTACATTCCACTTCCTTGTGGTCCGTAATTCATATCAACTGACACACCTATGTTATATAAAAGACGAGCTAAATTATCATTGTAATCTGTTGGAAATACTGGCATTAAGTCGTAGTCGTAGTGCTGTTCCGAAAAATCAACTTCAAGCCAGCCATATGTTTGATGCTCATATCCATAACTTCCCATGCCAACAGTTGGATATCTAAAATAATTCATTAGTTGTCCAATAGCAGTAGCAACACAACCAACAACCACATGTCCGTCAGATCCAGCGGCATCAACAGGACAGTGAGCATTGTAATACTTTCCTTGACTCCATTTTGTAAACAACAAAGGCTCAACTGTTTTTATATTTGATTTTGGAATAAAATCTTTTGGGTCTCGACTAAGTCTTTGCCATTCTTTATCAACATTTAAAGTAGCTTTTGTTACATGTTGAATACTATATTCTATCTGCTTTGCATAATTATTTATCCAAAATTTTGCAGACGGATTATTTTCTAGTTCATAATCAGATTCTAATGAAAATGCTAAAACAGGCTCAACTGATTTTTCAGAAGAAATTAAAATAAAACCTTGAGGTCTTAAATTCACAAGGTAAAACACCTCATTTTCATTAAAGTAAACTACTTCAATATTTTTAATTTCAAAACTTTGAGCATTTTTTGAAATAGGATTGATTTTTTCGTTAATTGTGTTTATTGCAATATTTTCTGCCTCATCAATAGAGCATTTTTGTGAATAGGTTTTTGAAATTAAAAATCCACTCAATAAAATTAACCATATTAATTTTTTCATACTTACAGTTTTTTGTAAAATTAAAAAATATTTTTTAACATCTTAATCAAAAGCTAAAGTTTAGATTTAAAGTTTTCGTTAAATTTTGTCCAATCTTCGCCTGTTTTATGTAAATCTTTGCTAAAGAACTCTAGGAATCTTTCTAATTGTTGTGCAGACTGATATCCTCTTAAAGCAAAAATTAGAGAAAAATCTTCGCCAAAAAACACTATTGAGGGTAGCCTTATGTCGGGTTGCAAAAGTGCAATAATAAATTGATGCGGATAGTTAGGTTGCAACTGCTCGTTTATAAAAGTATTTTCATAAACTTGTACTGTATCTTGATGATTAAAATTAAATTTTACAGGATAAAAATTTTCATTTATTAAGTTTGAAATTACAGGATGTCGTAAAGAAGAAGCAAGCATTACTTTACTGCTATTATTAAAATCTGAATTTACAAAAAGAAGAATTTTTTTAGGTTTTGTAAGTCTTAATTCCAAAGCTTGTTCTAAATCTACCCAATTTATATCTCCTGTGTTCTTAGCTGTGCTATCTGGATCAAAAGTTTCTTTAAATTCTCGTTGAAAATCTACGAAATTTGCCAATTTATTTATTCTTTCTGCAAAATAAATTAATAATGGTTCTAGGTTTTGTGGATTCATATATCCTGGAACTGGAAAAACTTGTTCTTCAAAATCTATATAAACCATTGTAGGATACGACATTCGTCCACCCATAAGTTCTTGAGCTAATTGATGAGTTGAACGTCTTCCAACATTAGGATTTACATAAACTTTACCTTTGTAATTTATAGAATCAAAACCTTCGGCATTAAATTTTACAGGATAAAAAAACGTGTTTATATAATTCGCAATATGCGGATTTTGAAAAGTTTCTGCATCCATTTTTTTGCACCACCCGCACCAGTCGGTGTACATATCAATAATAATTGTTTTTGGATTTTCTTTTTGCATTTCAATAGCTGTTTCAAAATCTAACCAATTGATAGTAGTTTGAGCAAAAATAAGCTGTACAAATAAGATTAATGTAAGTGTTAAAAATATTTTTTTCATTTAATTAAATTTATTTTAATACAAATTTTTGTAAATATTGTTTATTTTATGTAGTTTTATGACTTCAAAAATAGTAAAAAAATATAAAAAATTAAATTATGAGCGAAATTAAAAAATTAAATCCCGAAAGAGTTTGGAAACATTTTTATTCATTAACTCAAATACCTCGTCCTTCTAAAAAAGAGGAGAAAGTAATTGAATTTATGAAGAACTTTGGCGAAAGCCTTGGATTAGAGACAATTGTTGACCACATTGGTAATGTAATTATCCGCAAACCTGCTAGTCCTGGTATGGAAAATAGAAAAGGTGTTGTTTTGCAAGGTCATTTAGACATGGTTCCTCAAAAGAATTCCGACAAAGTTCACGATTTTGAAAAAGACCCAATTGAAACTATGATTGACGGCGAATGGGTTAAAGCAAATGGCACTACTTTGGGAGCAGACAATGGCATGGGTTGTGCAGTTGCTATGGCTGTTTTAGAAGACAAAAGTTTAGTACATGGTCCTATAGAAGCTTTGTTTACAATTGATGAAGAAACTGGAATGACTGGAGCGAATCACCTAAAACCAGGTCTTTTGAAAGGTGATATTTTATTGAATTTAGATTCAGAAGACGAAGGCGAACTTTATGTTGGTTGTGCTGGAGGTGTTGATGTTAACGTAACTATGAATTATCCCGAAGTTGACATGCCAAAAGGTTTTGTTGCTTACAAACTTTCTGTTACAGGGCTAAAAGGCGGACATAGTGGAATGGATATTAATATTGGTAGAGCAAACTCAAACAAAATATTATTCCGTTTCTTAACTTATGCTACACATTTTTACGATTTAAGAATTGCAGAAATTAATGGTGGAAGTTTAAGAAATGCTATTCCTCGTGAGTCGTTTGCAATTGTAGCTATTTCTGAAAAAGAAGCTTCTAAATTTGAAGGCGAAGTTGCTAAATTTGAGAAAATTTTTAAACAAGAGTTTTCTAAATCTGAACCAGACTTGCAAATGAAAGTTGAAAAAACCAATGCTCCAGCAAAAATTATGGCTAACGATGAAATGCACAAGATTTGCAAAGCAGTTTATGCTTGTCCTCACGGCGTTCAAAGAATGAGCGATGCTATGCCAGGCTTGGTTGAAACATCAAATAATTTAGCAATAGTAAAATGTATAAATGGAAAATTTGCTGTACATTGTTTGGTAAGGAGTTCAGTTGACACTGCAAAAGAAGGCGTTATGTACAAAATTGGAGGCTTATTTAACTTAATAGGTGCCGAAGTTGCATACGAAGGAGCTTATCCTGGCTGGAAACCAAATATGGATTCTCCAATTTTAAAAACTATGCTTAAAACTTATGAAAAGCTATACAACAAAACTCCAGAAATAAAAGCTATTCACGCTGGTTTAGAATGTGGAATTTTAGGCGCTGCTTATCCAAATTGGGATATGATTTCTTTTGGTCCTACAATACGCTATCCACATTCTCCTGACGAAAGAATATTAATTTCTTCAGTTGAAAAATTCTGGAACTATATGGTTGAAACTCTAAAAAATATTCCTGTAAAAGAATAAAAATTTTATATTGTCTTAAAATTGTTACAATCTTAGCTTAAGGTTGAACAATTTTAAGACAACTTATTTGGTTTTGGTCTAAATTTTGCCTTAAAATAGTTATTATTAAACAATAAAATTTCTTTTAGAGATACTACTTTGTTTTCTAAAAATATTTTGTAATTTTGTTGTGTCAAAATTTGTATTATGAAAAATATTTTTTTGTCGTTTATTGTAATTTCTGTTTTATTCTCGAATGTTCTATCAGCACAAACTGAGATTGAAATATCTACTGAAAAAACAATAATCAATAATGAAAAATTTTATATTCACACTGTAGCCGAAGGAAACACCATTTATTCAATTTGTAAAGCTTATGGTGTGAGCGAAGAACAACTTTATAAAGCAAATCCAGACTTAGAAGGCACAAATATTAAAATAGGACAAACTTTACAAATACCTGTACTTAATGAATTTTCGGCTGATGGGAAACACATCATTTATACCGTAAAACCCGGCGACACATTATATTCATTATGCAGAAAATATGGAGTAAGTGAAGTAGATTTTTACACCATCAATCCAGATATAAAACAAGGAAAACCATTAAAAGTTGGTCAAGAGATTATGTTTCCTTATAATTTAATTGACACTAAAATTCAAGAAACAGATAAAGATAAAGATACTGTTAATTTTATTTATCACTTAATAGAAAAAGGTGAAACTATATATGGTATATCACGAATATATAATATTACAAAAGAAGAGTTGATTAACTTAAATCCTGAAATTGACAACAATAGACTTCTGGTAGGAAATGTTTTAAAAATTCCTAAAAAAAATGAAGTAGAAAAGAATATTCCTGAAAAAAATGAATCGACAAATAAAAACAATTTAGATAACAACGCTAATGATATTGAAGACATTGACAACTTTGAAGATTTATCAAACATTGATTTCGATAATGACAAAAATTGGTATTCTTTTGAAAACAAGGTTGAAATTTCGATTTTGTTACCTTTCGAGGTTGATGCAAATTTGAATAACTTATACAGACAAGAGACAGGCAAAAAAGAACAGAGACTATATTTGCTTACAGAACAAATAATTTCGTTTTATTCGGGGATTTTGCTTGCCTTAGAAAAGTTTGAAAATAACAATGTAGATATCTCTGTAAATGTTTACGATATTGGGAAAGACAATACTGTAATTTCAAACTTGTTAAAAGACGGAAAATTAAAATCAACAGACATAATAATTGGTCCTGCTTTTAAATCTCAAGTTGACTATTTAAACAAAAATCTTTACGATACAAAACCCTATATTTTATTGCCTTTTGTAAATCATAGTGAAGTAGTAATTAATAACAACAAAAACATACTTATTCGACCTACAGCTGAAGCTGTAATAGATTGCCTTGCTTCATATGCTGCAGAAAACAAAGATAATTTATATTTAATAATTCAAGGAACAACAGCAGAGCAAATAAAATTAGCAAATGAGCATTATGATGCAATGGTTTCAAAACTAGGTAGTTCTACAAATGTTAAAATCATTAAATATAGTGGCGGAAAACTACTTAATTTAGAAAGTTCAGTTTCTAAAACACAAGAAAACGTTTTTATTTTACCTTTCCAAAACGAAGTTAGTTGCACAAAAATCTTTTTAGACTTATTTCCACTAAAAGATTATGCAATTACTTTAATCGGCAATCCTGCTATTTTAGAATACGAAACAATTGACCCTAAATATTATTTAAGTTCTAAGTTCACTTATTTTTCAGGAACTAATATAGATTATACTGATGAAGAAACAAAAACATTTGTCGAAAGCTATCGCAATATGTTTTTAATTGAACCCGACGAAAATTCTTTCTTAGCTTATGATGCCATCAATTTTTGGGTAAGAAATTACTTAAAATATGGAAATAGTTTAGCAAGAATGGTAGCAAACGAAAATGAGCATAAAGGACTTAGTGGAAAACAAGTTTTTGTTGCAAAACCTCAATATTCTGCACAATCCTACTCCAACTCCAATGTATATTTGTTTCAATTACAAGAAGACTATTCTTTTGAGCAAATTTTCTCAGAAAGTAAAGACTAAATTAAACTCAAACTTTCTTTATATTTTTAACACAGCAATTTAGAAGAACAACTATTTAATAACGATTTTATTAATTTAGTTACAAATTAGCAACCTTTTTGTAAAAAATCCGTTAAAATATTAAGTTAATTATAATGGGCTTTGTGTAGGAGATTAAATTAACCATTTAAATTATTTATTAATAATTTCTAAAATATGAGAACAAAAATATTTATATGTTTAATTATGTTCATAAAAGCGTCTGCTTGTTATTCTCAACAAAACATGAAATTTACTGAAGCAAAGTTTACAAATGAAGGTAAAACTGTATATTTTCATATTAGTGGTTTAGGCGAAGATGAAGATGAGAGACAAGCTCTATTAAGTGATATATTAAAAGATCCTGCAATTATAAGCGGACGTATTTTCACAAGTGTCGAAAACAAAACTCGTTGTCAACTTTATTTACCAATAGAGATAGAGCCAGAGTATATTAGAAGTTTCTTGCAAGCCAAAGGATATGATTATGATTTTTCTACAATTTCAGTAAATGGAGAAATACAAAACACAAATAAATTACAATTTTTTGCATCTCCATACAAAAGAGCTTCTAAAAATTTTGAGCCCTATAAATCCACAGGCGATAAAATAAAAGATGCAGAAAATTATGCTATTGCCAAAGAACAATGGGTAATGAAAAATCAAAAAAAGTATAAAAAAGAAATACAAAACGGAACAGCAACATTTCCTATTGTTATTTCTAAAGAAGAGTTTTACAATTATACGCCAGAAAAGCAAAAGCGTTTATTAGCAGAACCTGACAAATATATAATTGAGTAATAATGTCAAAATCGGTAGTTATGAAAAAAAAGTTACATAAAATTATTTTAACAGCATTTTTGATAATTTTGACAGCTTTATTTAATTATAGTTTTGCTTGCTCTGGAAGTACTTTAGCTGGAAATTTAACCCCCACAGATAATTGGCAAACAATATCAGGGGTTCAAGCTGGAGATAGATATACTTTTACACTTGCAGCTGGCGAAGTTATTATTTTTTCATTTTGCCAAGGTGGAGGTTCTTACACAAACGACCCAATGATAGATTTACATAATGCTGACGGCTCTCTAACTTATCAATCAAACGACGACCATTGTGGTTATGGTTCGGAATTAGTTTGGGTTTGCCCTACAAGTGGAACATATTCTATTGGATTATATAACTTTTATTGCTCAACTGATGGAACAGCATTAGGAACCGTTGCTTACAAAAGATTACCCACACCAACCGAACAAGATTGTTTAGGTGCTCTTCCATTGTGTAATGCAAATAACGCACACCCAGTCTCTGTTGCTGGTACAGGCAACTACTATGATC
>DHVB01000091.1 GCA_002412425.1 Bacteroidales bacterium UBA5219 | reverse complement strand
TTTAACTTTGCAAAGTTAAAGATTTAAGTTCTTTGAAAAATAAAATATTAACAAATTAAAAAAACTGTCCTAATAAAAGGGGACACTTAATTATATGGAGTATCCGAAAATCCAGAAAAGAGTAGGAAAATTAAAATATTAATTAATGAAAAAGATTTTATTTGTAAGCATTTTTGCTTTAATGTTTAGTATGTTTGCTTCTGCTCAAGTAAACCCTAATGCAATCGGTTTACGATTTGGAGGTGGAAGTTTAGGTGGAGCAGAAGTTTCATATCAAAAAGGACTTGGCTCAAATCGTTTAGAATTAGATTTTGGTTGGGGTGGAAATTCAAATCATAGCAGAATGTATTTATCTGGAATTTTCCATTGGAATTGGAATATTGTTGAAGGATTGAATTGGTATGTTGGGCCAGGTGCAAGTATAGGTTATTATCAAATAAAAAATGGTAACGATTATCTTGGTGTTGCTGTTGGAGGTCAAATAGGTTTGGAGTATGATTTTAATTCATTAGGGGCGCCTATATTATTGAGCTTAGACAGTCGTCCTATGTTTGACCTATTAGGTGATTATGAATATCCATTTTGGTGGGGTGTTGCCTTAGCAGTAAGATATACGTTCTAGTTTAAAACATTATAAGTTAAAAAAAAGGGGCTGTCTCAAAAAACAGCCTCTTTTTTATTTGTATGAAAAAATCTATTTTATTTTTGATTTTGCAAAATTATATCCTGCATGTAATGCTTTAATATTTGATTCTACAACATCGTCGCCTTTATTACCAAATAAATCTTTTATTCCACCTTCAAGTTCTTCTATGGTAAAACCTAAAAACGGAGCAGCAGCTCCCAATACAACAACGTTAGAAGCTCTAGGGTTTTCTATATCTTTGGCTATTTGTTCGGCATCTAAAGCAATTTTGTTTGGAAGTTTATCAATTTCGGCATAAACTTCTTCATCTTCTGGATAATTTGGAATATTTTTAAAAGTAAATGTGCTTGTAATAACATAGCCATCTTTTTTTAGGAAAGGTAAATACCTTAAAGATTCCATTGGTTCTACTGATAAAATCATATCTGCACTACCTTTTGCAATTAAGTCAGAATAAATTGGTTTATCCGAAATTCTTAAATGAGATTGAACATCACCGCCGCGTTGGCTCATTCCATGAACCTCAGCTTGTTTTAAATATAAGTTTTTCTTTACTGCAGTTGAACCGATAATGGCAGCAATTGTTAAAATTCCTTGTCCGCCTACGCCTGCTAAAATTATGTCTTTTTTCATGTTCGTAAATTTTTATTTGTTTTTAGCCTGTTGTTTTCTACCTCTTTTTGCTGTTTGAATACACTCTCGCTGTGCAACAACAACAGACAATCCATTATATGCTAATTCTTCTTTAATTATTGCTAAGTTTTTTTCGTAATTGCTTTTTAAAGGCACTATAGTTCTTAAATGATCTGGATCAACGCCTATACCTTTGCAAATGTCAACTATTCTGTTTTTAGCAGCAGAGTCCTGTCCGCCTGTCATTCCTGTTGTAAAATTATCAGAAATCAAAACTAAAATAGGAGAGTTTTTTATTACAGCATCTAACAAGCCTGTCATGCCCGAATGAGTGAAAGTTGAGTCTCCAATTACTGCAACTGCTGGAATCAATCCTGCATCAGATGCTCCAATTGCCATTGTAATAGAAGCTCCCATATCAACACAAGAATTTACAGTATTAAATGGTGGTAAAGCTCCTAAAGTGTAGCAACCAATATCAGCAAAAACTCTACCTTTTTCGTAATCTTCTAGAGCAATATTTAAAGCTTCGTAAACATCTCTATGACCGCAACCTTGGCATAGTGATGGTGGACGCATTTTAACAACTTCAGGAATTTGTAGTGTTTCAGAATCTTTAATACCTAAAGCTTTAGCAACAATATTTGGATTTAATTCTCCATCTCTTGGTAAGCTTCCATCTAAGCGACCCATAATTTTTATACCTTCATCAAAGAAACTTTTTAATTGTTTTTCAACAAATGGGTAGCCATCTTCTAAGACTAAAATACTTTCACACTCTTTGCGTAATTTTTGAATGTGATTTTTTGGTATAGGATATTGTGAAACTTTAACTACTGGATAAGGACATTCGCCATCAAAATTCTCCATTAAGTAGTTAAAGCCAATACCACAAGCAACTATACCAATTTTTTTATTGTTACCATCAATATAGCGGTTGTATATAGAATCGTTAGATGCTTGCTGTATAGAGCTTTGCATTTCTAAAAGCTTCTTGTAATTTCTACGAGCAATACCAGGTAACAGTACATATTGGCGAGGATCTTCAGGTAATTTTACTTTTAATTGTTCTTTTTTATCCCCCAACTTTATGTCTGCACGTGAGTGAGCTAATCTCGTAGTAACTCTAAGCACTATTGGCACATTGAATTTTTCTGATAGTTCGAATCCATTTTTCGTCATTTCATAAGCTTCTTGTTGGTTACTTGGTTCTAATATTGGAACTAATGCAAAATCTCCATAAAATCTCGAATCTTGTTCGTTTTGTGAAGAGTGCATTGATGGGTCATCAGCAGCAACAACAATCAAACCTCCATTAACACCAGTTATTGAAGAGTTTAAAAAAGGATCTGCTGCAACGTTCATCCCCACATGCTTCATTTGTACCATTGCTCTTTTACCAGTATAAGACATTCCAATGGCAGCCTCCATTGCTGTTTTTTCATTGGCAGACCATTTGCAATGTATCCCTTTTTGAGCAACTTCTTTTGATTTTTGTGCATATTCCATAATTTCAGTAGATGGTGTGCCTGGATAGGCATAAAATCCCGAAATTCCACCGTCTATCGCTCCTTGAGCAATAGCTTCGTCTCCTAATAATAGTAATTTTTGCATATGTATATCTTTATTTTATTTTCAACTGTACGAAAATAAGAAATTATTTTTTAAAACAAAAATATATTAAAAGCTATTTTTGAAATATGTTTGAAAAACATATTTTAATACAATTTATTACACTTTAATTACATGTTTATTACAATGTTTTTATGATTAGTGTATATTTTAATGCTTTTTTTTAATGAAATAATAAAAAAAAGTTATATTTGTAGTTAATTTTTATATGTTTATAATAATAAAATATAAATTATGAAACAGTTTTCTATAATAATTGTACCTTTAAAATTGTTTGTTTTTATACTTTTAATGGCAGTTCCAAGTCAAAGTTTTTCTGCAGGAACACCATCAAATGGAAAAAAATGGAAAGAAGCTGAAAATTTGTTGGTAAGCACTAAGTATTTTGATGCTGGAAAAATTTATAAAGAAATATATGAGGCTGAACCTAATCATTTTAATTGTGCATATAAATTAGGTTATTGTTTATTGAGTTCTGAAAAAGAGCAAGATGTGCAAGGTGCAATATATTATTTAAGGTTAGCTTCGAATAATGTAAGTGAGAAATATAAAAATTCTTATTCTGAAAAAAAAGCTCCTGTAATTTCGTGGTATTATTTAGGTGTTGCTTATCGTTTGAGTGGCGACTATGATGAAGCTATAATAGCTTTTAAAGAATATAAAACGTTACAAACAAAAAAAGAAAAAAAATATTTTAATTCAATCAATGTAGATAGAGAAATTCAAACTTGTAAAGATGCACAAGAAGAAATTGACTATCGTAGAATGAGTTTGGAAAAAATTGAAATAGAAGGAGTTGAAGAAGGACATTTACGTTGTCCAGTTTTAGCAGAAGCTACAAATAGATTAATTTTTACTAATGGTAAGAATAATGTTTTTCCACCAGATATTAATTGGAAAGCATCATATACAGACGTGGTTGAATTAGACGCAGTATATATGGCTGTGAGAGATAATGTAGGAGGTAGTTTTCATTCGCCACAATCTATTGAAGCCGATTTGCAAATTAAATATCCTCATGTGCCTGTTACTGTTACTGCCGATGGCTCTGAACTTTATTTAATTGTAGATAAAAATGATAATGGTGATATTTACATGAGTAAATTTGAAAATGGAAAATATCAACCTGCAAAAAAAGTTAAAAAACTTAATACTAGAAAATGGGAATCTCATGCTACAATATTACCAGATGGTTCACGTATTTATTTTGCTAGTATGCGAAAAGGCGGATATGGCGGTTTAGATATTTGGTATAGTGATAGAGATGATGAAGGAAAGTGGAAAAAACCTGTAAATTTAGGAGAGAATATAAATACAAAATATAACGAAGAAATGCCATATATAATGAATCATGGAAATGCTTTGTATTTTAGTTCTGAAGGGCATACAAATATTGGAGGTTTTGATGTGTTTTATTCTAATTTTGATAGTCAATCTCAGTCTTGGACTAAAGCTCAAAATCTTGGTTTCCCATTTAGTACATCAGGTAATGATATGGGATATATAGTCGAAAATGGTAAAGTATTTGCTTTTTGTCCTGTGAATGACAACAAAAGAAGAGAAGGGGTAGGAAACTGCGATTGTATTTCACTTATAAGAGAACTTGTGCCTGAATTGGCTGAAATTAGAGGAATAGTAACATTGAACCCTGAAGATGCTGAAAAATTACAACAAGTGCAAGTAAGATTAATTAATAGTGAAGATAAAACAGAAACTGCTCGTACAAAAGTTGATGAAGATGGAAAATACTTGTTTGAAAATGTTGAGCAAGGCAATTATGATATAGCTATTTATATAAATGATGAATACCAAACTTCTAAACAAATCGATGTGTCTGATGGCGATAACTGGAATATCCAACTAGATGAAATAATTGTAACACTTAAAGACGAGCTTATTGCAGAAACTCCAGAAGATAATATAGATGAAAAAATACCTGCTGAAAAACCAAAAGACAATGATGATAAAAAATCCATTGCAGAAAATCTAGAAGATAATGGTGAAAAAACATTGCAAGCAGACGACATAGAAGCTGTATTGTATATAGAAAATGTATTTTTTGACTTCGATAAATCTAATGTTAAGTCTCAATACTATTCTAATTTAGATGAATTAGCAAACTGGCTTAAAGCAAACCCTGAAGCAGAATTGCAAATTTCTGGACATACCGACCATTATGGTACTGATGAATATAATATGGGGTTAAGCAAAAGAAGAGCAGAATCGGTTCAAAAATATTTGATGAATAAAGGTGTAAAAAAATCTCAACTCAAAATAACTTATCACGGAAAATCACAACCACAAACAATAGATGTTGATGATGATACAATTAGACATCTTAATAGAGTTGTGCTATTTGAAGTTATTAAACAAGGCAGTCCTGTAATAATAGTAAAACCCGTAATAGTGCCTGAAGGATTTGAAGTTAAAAAAACTATAGTAATGCTCTAGGTTTTATTGTGTAAAACGTTTTTTTTATAGAGAGTTTTATTTAGTTGGTTAGTGAAATTGTGCATATTTTATAAAATAGGCTTTCTAAAATTTTTTATTTAGCTTTATGTCATTTTAATTGATTACTTTTGCATTATATGGAAGAAAATCAAAAAATGTTAAACCCACTAGAGCGTGAAGAAATATCACAGGGGGTAGGGACAAATAAAAATCGTCATTTAATATTATATAATGATGATATAAATACTTTTGATTATGTGATTTCTTGTTTAATAGAAATCTGTGAGCATGATTTTGTCCAAGCCGAACAATGTGCTTTTATAACTCACTTTAAAGGAAAATGTGATGTGAAAAAAGGTGATTATAAATCATTAAAGCCTTTGAAACAAAGCCTTGTAAACAAGGGGCTTAAAGCAGCAATTGATTAGAAATCAGTCAGGCAAAAGCCATAATATTATAAAAATCTTTTTTAACTTATTAGGGATATTCGTTAAATTCAA
>DHVB01000051.1 GCA_002412425.1 Bacteroidales bacterium UBA5219 | reverse complement strand
AGAAAATAATAAAAATCAGCTCATTATGGGTATCACAAAAAATACTGAAATATGAAATCAATAAAAAAAGCTACGCTATTTGTTCTTATCACATTTGTAATAAGTTTTTTGCTGGCAGGCATTTATAAACTGATGGGAGGCGACTACTCAAACAAACTGGCCTTTACGCTTTTAGGTACGGTATACATGTTTGTGCCTGCAATAAGTGTTCTCATTATCAAAAAGTTAATACACAAAGAAGCAATTGTACGTGATTTACTTATTTCATTCAAAATCAACAAATGGTTTGTATTTGCATGGTTTATTATGCCAATAGTAATTTTTGTATCGCTAGGTATCAGTCTTTTATTCCCCGGCATTACCTACGATCCCGAAATGACAGGAATGCTGACACGCATGCAAAGCATGATGACACCCGAAGAGTACGAAAAAATTGCCGAACAAATGCAAGCCTCACTTCAATCGATGCCGATTAATCCTGTGTGGCTGTCGCTAATCCAGGGTTTAATAGCCGGCATCACAATAAATGCTGTTGCAGCTTTTGGCGAAGAACTCGGTTGGAGAGGTTTTTTATTGCACGAATTCAGAAATATGAAATTTCTGAAAGCTTCACTAATTATTGGTTTTATTTGGGGAATATGGCATGCACCCATGATTTTAATGGGACATAATTACCCACAACACCCCGAAGCAGGTATACTCATGATGACTATTTTTTGTATGCTTCTTAGCCCCTTGCTTATGTACATTACAATTAAAGCAAAGTCGGTTATAGCTGCTGCCATAGCACATGGAACAATGAATGCCATTGCCGGAATTTCGGTAATGATGATTAAAGGTGGAAACGATTTAAATGCCGGGATTACAGGATTAGCCGGTTTTATTGCAATTATTGTTTTTGTAGCATTAATTTTTGTTTACGATATGTATATAAGCAAAAACAAAATATTCACTTCAAAAATCATTACATCGCTAAGCCACTATAAACAGTAAAAATATGCTTTTAGTATACGAATTATCTGAACAATTCTTTAGAGATACACATCGGGGTATAAAGCTCTTAAAAATTAATGACGAATAACATTTTAAATAAAACAAAAGCAAAAAATTCAACAACACTTAATCGTTGCCCATAAAAAACAATTCTTCGTTTATTTGCTGTACGCGATTTTGTGCATATCGATAGTTTGAGCTTTTAGTATCAGGACAAGCATTAAGAAAAAGCTTATAATAGGCCAAAGCCATGGTGCGATTTAGTTTGTACTCTTCGTAGGTAACAGCAATATCGTACAAAACCTGATTGCCCAAACTATGACTCATGCTACCAAATACAATTAGACTATGCTTTAGCTTCTGATAATTATTTTGAATCCAGAGTAATTTGTTTGCAAATTTATTTACCAAGATGTTTTGATGAAATAGAAGGGTTTAAAAGTGCATATGATTTTCATTTACCAAGAGATGATTCATTATTATCAGTCAAATCAGCGATAAATATGTATGAAATGTATGCACCAGAAAATTTAATCGGGCATGAAGTATTAGCAGATAGTGCAAAAACAACAGCGACAAGGGCAATGAATCAACAAGCAATAATGGATAGTATATATAATGCTAACCAAGGGTGCTTAAGATAAAATATAGTGATAAATAATTATAAAAAATGTGCTGAATTTTTTCAGCACATTTTTTACTTGTCCGCAAAATAATTACTGATTATAATCATTAAGCAATGTTTATAAAAAGATTAGTATTTTTATTTATTTTTATGGTTGGTTTTGTAACAAATGTTTATGTAAATTGTGTATCACCCCCGCTCGCTCGGATTTGTAATCCGAGTGTAACATAACCAACACTCGGATTACAAATCCGAGCGAGCATCATGGGTGTTGGAGCGAGCATCATAGGTGTTGTGATTGCGAGCAGAGTGTGCTTGCGAACTCTGCGAAGCAAGTATATACAAATCTTGCACTAAAGGAATTCTATCATTGTGAAGTTTTAAAAAACTCACTACTAAAAACTAAACACTCACAACTAAAAACTCTTTATCATTAATTAAGTTTTCAACAAAGTATTAAGAACTGTAAAATTGACATTTTAATTTTGTATCTTTACGCAATTATTTTTGAAGATTATTTTATGAAGAAGAGTGCCGAAACTCCTTTGATGAAGCAATATTACAGCATAAAAGCAAAACACCCTGATGCTATTTTACTATTTAGGGTAGGCGATTTTTATGAAACTTTTGAAGATGATGCCATTAAAACAAGTTCTATTCTCGATATTACTTTAACAAAAAGAGCTAATGGCACAGCTAGTCATATTGATTTAGCAGGTTTTCCACATCATGCTTTGGATAATTATTTACCAAAATTAGTAAGAGCCGGACAAAGAGTTGCAATATGCGAACAGCTAGAAGACCCAAAAATGGCAAAAACAATTGTCAAACGCGGAATTACAGAACTAGTAACTCCCGGACTTTCACTAAATGACAATGTTTTAGAAAGAAAAGAAAATAATTTTTTAGCTTCAATTTATATCGGAAAACAATTTATAGGCATTGCTTTTCTTGATATTTCTACTGGAGAATTTTTTGTAGCTCAAGGACAAGCAAACTATATTGATAAATTGCTTCAAAGTTTTAAACCTAAAGAAGTAATTTATGAAAAAAATAAGAAGAAAAAATTCGAAGAAAATTTTTCAGGAAATTTCAAAGACTTTGGTTTTGATGACTGGGTTTTTACCATTGAACACGCTAAAGAAAAACTAAATAAACAATTTGGAACTGCAAATTTAAAAGGTTTTGGAATTTCAAATTTAGAATCTGCCATAATTGCCGCAGGTGCTATTATCGAATATCTCGATTTTACACATCACACAGCACGCGAACATATTGCAAGTATTTCGCGAATTGACGAAAGCAATTACGTTTGGTTGGATAAGTTTACCATTAGAAACTTAGAGCTTTTTGGAAGTAGTAACGAAGAAGGTAAAAGCCTAATCGAAATTCTTGACAACACTCTAAGTCCAATGGGTGGACGTTTAATAAAAAGATGGCTTAGCTTACCTTTAAAAAATTTAGATGCTATCAATAGAAGACTTGATGTTGTAGAATTTTTTATAAATAATCCTGATTTTTTCACAAAATTAAAAGAACAATTACACCAAATTTCTGATATTGAAAGATTATCCTCAAAGATTGCGGTTTTAAGAGTTAATCCAAGAGAATTGCTGTCGCTACGAAATTCATTAGTCGCTATACAACCAATAGCAGAAATGTTTAAAAATTCTGACAACAAAATAATTCAAAATTTAGGCGAAAACATTGAACTATGCGATGAATTAGTGAAAAAAATCTCTCTTGAAATTAATCCCGAATGTCCTGCTTTGCTAAATCGTGGAAATGTTATTGCTCAAGGTGTTTCAAACGAATTAGATGAGTTAAGATCCTTAGCATCGGGTGGTAAAGAATATTTAGAAAATTTAGAAAAAAGCGAAGCCGAACGAACAGGTATTACTTCTTTAAAAATTGGTTTTAACAATGTCTTCGGTTACTTTTTCGAAGTCAGAAATACCCATAAAGATAAAGTTCCTGAAGAATGGGTAAGAAAACAAACTTTAGTTTCGGCAGAAAGATATATTAATGAAGAATTAAAACTTTACGAAGAAAAAATTATGGGTGCTGAAGAAAGAATTCAGTCCATAGAAAACCAAATTTTTAATGATTTAGTTCTTTTTGCTGGCGAATATGTTGGTTTAATTCAAAAAACTGCTGGCATAATTGCAGAAATTGATTGTTTACATTCTTACGCCGTTACCGCAATTCAAAATAATTATTGCAAACCAAAGCTCAACGAATCCAATGTTTTAGATATAAAAGATGGACGACATCCAGTTATTGAAAAAATGCTTGATTTTGGTGAAGAATATGTTCCAAACGATGTTTATCTCGACGACAAAACTACTCAAATAATGATGATTACCGGTCCTAACATGTCTGGTAAATCTGCACTTTTGCGTCAAACAGCTTTGATTTGCATTATGGCACAAATTGGTTCTTACGTGCCTGCAAGTTCAGCCGAAATTGGAATTGTTGATAAGATTTTTACTCGAGTTGGTGCTTCTGATAATATTTCTATGGGCGAATCAACTTTTATGGTCGAAATGCTCGAAGCTGCAAGCATTATGAATAATTTATCTCCAAAAAGTTTAATACTTTTAGACGAACTTGGTAGAGGCACATCAACTTATGATGGGATAAGCATTGCTTGGGCTATTGCAGAATATATTCACGAACATCCTACAGCAAAAGCAAAAACTTTATTTGCTACTCACTATCACGAACTAAACGAGATGGAAAAATCTTTTAAGCGTATTAAAAATTTCAACGTTTCAGTTCAAGAATCAAAAGATAAGGTAATCTTTTTAAGAAAACTTAAAGAAGGTGGCAGTGAACATAGTTTTGGAATTCATGTTGCTCAAATGGCTGGTATGCCAAAGTCTGTGGTATATAGAGCAAAAAAAATCTTAGAACAACTTGAAGGCAAATCTAAAGAAATGAACAAAGGTGTAAATTTAAACAAGCCTGTAGAAAAAATTGCTACTAGTCGCGAAGGTTATCAGCTAAGTTTTTTCCAATTAGACGACCCAGTACTTTCCCAAATAAAGAAAGAGCTTCAAGGAATTGACATTGACAGTCTTACTCCCTTAGAAGCTCTAAATAAATTAAATGAAATTAAAAAGCTGAGCGGGTCAAAATAATTGCCCGCCACAAACTTTTACATTCTTGCTTCAACTTTTTTCCAATCTACTAATTCCCAAAAACTTTTTAAATAAGTTGCTCTAAGATTTTGATAATCTAGATAATAAGCATGTTCCCAAACGTCTGCTGTTAGCAAGGCTTTATCGTTTGTGGTTAGCGGTGTAGCAGCATTTGAAGTTCCTACAATTTTTAGTTCACCTTTTGGGTCAATAACTAACCAAGCCCATGCCGAGCCAAATAAACCTGTTGCGGTTTTTGTAAATTCTTCTTTAAATTTCTCAAAAGAGCCCCATTTAGCATTTATTAATTCTGCAAGTTTTCCTTTTGGTTCTTTTTGTGGATCAGCCGAAAAGCCTTCCCAGTAAAAAGTATGATTCCAAACTTGAGCAGCATTATTAAATATTGGACCTTCAGAAGTTTTTATAATTTCTTCTAAATCTTTGCCGGCAAACTCAGTGCCTTCAATTAAATTATTCAAATTATTCACATAACCTTGATGGTGTTTTGTGTAATGAAACTCAACAGTCTTTGCACTTATATATGGTTCTAGTGCGTTCATTTCGTAAGGTAGTTGTTTTAATTTTATCATTTTTATTTAGTTTTAAAGTGTTATTATTAAATTTATTTTTTCTATTTTATTAAGTGTCCCCTTTTATTAGGACAGTTTTTTTAATTTGTTAATATTTTATTTTTCAAAGAACTTAAATCTTTAACTTTGCAAAGCTAAAGCTTTTTTTGAAACTTTCAAGTGTTTTACACAATTTTTTTAAATAATTTTTC
>DHVB01000029.1 GCA_002412425.1 Bacteroidales bacterium UBA5219 | reverse complement strand
GTTTGGGTGTCCCGAAAAAGTGCGAAAAACAGGAAGTGGGACAAATAGTTATCTTGGAAAAAATCGCCAAACCATTAAGCCTAAAAAAACCAAAACTAAAGCAGATATTATAATAGCAGTGTTATTTGTTGTTTTTTCTTTAGTTTTTTCGTGTGTTTTTTGCGAAAAATCTGTTTTTGTTTTGTTAGCTAACCTGTCCTGATGCAGAACCTTAATGCTATCTTTTATTATTTTATTTTTATTAGATTTTTCTGCAATTCTATTATTTGTAAGAATTTTTATTTCTTTTTTCAAAAACTGGACACCTAAGCTATCTGGAGCGGAAAATTCTTTAATAAAAATTTCTTTCTCTGAAAAATCGTGTTTAATTGTGCTTATAATTGTGTTTTGCGTTGTATTTTTTGCACTATCTATTAGTTTTTCAACAATAATATCATTCTTAACGGTGCTATCGACTTCTGTTTTAACTTCATTTTTAATAATGTTTTTTTGAGGCTTGCAACTCGTAACACATATAAGCGTAGTGTAAAAAAATAATATAATTAAAAATATGTTTTTTTGCATCATTCATTCTTTTCTTCCCAACATTCTCCTAATTTTTTAGTCAAATAGCCTGCCCTTAATGTATTTGAAATAATTTTAGACCCAAAACCCACATAAGTAACGTTGCCATTTTTATCTATTTTTATATCCGTTCCATTTGGTGCTTTAAATACTTCTTTACTGCTTTCTTTAACAATAAGAACACCATCAATTTTTGTGCTTACTTTAGGGGAAAATCCACAGTCATTTTCTGCCTTATAAAGAATTTTTCCTTTATATTCGTTTTTTCTTATACGAGCTGAACTGCACGCCACAATTATTGCTAAAATAGAAGTAATAGCCGATGGTATGGGGGCGTATTTTATATCTATTTTTCTTGCTATAATAAAAAACGAAATAATCGATAATAGTGCTAACACAAAAATAACACTCCAGCGGTCTATTAAATATTTTTTTTCTTTCATATTTATTTATTACTAAGTTATCAATAAGTGTTTGTATTATGCTTTATAACGCTAATGCTGTTATTATATTGTATATATCCCTCCACAATAGAATTTATATAAGTCTCTCTATAGTAGTCGTCTGCTATTATTAAACAATCTGTATAAGTTGTCATAAAAAGCGTCGTAATTTTAAAATAGTAAATAATATGGAGCTAATAGGTAAAGAAAAAACAGAGTGGTTGCGAGTTCAAAAACTTGCAAAAAAACATAATATTATAGTAAAAAGAGTTGGAGCAACAAGTGTTAAGTTTCCAAACGGTGTAACTGTTCAACTTGGTGCAGGTAGAGCTATGGAAGTGCTGAAAGCACAAATTAAAGTTAAACAAAAAAGAAGTAATACACGTGTTGCTTCAATGGGAAAGTCAATAATGACTAAAGCTAAACAAATTCGTAAAGCTAATCCTAATAAAAAATGGACAACATGTGTAAAAGAGGCTGGTAAATTATTAAAAAAGAAATAAGATGAAAAGATATTATTATCAAATAACAAAAGTAGGTAGAGATAGAGTTGGTAACCGTAGTGTTTATGCCGATGTTTTTGTTGCGAAATATAGTAAAATAACAAAAATAGGTCAAGTTAAATGGTACTCAGCTGGTGGTAAAGGAGAAAAAAGCGAAGTTTATGAGTTTTTGTATAAAAAAGGGCTTGTAGGTAAAAGGGAGTACAGCAACAACAGGGGTTATTATTATCGAAATAAATCTAAGGTAGAAATTTTGAGTTTGTAGAGCTGCAAAATAAAATATTTTATTAAATTTGCAGAAAACTGAAAAATAAAAAGACTATAGCAATGGCGGTAAAGACAAATCCTATAGAGGAAGCAAAGCGTTATGTGGCAAATGCAAAGCAAATACTAAGAGAAAAGGCAGGCAAAAGGGGTCATCATTATACAGATTCTAAATATGTCAGTATGGCTTGTAACACTGCTTGGAGTGGGGTTTTAATTGCTGTACACGCCAAAATGAAAAGGGATAACTTTAAGTTTCCTAGAGGCAGGCTGAGTGTTGATACGTATCGTGGATATTTAACAACAAAAAACAAGACTATTCTTAAATATTTTAATTCTGCTTATAATCATTTGCATTTGTACGGAGGTTATGATAAAGAATTGTCAGTTGGAAATACGCAAATAGGTTTAGATTTTGCTGAAAAAATTATTGACTGGTGTTCTTAGCTTAAAATGTTTGCAAAGTCTTTAAAAAGCGTACCAAAAAAATTAAAAGTGTTGCGGGGTGGGGTGTTAGGAAACCCTCCCTAGTTCACAAAAAAAGCCGATTTTTGTCGGCTTTTTTTGATTAGTTTTTATTTGTTTTTTCAAAAATTTAATAAAACAATTGAAATTACTTGATTTTGTGCGTTTTAGTTTATTTGCAAAAACTATTGCTTTTTAAAAATAAAACTATACCTTTGCACTCTAAAAATTTTAATTAACATAATGTCTAACCAAATTAAAGAAACTTATTAAAAAATGACAGAAATTAATGACAATGTGAATGTTGAATCACAAAAAACAGAAGAAGTTCAAAATCACGAAATTAAAAACGAGGCGAACACAGAAACTGTAGTAGCTGAAGAAAAAGCAAAACCCGAAATTAAACCTATTGAAAATTTCAATTGGGATTTAATTGGTAAAAAAGATGATGCTTACTCCAAAGAAGAGCGTGCAAAATTAGAAGAATTATACAATAATACTTTTAAGCTAATCGAAGAAGGAGAAGTTGTTATGGGTACTGTTGTAGCAATCAACAAACGCGAAGTTGTTGTAAACATTGGCTACAAATCTGAAGGTATCATTAATGCAAACGAATTTAGAACCGAAACAGAAATTAAAGTAGGTGATAAAGTTGAAGTATTTGTAGAAAATATGGAAAGCATTGATGGTCAACTAATTTTATCTCACAAAAAAGCAAAATCTCTTAAATCTTGGGATCGCGTTAACGAAGCTCACGACAATGATGAAATCGTTAAAGGTTATATTAAATGTAAAACTAAAGGCGGTATGATTGTTGACGTATTTGGACTCGAAGCTTTCTTACCTGGTTCTCAAATTGATGTTAAGCCTATTCGTGATTATGATGTTTATGTTGGTAAAACAATGGAATTTAAAGTTGTGAAAATCAACGAAGAATTTAAAAATGTTGTCGTATCACATAAAGCCCTTATCGAAGCTGAACTTGAAGAACAAAAGAAAGAAATTGTTGCTAAATTAGAAAAAGGACAAGTTCTTGAAGGTATTGTTAAAAATATTACAAGCTACGGCGTATTTATTGACTTAGGTGGCGTTGACGGACTTATCCACATTACAGACTTATCTTGGGGACGTGTAACTCATCCAGAAGAAATTGTAAGTCTTGATTCTAAAATTCAAGTGGTAATTCTTGATTTTGACGAAGATAAAAAACGTATTGCTTTAGGTCTAAAACAATTAACACCACATCCATGGGATGCTCTAGATGCTAATTTGAAAGTTGGTGATAAAGTTAGTGGTAAAGTTGTTGTCTTAGCAGACTATGGAGCATTTATAGAAATTGCTCCTGGTGTTGAAGGTTTAATCCACGTTTCAGAAATGTCGTGGTCGCAACACTTACGTTCTGCTCAAGAATTTATGAAAGTTGGTGATGATATCGAAGCTGTTATTCTAACTTTAGACCGCGAAGAACGCAAAATGTCTTTAGGAATTAAACAACTTCACCCAGATCCATGGGAAAACATTGAAACTAAATTTAACATAGGAACAAAACAAACAGCAAAAGTTCGTAACTTTACTAATTTTGGAATATTTGTTGAATTAGAAGAAGGAGTTGATGGTTTAGTGCATATTTCAGACTTATCATGGACTAAGAAAATTAAACACCCAGCAGAATTTACTACTATAGGTGCTGAATTAGAAGTTGTAGTTCTTGAAATAGATAAAGAAAATCGCCGTTTAAGCCTAGGACACAAACAAATAGAAGAAAATCCTTGGGAAGTATTCGAAACTATTTTCACTATTGATTCTATACATGAAGGTACAATAGTTGAAATGAGCGATAAAGGTTCTATCATTGCTCTTCCTTATGGTGTTGAAGGTTTCTCTACTCCAAAACACTTGATTAAAGAAGACGGTAGCTCAGCTAAAATTGAAGAAAAATTAGATTTCAAAGTTATTGAATTTAATAAAGATTCTAAGAAAATTTTCGTTTCTCACTCAAGAATTTATGAAGACTTGAATAAAGAAAAAGAAGCAGAAAGCAAAAAAGCTAAAGGCGAAAAAACAACAAAAAGAACTAAAGCTCAAATCGAAAATAAAATTGAGAAAACAACTCTTGGAGACGTTACCGACTTAGCTGCTATTAAAGAAGAATTATTAGAAAAAGAAAAGAAAACTAAAAAATAATAATTTGACTTGATATAACATTTAAAAAAAGTTGGATAGATATTTTTCTGTCCAACTTTTTTTTATTATAAGGGGCGGTGTTTTATAAGTATCCAACTGATTCGTTGCTTTCGATATTCAAACTCAGTCACGTACACTTCGGCTTTGCTCAGTGCATCGCTTCTTGTACGCTCCTTCGTTCTCAATCTCAGACGCCTTGCATTTGAATACTTCTAAAACACCTTAATTGACTACAATATCTACTACTGCTTTAGAACAATATTTTTATACTTTAACAGGCTTGTCCGTAGGACAACATGTAATTAATCGTAGGTGAAGCCAATACAGTTAAAAGTTTATAAAAAAAAGTAAAGCCGAATCCGCAAGCTACTTTTAACTTTTAACTGATTTGCTTTGCCCGTAAGGGCAACACAATACTTTACCTTCGGTGAGCTCGCAAGCTCGGTTCGACACTTCAACTACGTTCAGTGCATCGCTTTTAACTTTTGTGCCCTTTTGTGTCTTTTGTGGTTTAACTTTCGACTTTTAACTGATGTTTTTTAACTAATATTAAAAATAGTCCATATTTTTTCTTCAGGAAATGGGGCAGTAATGGTTATTTCTTCTTTTTGCACAGGATGTATAAAACTAATTTTTCTTGAGTGTAAATTTATACCACCATTTTTATTTGAGCGTGGATAACCGTATTTTAAATCGCCACGAATAGGACAGCCCATATTTGCTAACTGAGCCCTAATTTGATGATGCCGTCCAGTAATAAGATTTATTTCTAATAAATAATATCTTTCTGATTTTGCGATTAATTTATATTCTAAAATTGCTTTTTTTGCTTCTTGATTGCTGCTGTCAACCACATAAGACTTATTTTGCTTTGTATTCCTATAAATATAATCAATTAATTTATCTTCTGTTTTTGCAGGCGGATTAGCTACTATCGCATAATAAGTTTTTTGTACACTAGCAGATTTAAAAATAGCATTTAATCGAGTTAAAGCTTTTGATGTTTTGGCAAATAACACAACACCACTCACAGGTCTATCTAAGCGATGTGGCAAACCTAAATAAACATTTCCTTGCTTAGAGTATTTTTCTTTTAAAAACTCCTTTACAAGCTCAGAAAGTGCTCTGTCGCCAGTTTTATCGCCTTGAACAATCTGTGAAGCTCGCTTGTTTACTGCAATAATGTGATTGTCTTCGTAAATTATTTCAAGTTGTTTGTGCATGTAAGTTAGTAAATTTCGTTTTCGTTAGGAAAATCAGTAGATTTTACATCTTCAATATATTGATTTACAGCATCTAACATTATTTTATCTAAACTTGCATATCTACGTAAAAAACGTGGTGAAAATTCTTGAGTAATTCCTAACATGTCGTGCAATACTAAAACTTGTCCGTCAGCTGGTCCTGCACCAATTCCAATAATAGGAATATCAACTTCTTTAAGTACTTGTTGAGTTAATTTTGCAGGGATTTTTTCAAGAACAATAGAAAAACAACCACTTTCTTCTAAAAATTTAGCATCTTCAATTAATTTTTTAGCTTCTTGTTCTTCTTTAGCTCTAACTGTGTAAGTTCCGTATTTATGAATACTTTGAGGCATTAAACCAAGATGACCCATAATTGGAATACCAGCAGAAATAATTCGTTTTACAGAATCAGCAATTTCTAATCCGCCTTCTAATTTTACAGCACCTGCACCGGTTTCTTTCATAATTCTAATAGCAGAAGATAAAGCTAATTCCGAATTTCCTTGGTATGTGCCAAAAGGTAAATCAACAACAACTAAAGCTCTATTTACGGCTCTTACAACAGACTCAGCATGATAAATCATTTGATCGAGAGTAATTGGTAGGGTAGAATCAAAACCTGCCATTACATTAGCGGCTGAATCTCCAACTAAAACAACATCAATTCCAGCAGCATCAACAATTTTTGCAAGTGAATAGTCATAAGCGGTAAGCATAGAAATTTTTTCATTGTTACGCTTCATCTCTAACAAGACATTGGTAGTAATTTTTTTAATTTCTTTGTGAACAGACATATTTTTATTTTTTATGTATAAAATATTTTTATAATTTTGACGTTTTAAATTTTTGCAAATATAACAAGATGAAACGATTTAAAATAATTCTTAGCTTAATTTCATTTTTTTTATTATTTATTTTTTCATGTAGCACTGATGTAAATGTAAATGGAGAATGGGACGATATTCCTATTGTGTATTGTGTGCTTGACCAATCTGCTGAATATCAATATGTGAAAGTAAATAAAAGTTTTCTTGGAAATAAACCTGCTTCAGAAATGGCACAGCATAGCGATTCATTATTTTATAAAAAAGTTGATGTTTATATACACGAATATGTAAATACTTATAAAACTAGAACTTGGACATTTGAACCAGTAGAGATAGACAAAGAGGAAGGTTATTTTGCAAATGATAAAAATATTATATGGCGTCAAAAAATGGATATGAAAGATGATGCTGTTTATAAACTTGAGGTAAATATTAATGACGGCGAGCATATTGTAACAGGCGAAACAGAGTTGATTTCTGGAATATCTATTACTATGCCAAGCGGAGTTGCTGCACTTCCTGTTGAAATACGACATTATAACGGAAATTCAGAATATAGATATTATAATGGAGAAAATGGTAAAGTTTATCAAATGTGCCTGACATTTAATTATTTCGAGGTTTATAATGATGATACAACTTATTATTCAATTCCATGGGTACAAGCAAAAAGCTATAAAACTACTGAAGGAAATTCTGAAGTTAGCGGATATTTTTCAGTTGCAGCTTTTTATAATTTATTACAATCTAATATTCCAGCACCTAGAGAAGGAGCAAAGCGATATGTTAAAATGCCAGAAAGTTTAGTTTATAATTTAGTTGTTGGTGATGAAAATTATATGATTTATATGGACATTACTGAACCTTCAAGCGGATTGGCACAAGATAAACCTGCATTTACTAATTTGAACGATGGTTTTGGACTAATGGCAAGCAGATATAATGTTTATAGAGCAAAAAAACTTGATCGCTATACATTAGATTCTATTCATCGAGGAATTTACACTAAAAATTTAGGATTTGTAAGCCCTTTCGATGATTATTATAGACCATATTTTTAAGGCTATACGCGGGCACGCACACTCAGTCGAAAGTTAAAAGCGATGCACTGAAAGTAGTTGAAGTGTTAAAAGTTAAAAGTGGCTGACGCGTCTAGGAAAAATTGACACATTTTGTTATAAATCCGACTTTATGAACTTTAAAACTTTACAAACTTTTAACTGATTTACTTTTATCTGAGTATAGCATTTAGTTCTGTTTCAAACGCCTTAATAAGTCTTTCCATTATTTTATTTATCTGCTTGTCAGTCATTGTTTTCTCGTGGTCATCTAAACTAAAACTTAAAGCATAGGAAATCTTACCTTGTTCTATGTTTTTGCCTTCGTAAACATCAAATAAATTAACTTCGCTAATATAATTTGGCTCGGTTTTTTTAGCTAAGTCAACCATTTGTTTGTAACTTATGTTTTTATCAATTACTAAGGCTAAATCGCGTTTTACAGTTGGAAATCTTGAGATAGATTTATATGAAATTTTGTTTTTAGCAACAAGTTCTTTTACTAAATCCCAATTAATTTCTGCATAAAAAACATCTTTATCGCAATCTGTTGATTTCGCTAATTTAGCATTCAACTTTCCAAAACTGCAAAAAACAATTTCTTTGTATTTATACTGCAAAGCATATTCAAAATTTGAGTCTGAAACAAAGTCTTCATTCAGTTCTACCAAATCGATTCCAAGACGAGTTGTAATTTTTATAACATAAGATTTTAAAGTAAAGAAATCGCTTGGTTTTTCCTTTTGATTCCAACTTAAAACATCTTTATTTCCAGTTATCCAAAGTGCTAAAAATTTAGATTCATAATATCTTTCAATTTTTGAAAGTTCTGCAATTTCAGTATTTGCATGGTAAGTGCGTCCAAATTCAAATAATTTTAAATCCGAAATTTTGTGATGTACGTTAAAAACTATTGTTTCTAAACCTCCAATAATAGGAGTGGGACGCATTATTGCCAAATCTGCACTTAGTGGATTGCAAATTCTAACAATTGACTTATCGTCTTGATTAAAATATTTTGCACTAATCAAAGAATTACATTTAATTTCATTAAATCCATCTGAAACCAATAAATCAGAAATTGTATTTTGTAATTTATCAAGACTAAGTTTTTCTGAATTAAGAACAGAAAACGAAACTTTTTCAGGATTTTCGATATTATTGTAACCGTAAATTCGTAAAACTTCTTCAATAACATCAGCTTCACGTGTTACATCAACTCTATAAGAAGGAATTTCTAATTTTAAATTATCGCCTTTACTTTCTAAAACTTTAATTTCTAAAGCTGTCAAAATTTTGTCTATTTCTGATTTTGAAATTTCTTTTCCAATTAGTTTACAGCAAGTTTCGTAAGAAAAATCAACAATATTATTTTCAATTTTATTTGGATAAACATCTTTAAGTTCTGAAGAAATTTCGCCAGCACCAATTTGTTCAATAAGCATAGCTGCACGTTTAGCAGCATAAAGTGTTATATTTACATCTGCACCACGTTCATACCTAAATGATGAATCTGTTGAAAGTCCATGAGTTTTAGCGGTTTTTCTAACCCAACCAGGATTAAAATAAGCCGACTCAATAAAAAGTTTTTTAGTATTTTTAGAAATTCCAGAATCTAAACCACCAAAAACACCTGCAATACACATTGGTTCTACAGCATTGCAAATCATTAAGTCTTTTGATTTCAAACTTCTTTCAACACCATCAAGAGTTACAAATTTGTGATTTTCGTCAACAGTTCTAACTACAATTTTATTATTTGCAATTTTGTCGCCATCAAAAGCATGTAAAGGTTGCCCTGTTTCAAACATTACGAAGTTGGTAACATCTACAATATTATTTATAGGATTTAAGCCTATTGCTTTTAAGCGATTTTGCAACCATTGTGGCGAATCTGTAACTTTTACGTTATCCATGCAAATTCCAGAATAGCGAGGACAAGCTTCGGGGTTTGCTACTTCTAAATCAATTGAATAAGTGTTTTTTGAAACTTTAAATTTAGAAACATCTGGAATATTGTATTTTATATTTCTAAAAGCCGCCAAATCTCTTGCAACGCCGATATGACTTGCAGCATCGATGCGGTTAGGAGTGAGGTCAATTTCAAAAACTACATCTTCTTCTATATTAAAATACTCGCTTGCAGGCAAACCCACAGGAGTATCGCTTGGTAAAACCATAATTCCTGCATGTGAACTTCCTATTCCAACTTCATCTTCGGCACAAATCATTCCATTCGATTCTTCGCCACGAATTTTTGCTTTTTTTATTGTAAAAGCTTCATCACCAGAATATAAAGTTGTTCCAACAGTTGCAACTATAACTTTTTGTCCAGCAGCAACATTAGGAGCTCCACAAACAATTTTTTGAATTTCTCCAGAACCAATATCAACAGTTGTAAGGCTAAGCTTATCAGCATTTGGGTGCTTTTCGCAAGTTAAAACTTCGCCAACAACAAGACCTTTTAATCCACCTTTTACAGATGAAAATTCTGTGATGGTTCCAACTTCTAAACCTAAACTTGTTAAATCTGCTGCAATAGTTTCGGGTTCGTCGCTAATATTTATATAGTTTTTCAACCAATTAAGAGAAATGTTCATGATTTGAATGCTTAAAATTTTAAAGTTTTTAAATATTCTAATTTTCGCTTATATTCTTCCAAACTTTCGTTAATGATTTCCATAGCAATATGTTTATCTAAATATTCTTCAACCACTACAGTTTTATGTTCTAACTTTTTATATTCTTCAAAAAAGTTTCTAATTTCAGAAATAAAATGGTCTGGAAGCTCTGAAATATCATTAATATGATTCATGCTTGGGTCGCCAGCACTTACAGCTATTATTTTATCGTCAGCTTCGTTACTGTCCAACATTCGCATCACACCGATAACTTTTGCTGGCACAATGCACATAGGAACAATTTCGATTTGAGCCATAATTAAAATATCAAGTGGATCTTTGTCGTTGCAATAAGTTTGTGGAATAAAACCATAATTTACAGGATAATAAACCGAAGAGTATAAAACTCTGTCTAACTTCAACAAACCACTGTTTTTGTCTAATTCATATTTTGCACGATTACCTTTTGGAATTTCAATAATTCCATTTACAATTTCTGGTGCATCTTTACCCGGCGAAACACTATGCCAAGGATTAGCAAATTCTTTATTCATAACTTCTAAAATTAATGTTTGCAAATTTAATAAAAAATTTCATCTATTAACTGAATTAAATCTAAAATCCACTTTCGACTTTTAACTTTTAACTTTTAACTCAATTGTGCTAAATTTGCAACCGATACAATATCAAGCCCATCAGTCTTTCCATCTAAAAAATGATAATATCCAATTAAAGCTATCATAGCTGCATTGTCGGTAGTATATCTAATTTTTGGAATATGAACAGTCCATTCTTCTTTTTGTGCGAGTTCTGTTAATTTTGTTCGTAAGCCAGAATTTGCCGAAACGCCACCAGAAATTGTAATTTTTTTAATTCCAGTTTGTTTTACAGCTTTTGATAATTTTTCCAATAAAATATCAACTATTTGAAATTGCAAAGATGCACAAAGGTCGGGTAGGTTCTCAGAAATAAAATTTTCGTTTTCTTTTATTTGGTCTCTTAAAAAATATAAAAATGAAGTTTTTAAGCCACTAAAGCTAAAGTTTAAATCGGCAACATTAGGTTTGCTAAATTTAAATTTATTTGGGTTTCCAGTTTGTGCATATTTATCAATTATTGGTCCTCCGGGATAACCTAAATTCATAACTTTAGCACATTTATCAAAAGCTTCGCCAGCAGCATCGTCAATTGTTGAACCAATAATTTCATATTTTGTATATGATTCCACAACAATAATTTGAGTATGCCCGCCCGAAACTAATAAGCATAAAAACGGAAATTTTGGAACAAACTCTTCTTCATCTTTTTCTCTTAAAAAATGCGCAAACATATGACCTTGCAAATGATTAACGCCTATAATAGGAATATCTTTTGCTATTGCCACACCTTTAGCAAATGAAGAACCAACAAGCAAAGAGCCTAATAAACCTGGACCTTGAGTAAAAGCTATGGCAGAAATATCATCAAAACTTATTTTTGCTTGCTCTAATGCTTCTTTTACTACTAACACAATATTTTGTTGATGTGCTCTGCTAGCTAATTCAGGTACAACACCACCATATTTATAATGAATTGATTGTGTGTTTATTACGTTTGAATATAATTTCCCATCACAAACAACAGCTGCTGAAGTGTCATCACAAGAAGATTCTATGCCTAAAACAATAGTTTTCATTTTATCAACATAAAAAGGTTTACAAAAGTACATCTTAATTGTAATTATTCAATTATTTTTTTGAATATTTGTAAATTAATTAAAATGTTTTTTATTTGATTAAAACTTTAGAAATTGAATAGAATTAGAATAAAACGATTTTTGCTAATACTTAGTTTGCTAATAGTTAAATACTTAGCTATAGTTATTATTCTAATTAATTCAGCGTTTTTACAAAGTAAATTAACAAAATTTGTGATAGCTTACTTTGCAAAACATTACGATATAGCTTTAAGCATAGACAATGTTTATATAAAATTGCCAAAAACTATTGTTTTACAGAATATTACATTATTAGACGAACAAAATGACACTTTACTGTGTTCTCAAGAAATAAATGCGAAAATTGCTTCAATAAGCCTTCGTAATATGGATTTGAATTTAGAGAAAATTTCTTTAATAAATCCTTATATAAGTGTTCAGGTTGACAGTTTAGGAGTTGCAAATTACGAAAGTATTTTAGAAAAATTTGCATCAGATCCAGACACAACATCAGATAGCGAGGTGACAGACTTTAGCTTGTCCTGCAATAATTTTGAAATTGTTAATGCAAGATTAAAATATAAAGATGTAAGATACTTAAATAATATTGAAGACGAATTCAATTATTCCGATGCCGAAATTTCTGGTTTTAATCTTGAACTTAGTGATTTTAAATATGGAGCTGACACAATACAACTAAGATTAAACAACTTTAGTTTTGCTGAAAAATCTGGTTTAAATATTGAAAAAATTGCGGGACATTTAAAATATTATGATACTGGAATTGAATTAAATGATTTTGTTTTTAAAACTAAACTTTCGGAATTTATTTGTTCTGAAATTGCTATCTCAGGCGATTCTACAGATTATTTGTCAGATCCAATTCATAAAGCAAAGCTTAAAATAAATATCGACACATTAATTTTCAATATTGCAGATTTAGCCCCAATTAAGCCTGAATATAGGTTTATGCGAGATAAAATTTATTTATCAGGAAATTTTAATGGAAATCTTTCAAAACTTAAATTAACTGATTTTAATCTAAATTATGGCGAGAACACAAGATTTTCAACAGATATAGATATTGATGGCTTGGATAATCCTGAAATGGCATTTATATTTGGAAATGTAAGTGAATTAAGAATAAATAAAAGGGATATAGATAGGCTTTTGAGAATTATTGACCCCGAAAACCCTATGATTCTGCCTTCAATTGTAAGCGATATTGATAATTTATCTTTTAATGGAAATATTACAGGTTTTTTAAGTGATTTAGTTGCTTATGGAGAGTTTAGAACACCACTTGGCTCTATAAGAACCGACATTGCATTAGTTACTGATTTTGAAAGTTTTGACCTTGATTATAGTGGAAAAATTAATTTAATGTCTGTAGATGCAGGAAAACTGCTTGGAGATAGTGAAACTTTTGGAAAAATAAGTATGAATGCCATAATAGCTGGTAATCTTGATTCTCTCGGTAATTATAATGCAAATATAAAATCTAAAGTTTCAGAACTAGATATTTTAAAATACAAATATTCTGAAATTACTATAAATGGAGATATTTCAAATACTCTGTTTAATGGAGAAATTTTCGTTGATGATCCAAATTTTAAATTTCAATTTCTTGGACAATATGCTTTAGGTAGAAATACCGAAAGAGTTAACTTTTCTACTGACCTTTATGCTAATCTCAATGCTTTGCACATAACTAACGATAGTCTTGAGTCAGAGATTAAATTTGTTATGTCTGCCGACGTAGAAGGTCTTTTAAGCACAAAACCTCTAGGAAACTTAAATATCAATGATTTAAAGCTTGTTTTAAATGGACAAACTATGAAGCTTAATCATTTTAATTTAGAATCTTTTATTGATGAAAAGCAAATGCATTGTTTAAACTTAAAATCTGATTATATTGATTTGAAATTTGCTGGCGATTTTGAGTTTGATGAACTCGGAGTTAGAGTATATAACTTGCTTTCACATTATGCTCCGTCATATATAAAACCTATCGAAGTAAAGGACGACACAAAATCAAATACTGCTAAATTTGATTTAAGATTAAAAAATTTAAGCGAAGTTCTAAAACTCTTTATGCCCGATTTAGTAATTGATGATGATGTTTTTGCCGAAGGTAGTATTAATGGTAAAGAGGAAAAATTTGATATGGTTTTCAGTTTCCCTGTAATCAAATATGACAGCATTTATTTATGGGGTTCTGAGTTGAATGTTGTAGGAAATTCAAAACTTTTAAATATTGGATTAACAAGTCAAGAAATTAGTAGCAAAAGTTTTCCATGGTTAGAAAATATTGTTTTAAACTTAGGTGTTCAACAAGATAGTGTGTTACTAGAATTAAATTGGAATAATTTTGATGATATAAATAATTCTGGAAATATAAATATTTTAACAAAGTTTATTCCTGTAAAAGACAGAGCAATGCCTAAAATTGAAAGTTCTATTTTTGAATCAAATTTAGTTATTGCAAATAGAAAGTGGGAGATAAGACCATCTAGTGTTATTGTTGATGACAAAAACATTACTATCAATAAATTTGGTTTAGTTCACGAAAATCAAATGTTAAATATTGATGGGGAAATTTCTGAAAATCCAACTAAACTTTTACGCTTTTTAATTTCAGATGTTGATATAACGAACTTTAATCCATATCTTGCTTTTACAGGTTATCAAGTACAGGGAGCGCTTTCTGGAAATGGAAGAGTTGCTAATATTTATGATAATCCAAGTTTAAAAGCATCAGTAAGTATAAATGACTTTAAAATTAATAATGAAGATTTTGGACGCTTTGATATTTCAGCTATCTGGGAAGGACGTAAAAACGGATTTAAAATTGACGGAGTAAATAAATTTATGAAAATACGTGGCGTTTATATGGCTGAAACAGATAGCCTTGACGTAAATTTCCTTATGGATAATTTTAATTTAGAAATATTAGAGCCATATACTTCCGATTTTGATATCAGTAATTTAAAAGGACATTTAGACGTTGTAGTTGATGTAAGAGGAAAACTTGCACAACCTGATATTTCTGGATATATTGAATTTCAAAAAGCCGAGTTAGTTTATGATTTCTTAAAATTACATGCTTTTATCAATGATAAAATATTTATTACTAACAATGCAATTTCTTTCAAAGATTTTAAAATTTACGACGAACATAATAATAAAGGTGTTATAAATGGTGGTTTATATCACAAGAATTTTAGTGATATCAGGTTTGATATTTTGGTAGATGCTACTAATATGAAACTTATGAACACTACTGAAAAAGATAACAGTCTATATTATGGAACCGCTTTTGCAACAGGAAATGTTAGAATAGCTGGAGATTTGGATAAATTTGGTATTGATGTAGTTGCAAAAACAGAACCTAATACTGTGTTTGTTTTACCTATGACTGAGTCGTATGAAGGTAGTGATGTAAGTTATGTTACATATATACAACGACCAAAAGAAGATGAAGAAGGGGAAACTGAAACTAAAGCTATAAAAACTGATATGGAGTATTATTTTAAACTTGATGTTGAAGTTACTCCAGATGCAGAAGCACAAATTGTGTTTGATTCTAAAGTTGGAGACCTTATAAAAGGCTATGGTTCAGGTAATTTAAAAATGGAATATACTTCTGACGAAGAATTTTACATGTATGGAGATATAGAAATTGTTTCGGGTGATTATTTATTTACTTTGGAAAATATTATCAATAAAAAATTCCATATAAAACCTGGAGGCACAATAGTTTGGTCTGGTGATGCGTATGATGCTCAATTAGATTTAGATGCTGTTTACCATGCAAAAGCTCCACTAATTGATTTAATGGCAGCAGTAGCGGATTCTTCAAATATTTATAAAAAACCTACTAATGTAGAATGTCATATGCACATGTCGGGAAGTTTAATGTCTCCTGATATTAAGTTTAGCATAGAAATACCTAATGCAAACGATAAGGTAAAAACACAATTAGCAAATATGACTCAAGACGAAATAAATAAACAAATGTTGTATTTACTAATTTTGAATAGATTTTATAGTGCAGATGCTGAAAATGTAAGCCCTCAAATTGGAAATACAACTAATGCTTTTGGAGTTACTTCAGCCGAATTATTGTCAAATCAATTAAGCAACTGGTTATCGCAAATGAGTAAGGATTTTGATATTGGTATAAATTATCGTCCTGGTTCAGAAGTTTCGGAACGTGAACTTGAAGTGGCTTTATCAACAACTTTCTTAAACGACAGATTATTAATAAATGGTAATGTTGGAGTAGGCGAAAATAAATCAACAACAAGCAATCTTATTGGTGATATAGAAGTACAATTAAAGATGAATCAACAAGGTTCGTTTAGATTAAAAGGTTTTACAAGAGTAAATCCTGAAACACAAGCTGAATTAGGTCCTTATACAAGCGGAGTGGGGGTGTTCTATACTGAAGATTTTGATACTTTTGGCGAATTAGTAAAAAGTTTATGGGATAAAATAACTTTCAAAAAAGCAAGAGAAAAACGAAAAGCCAAAAAAGAAAAACAAGTGATATATTAGCAAAATATGAAATAATAATAATTTTATTAAATTTGCGACAAATAATTTTTAAAAAGATATAGTGTGAAAGATAGAAAGTTGATTTTAGTGTCGAATGACGATGGAGTAGATGCCAAAGGTTTAAAACACCTTGTTGAAATAGCTAAGAAATTCGGTGATGTTTTTGTTGCAGCACCCGAAAGAGAACAGTCTGGGAAAAGCCATTCAATTAATTTAGGCGAACCGCTTAGAGTACGTAGAATTGAAAGAGAAGATGGAGTTAAGTTTTTTGCAATAAAAGGAACACCTGTTGATTGTGTTAAATTAGCCATAAATCAACTTGTGCCACGCAAACCAGACTTAATGTTATCTGGAATAAACCATGGCTCAAACTCGGCTGTTAATGTAATTTATTCAGGAACAATGGGAGCAGCAATAGAAGCAAGTTTGTACGGAATTCCTGCTATTGGTTTTTCGCTTTTAGACCATTCCAAAGATGCAAATTTTGATTTAATAGACGAAAATGCAGATATTATAATTAAAGATGTATTGGAAAATGGCTTGCCTTATCAAGTTTCTTTAAACATAAACTATCCAGTAATTGATAAAAAAGATTTTAAAGGATATAAAATTTGTACACAAACAAAAGGAGTGTGGAAAGAAGAATACGAAAAACGCCACGACCCGTATGGAAGAGAATATTATTGGCTTACAGGCGAATTTACAAATCACCAACTCGATAATCCAGAAACCGACGAATGGGCTTTAAAAAACAATTATGCGGCAATTGTACCAACAAAAATTGATTTTACTGAATATAACACAATAGAAATTTTAAAATCACGTTTAAAAGTTTAAAATTTAATTATGAATACAAATAAAACAAAAAAATTAAATAAAACTTGGTTTGGCTTTGCATTAGGAATGATATTGCCGATAATTAGTTTTTTGGTTTATTACATGTATAAACTGTCAATAAACAACGAAATGAGTCTAAAAAAGTTTATTAATATATTAATAGAAAACGAAGCATTAATTGCAGTTTTAAGTATTTGTTTATTGCCAAATTTGTTGTTTTTCTTTTTATTGCAAAAACTTAACTATTGGTATGCAATTAAAGGTGTAATTGCAACAGTTGTAATATACACGCTGTTTGTAGTTGTTATAAAACTTATGTAATGAAATATTTCATTATTGCAGGAGAAGCTTCTGGCGATTTGCATGGCTCGCATTTAATCAAAGAAATAAAGCTATTTAAGCCTAATGCCGAAATTCAGGCTTGGGGAGGAAATTTAATGCAAGAACAAGGAGCTGTTATAAAAAAACATATTAACGAACTTGCATTTATGGGCTTTGTTGAGGTTTTAGAAAATCTCAGAACAATACTCAAAAACTTTAAACTTTGCAAAAAACAAATCAAAGAATTTAATCCTGACACAGTTATTTTTATTGATTACCCCGGCTTTAATTTACGAATGGCAAAATGGGTAAAAAAGAACAACTACAAATCTGTTTATTTTATTTCGCCAAATGTTTGGGCTTGGAAAAGTTCAAGAGCTTATAAAATTCGCGATTACATCGACCAAATGATTGTAATTTTGCCCTTTGAAAAGGAATTTTACAAAAAATATGGGATAGAGGTTAAGTATTTTGGACATCCATTGATGGACGCAATTAAAAATCATAAGAAAACAAGCTTTGAAGAATTTTGCACTGAAAATAATTTGAGTAATAAGCCTAAAATAGCAGTTTTACCCGGAAGCAGAAAGCAAGAAATAAAGCATATTTTACCAATTATGACAGAAATTGTTGATAAATTTCCTGAATATGAATTTGTAATTGCAGGCACGTCAACAATTCCAATAGATTTATACAAACAAAACATAAAATCTGAAAATGTAAAATTATTATTTGGTAAAACTTATGATATTTTAGCTAATTCTACAGCTGGTTTAATAAAATCAGGAACCTCGACTTTAGAAGCAGCACTTTTTGATTTACCACAAGTTGTTTGTTATAAAGGAGGCAAAATTTCTGTAGCGATTGCTAAAATTGTGGCTAAAGTAAAATACATTTCTTTAGTTAATCTAATACTTGACAAACCATCAGTTAAAGAGCTTATACAGAACGACTTAAATAAAGACAATTTAATTCAAGAATTAAACAAAATCTTACCAAAAGGAGAAAACTATCAAGCCATAAAAGCAGATTATAATGAACTTTTTGAATTACTCGATTCAAAAGATATTTATAAGAATATTGCAAGGATTTTGTAAATTTATCTTTTAAAGAATTAAAAATAAGCTATATAACAAATAAACTTCTACATTTTACGGCAATATTTTTGTTTATTGCTAAAATATGTAGTATTTAAAACAAGAAACATAATCAATAGATCAGTTGCAACTAAGGGAATAATGTATTCAACTTTATGAACTTTAAAAACTTTATTAACTTTCAACTCAATTAATCCTATTTAACATAATATAAATTATATTACATTTATTTTGGGATATTCGTTAAATTCAA
>DHVB01000076.1:534-19373 GCA_002412425.1 Bacteroidales bacterium UBA5219 | reverse complement strand
ACCTCGTTATGAGACAGCCTCTTTCGAGGGTCTAACTAAGACTTTCGAGGGTCTAACTACCGTAGGCTGCGCCTACGGTTAATCACATGTTGCCCTTACGGGCAAACTCTTGATAGTCTTGTATTGTCCGTGAGGACAATTAAAAGAGTTAGAGGGTGTTGCAAAAAAAGTGCGAAAACAGGAAATATAATATCTATTCGATTTTCAATTTATTTTAATTTTAGATTTAACAAAAGTAAATTGTAGCTTAAACAAAATAATTTTTTAGATTTTGATAGAACACAGATATATGTTTTTCTTAAATTTAACACAAAAAGTATAAATTCATCAGTTTTTCAAAACAAAATCGCACTATTTTAGTTTCAACTAATGAATTAAAAAAGTAATAATAGTTACTTTTCTCTTTTTCATGGTTGATTAAGGTTAATACGAAGCTCGAGATTTTTCTCGGGCTCTTTTTAATTTTATAGATATTATTATAAATTTTGTAACTTTGCATAATTCAAATTTGAAAGAAATGAAAAAACTTATACTATTAATATTAATAATCAGCATAAATATCTCAAATTCCTTTTCGGCTTTTGTATTAATTCCTATGGACGACACTCAAACTAATCACTTAAAAGCCTATGGTCTTACTTACTGGACTTTACAAAATCAGGTTGAGGCATGGTGGTTATTAAATTATAGAGGTGGTTCTTTTTTATTAAATTTCCATTCCGAAATTGAAAGAGAATGCATTCTTCGCGGTGTGAGCTACGAAATAATTGCTGATGCACAAAAAAATGCTATTTTCAACGAAATCTCCTCTCCTTCTGTAAATATGGACGCTGTAAAATTAGAAGTAGCTCCTAAAATCGCTGTTTATACCCCTCCATTTTCTCAACCTTGGGACGATGCAGTAACTTTAACACTAACTTATGCAGAAATTCCTTACGACAAAATTTACGATAGAGAAATTATCAATGGCGAATTGGGAAAATACGACTGGTTGCATTTACACCACGAAGATTTTACTGGTCAGTATGGAAAATTTTATGGTGCTTATGGGCGTATGCAATGGTATAGAGATAATCAAAAAGCAAGTGAAGCAGAAGCATTGTCTATGGGATTTAATAAAGTTTCTCAATTAAAATTAGAAGTAGCAAAAACCATTAAAGCCTATGTCGCCGAAGGTGGATTTTTATTTGCTATGTGTTCTGCCACCGACTCTTTCGACATTGCTCTTGCTGCCGAAGGTGTTGATATATGCGAAACAATGTTTGATGGCGACCCTGCCGACCCTAACGCACAATCAAAATTAGATTATTCAAAATGTTTAGCTTTTAAAGATTTTACACTTGTTCGCAATCCATTTGAATATGAATATTCCGATATAGACGTTACCGATAAAAGAAAAGTTGCACAAAACGAAGATTTTTTTGTCTTATTTGAGTTTTCCGCAAAATGGGATCCTGTGCCAACTATGCTTTGTCAAAATCACACAAGTATGGTTAAAGGATTTATGGGACAAACTACTGCATTTAAGGCAGAATTAGTAAAACCTTCTGTGTTGGTTATGGGCGAAAATAAAGCAGCTAATGAAATTAGATACATACATTCAGAATTTGGTAAAGGAATGTGGACTTTTTATGGTGGACACGACCCAGAAGATTACAGACATTTCGTTGGTGATGAACATACTGACTTAAATCTTTACCCAAACTCACCTGGATATAGACTTATTTTAAATAATGTATTGTTCCCTGCTGCAAAGAAGAAAAAGCTAAAAACATAGAAATATGAATATAAATCAAGTTATTGCAATAATTGGAGCCATTCCTTTATTTGCTGTAAGAACTTTTTTTCCAGCTTTTTTAACTGCATTATTTTTGGCTCATCCCGAATGGTTCTCATTTATAAATTATGAATCCGAAATTGTTGCTGAATCTTCGTTCTGGGCTCAACATTGGTTAGTAATAGTTTTAGGAATATTAAGTATTTTAGAATTTATTTCCGACAAAAATTCAAGCCTTAGAATTTTCCTACACGAAGCTGAACCATATATGAAACCAATTGCTTATTTACTAATTCAAATCTTTGCTTTAAGTCAACAAAATACAGAAGTAATTAACGCAATTCAATGGTCTGGCTTTAATCCTGTGATTATAATAGGAATTATTGGTGCTTTTGCTGTGTATGTTCTTGCAAAAATTAGAAAAACAACTCTTGATTGGCTCAAAAATTTCGACCTTGATGATAATCTTAAAATTGGAAAACTTATTAGCTGGATAGAAGATAGTTTTGTGGTATTTGGATTTATTTTACTTATGGTAGCAGGAATTTTTATGATAATTTTATACCTTATCATAATTGCTATTCTAATTTTTCTTCGCCACAAATACAAGAAAAGAAGTGAAAAAGCTAAAATAGAATGTCCAAATTGTAAAAATAAAATATACTCCTTCGCTACTAAATGCCAATACTGCAATTTTGAAATTTCAGAACCACATAAAATTGGATTTTTAGGGAATAGAAAAAACGCCAAAACTAAAGACATAAAAACGCATAAACTACACCTTTTAAGTCAATCACGCTGTCCAAACTGTGCAAGTATTATCAAAAAACAAAAAAGCACGCCCATCTGCTCTGAATGTCAAACAAAATTATTTGACAACCCAAGTTTAGATGAATTTATAAAATTTCAAGATTTAAGATTTTACAAAATTTTAGCTTTTTCATTTCTAGCAGGATTTATTCCACTATTTGGATTTATTGTAAGCGCTGTGCTTACCGACATAATATTATTAGCTCCTTACAGAAGATATTTATCAAATATTAATAATTTTTTCATCAAAATTCTTTATAGGCTAATTTTTATTATACTAGTTTTTCTAGGAATTGCTCTCGGATTTATTGCAGCACCACTTTATTGCGGAATTAAATATCTTATAGTAAAAGACAGATTTGTCAAAAAATTTAATTCAAACAACGAGGTTTTAAAAACATTATAAGAAACAAGATTATGAAAAAAGCCAAAATATTACTAATTATTTCAATTACTATTTGGTTTGCCATAATATTAGTGTTTATTTTTTCCTTACCATCAACACTTTTTAAAGATCCGTATTCCACAGCTGTTTATGACAAAAACAATCAATTGTTAGGTGTAAAAATTGCAGAAGATGGGCAGTGGCGATTTCCCGAAACTCAAAAAATAAGTCCTAAATTTGAAGCCTGCATTTTAAACTTTGAAGACCAAAGATTTTACTATCATTTTGGCATAGACCCAATTGCTATTACTAGAGCGATAAAACAAAATATTAGTTCAGGAAAAATTAAAAGTGGCGGTTCGACCATAAGCATGCAAACAATTCGTATTGCTAGAAAAGGCAAAGAAAGAACTTATTACCAAAAAATAATTGAAGTTATTTTAGCATTTCGTTTAGAGTTATCATATTCAAAAAAAGAAATTCTTCAACTTTATGCTTCTCATGCACCTTTTGGTGGAAACACTGTTGGAATAGAGGCAGCGGCATGGCGTTATTTTGAACGCTCACCTGAACAACTTTCCTGGGCAGAAAATGCAATGTTGGCAGTACTTCCAAATTCGCCATCACTAATAAATACTGCAAAAAACAGAGAAATTCTTAAAGAAAAAAGAGATTTTTTATTGAAAAAACTTTACACTAAAAATATTATTAGCGAAGAAGAATATGAATTAGCAATATTGGAGCCAATTCCAGAACACCCTAACCCCTATCCTATGCATGCTTATCATTTAGTAAATAGAGCTGCAAAAGAATTTCCAAACAACAATTCCAAAATTGAAACCACTATTGATATAAATTTGCAAAAACAAATTAATGAAATAGTAAATATTTACAATCAAAGATATAAAGCCAATCATATTTATAATATTGCTTGTCTAGTTTTAGAAGTAGAAAGCGGAAAAACATTAGCTTATGTTGGAAATGCTGACATTAATTCTGAAACTCCAGAAAAAGCAATAGATATGATAAAAGCAAACAGAAGTTCTGGCAGTATTTTAAAGCCTTTTTTATATGCAGCAGCCTTATCGGCTGGCGAAATTTTACCTAAAACATTATTAAGAGACACTCCACTAAGAATTGGAAGCTTTTCTCCCGAAAATTTTGACAAAAGTTTTGATGGAGCTGTTCCTGCAAGCGAAGCTCTTGCACGGTCTTTAAATATTCCTTTTGTACTCTTATTAAAAGAATATGGAATAGCAAAATTTATTTATGTTTTAAAATCATTAGGTCTTAAATCTGTAAATAAAAGCTCTGAGCATTATGGTTTGTCTTTAATTTTAGGAGGTGCAGAAACTTCGCTATGGGATATTTGTTCGGCTTATGCTTCTATGGCACGATCCTTAAAAAATTACAATAAATATCAATCCAAATATTCAAAGTCTGATTACCACGAAGCAAGCTATATAAAAAATGCTGAATTAAACGAGCAAGAAGATTTAAGAGATTGGTCATTTTTATCGGCTTCGTCAATTTGGTTTACTTTTGAAGCTATGAGCTCTGTTAATAGACCCGCAGAAGAAAAACAATGGCGAACATTTTCATCAAAGCAAAAAATTTCGTGGAAAACAGGAACCAGTTTTGGCTTTAAAGATGCTTGGTCGGTTGCTGTAACTCCAGATTATGTAGTTGGCGTGTGGGTAGGAAATGCTAGTGGAGAAGGCAGAAACGGAATTACAGGTCTAAGAGTCGCCGCACCAGTATTATTCGATATTATAAATATTTTACCTTCTTACAAAAATTGGTTTGAAATTCCATACGATGATATGATTTTAGCTCCTGTTTGTAAACAAAGCGGATATTTAGCAGGCGAAAACTGTTGCGATATAGATAGCGTTTGGATAAGCACAAGAGGAATAAATACTAATATTTGTCCATATCATCAAAAAATTTATTTAGACCAAAGCGAAACATTTAGAGTAAACTCAGATTGTTATCCTGTAAATTTGATGAAAGAAAAATCATATTTTATTTTACCACCTTCTATGGAAGCATATTTTATCAATTCCAATTATTGGTATCAAAGTTTACCACCTTTTTTAGAGGATTGTTCACAACAATTAAATGTAAGCGAGCAAATTGAACTTATTTATCCAACAAATTTGTCTAGGGTATTAATCCCTATTGAAATGACAGGCGACACTTTACAGGCTATTTTCAAAGTAAGCCACAGAAATCCAGAAACAAAAGTTTATTGGTATATAGACGAAAAATATTATGGATTTACAAAAGATTTTCATGAAATGGGCTTCAAATTAAAACCTGGAAATTACACTTTAAACCTTATGGATGAAAACGGATACAAAATATCAAAAAAATTCAAAGTAATAAGCAACGACTAAAAATTCTAAAATTATTAATTCAATCATCGGGTGTCGAGCAGAGCCGAACGGGTGTCGAGCGTAGTCGAGACACAATTCTCAATTCCCCTTCAAACTGTCTTGGCTAAAATTAAGAGGCAACAAATCTTCAACCGAATCAAAAACTAAAACTGCGTCATCTGAAGCTAACATAATTTTTATTAAATTTTTATATCTCGTTTGAGTTTCGAGCATTACTTGGCGACAAGAACCGCATGGAGAAACATTTCCTTTTAAAACTTCACCTTCGGGGTTTACAGCCACTATAGCTACGGCAACTACTGTTTTTTGCGGATATTTAGAATTTGCATAAAACAAAGCCACTCTTTCGGCACACAAACCAGAAGGATAAGCAGCATTTTCCTGATTATTCCCTGTTATGATACTTCCATCATCAAGTAAGACAGCAGCTCCAACTCTAAAATGGGAATATGGAGCATAAGCATTTTTTGCAGCTTCAACAGCCGAATCTAACAACTTTTTATCAACGCTATCTAATTCACCATAACTAAATTCCTTATAGCGAATATTAATTTCGTGATTCTTCATCTTTCAAAATTTTAATTTTTAAAATTAAGCAATTTTATTAAATTTAACAAGATTTATATGCAAATTAAGCATAAAAAACAAAAAAAATACACAAACATTATTATTTTTGTAACAAAATTGTAATAAATATGTTTGAAGCCTTACAAAAAATGGACGGAGCAAGACTAAATTTTTCTGATGGCGGTTTGCTTGTCTTAAATATTGCAATAGCGGTAATTATGTTTGGTGTTGCCCTCGAAATTAAAGTTTCTCACTTCAAAGAGTTATTTAAAAAACCAAAACCAGTAATTGTTGGATTTTTGTCTCAGTTTTTAGTACTGCCTTTGCTTACTTTTTTATTAGTAATGGCATTTTGGAAAAATTTAACCGCTGGTGTTGCAATGGGAATGATACTAGTTGCAGCATGTCCGGGCGGGAATGTATCAAACTTTTTGTCAACTCATGCAAAAGGAAACGCAGCACTTTCCGTATCTTTAACAGCAATTGCAACTATGGTAGCAGTGGTTTTAACGCCGTTTAATTTCTATTTTTACGGAAAATTATATAAAGCATTTGGACCTTGGGTTGAAAATGCTTTACTTCGCGAACTGACTATAAACCCAATAGAAATGCTTAAAACAGTTGTGATTTTATTAGGTATTCCAATTGTTTTAGGATTGACTGTAAATCACAAATTTCCTAAATTAACAGAAAAAATAAAAAAACCTATTAAAATCTTTTCACTGTTATTCTTTATAGGATTGGTTATCATAATGATTGCAAATAATTATAACCATTTTGTAAAATATATTTATTGGATTTTTGTAATTGTCTTTATTCACAATGCACTTGCTATAAGCTCTGGTTATGGATTTGCTAAACTTTTTAGATTAAATACTACAAACTCTAGAACAATTGCGATAGAAACAGGAATACAAAATAGTGGCTTAGGTTTAGTTCTTCTTTTTAATCCAAATATTTTCCCTCAAGACCTAGCACTTGGCGGAATGATGATAGTTACTGCATGGTGGGGAATTTGGCATATCATCTCAGGACTAACTATTTCAACAATATGGCGAAAAAAGACAGTATAGAAAAATATAAGCATTTATATAAACAATCGTTTTGGTGGAATTTCTTTGGTCTATATGTTAAAACGCTACATACCTTATTTTACAAAAACATTGTAGTTGAAGGCAAAGAAAACATTCCTAAAGACTGTCCTTTAATTTTTGCACCTAACCACCAAAATGCTTTAATGGACCCGCTTGCTATTCTGTTTACATTTAATAGACAAATTGTTTTTTTGGCTAGAGCCGATATTTTTAAAAATAAAATTTTTGCTAAAGCTTTATATTTCTTAAAAATTTTACCTGTCTTTCGCATTAGAGATGGAAAAGAAAATTTAGCAAACAATGATTTAACTTTTGATATTGCAGTAAAAGTTTTAGAAAGCAAACAATATATTGGAATTTTTCCAGAAGCACGCCACAATAATAAAAGACAACTTTTAAACTTCAAAAAAGGAATTCCTCGCCTTGCATTTATGGCTGAAGAAAAAAATAATTTCAACTTAAATCTAAAAATTATTCCTGTTGGAATTTATTACAGTCAATACAACAGAATGCGAAGTATAATTCACATAAGATATGGAAAACCAATTTCTGTTTCTGATTTTAAAGATGAATATTTTGACAATCAGCAAAAAGCTATGCTTAGCTTGCGAGACAAAATGCAAGAGGCAACTAGCAATTTAACAATTGATATTCAAAACTTAGAATTGTACGACACTTACGAAAGCATTAGAACTTTGTACGTAAAAAATTTAATTAGGAAATTTCAGCTTGGAAAACTAACACAAATAAATAAGTTTAAAGCAGACAAAATAACTATAAACGCATTAAATACTTTTGAATGCGACTATCCAGAAAAAATGCTAGAAATAAAATCTCAAGTTGAGCATTATGAAAGCCTAAAAAAGAAATATAAACTCAGCGACCAATCTATTGAAAAACCATTTTTAAGCATTTTTAGATTAATAATAAATACTTTGATTATTATTTTATGTTTACCTATTTATATATATGGTTTGCTTAACAATGCTTTGGTATATTTCAGTCCAAAACTTATAGTTTTAAAAATTAAAGACAAGCAATTTCACTCTAGTATAAAGTTTGTTTGGGCGGTATTTTTAGCTCCAATAATTTATTTAATTCAAATTGTAATTTTTTCACTAGTTATTCCAAATATTTATCTAATCATTGCATATGCTATTTCTCTACCGCTAACAGGCTTATTAGCTCAATTAATTTTTGAATGGATAATAATTTTAGTTGAGGATTGGAGATTATTAAAATTAAGATACTTCAACAAATCAGAATACAAAAAACTAAAGCAAACTCACAAAAATCTTATACTCGAATTAGATTCAATCATTAATCATTGGAATAAAAAAGTGAGAGCAAGTTAGTTTTATAATAATTTATTTTTCTTCACAGTAAGGATATACTTTTTTATTTTTTTGATAATAAAAGACTTTAATTTGTGCAGAATCGCTCAGATAGTTTAATTTTCCTATAGCTATTCGGTGAATATTTAAGCCTGTTCTTTCTTTTAAATCCTCTAATAATATATCATAATTTTCGACTTTAATATTTTCTATTTTTTCATAAACAACTATCTGCGAATATTCTCTTTTAAAAATAAAGCCACCATCTAAAACAAAAATAAAAATAAATATTATACCATTAATTATTGCCAAATCTTGAACTTTCAAAACAATTGCGCCTACCAAACCCAAAGCAATGAAAATAAACAGATAAGTCATATCTTTCAATGATATTCCAGCTGTTCTATATCTAAGCATTGAAAAGACAGCAAATAACCCAAAAGCAGCTCCCATGGATATTTTTATATCATTAAGTACAAAAGTTAGTAAAAAAATTACAACATTAAATAGTATTAATGAGAAAATTGTTGCTCTATTTTTATTCTCAGGATAATAAATTAAAAAAATTATCAGCAGAATAGTTGCAAGATTAATTCCAAAATTTATGAAAAACTTATAGTCAATTTTAATAACATCTTTTTTATTCTTTTTATCTTTTTTCTTTTCAATAGTATTGTCGGCATCTGACAATTCTATTTCTACTTGTTCGGCATTTAAAGTTAATAGCTTAGCTTCCTCATTAGAATCGTGAACGAAATCAGTCAACGTATTATCAGTTTCTGACTTATTTGTTGTTTTGTCTTTTGCCCAAACCTGCTCAGATAAGGCTAATGCTATAATTAAAATTATAAAATAATATAGTTTATATGTTTTCATTACTAATTTTTTTTATGGAATTAAACTTTGTTTTAAAATTATTTAGTTTTACACCTTCATATAAAGATGCTATTCCCAAACAATATTTACTAATAGATTGTTTACGAATACGTTCCTCTCTCATTGTATTTGAAGCGTGTGATGAAATTCGACAAGATTGTTTAAGTTCAAAAATAGCTATATTTGGATAACTGGCAGTTTTTAGACCATTATCATAATTCAATTCGGTATCTATGGTAATGCGTTCGTTGAACAATTTGCTTACTAAAGTTATTCGTTTAAATTTTATTGTAATTTTTGGAAATAGTCTTTCAATATCAACATCTATTACATGTTTTTTGATTAAGTCCACTTTTCTGTCAGTCAAAGTTGTCGCTGGGTTTCTAACTTGCATTCTATACTTAGTAGTTCTTCCTTTATTTGATTTATGTTTTATCTCAAAAAAATGCACACCTGTTTCCACATAAGACCTTTGTCTTATTTTATTTCTATTTCTTTTACCATTATGATGTTGTGTATAAAACAAAAAATTATCTGTGTCGAAATATACTGTTGAGTATTGAAAATTCCTGATTCCATTAATTTCAAGAATATAATAAAATTCTGTTAATTTTTCAAAAACACTTTCAAACTTCTCAACAGAGCATATAAATTTTCTATCAACTCTATCCAACAATTTTACATCATTCATTTTTTCAAGAGTAATTGCTTGAAAATTTTGAAGTGTATCTTGAATATTAGACATTAAAACTATTTTAATAAAAATGTGTTTACAAATATAAAGTTTTTATTTCTTATGACAAAAATGAATAAATAAGTTATTTACCCATTAATTTTATAATTAATTAAAAAAAAATTGCAAAAATTGTAATATCTTTAAAAAAATCAGTAATTTTGTCATATTAAATAATTTGTCATATTAAATAAATAGTGAGAAATTTTATTATTAAAAATATTAGTTTTTTATTAGCAAGCCTAAAAGATTGGTTAACTCGCATGTTTTCAATTAAAAATGTTAATATTTTGTTGTAAAATTAAACTCTTTATTAAAAAATAATTATTTTTGGTACAAAATTTGAAAATGGTATTAGTGTATAAATAAATTTGATTTTTAATTTAAAATTTTATATTATGAAAAGTATTTTATTATTTGTTTTTGCTAGTGTTCTAAGTTTAGGATTATTTGCACAACAATCGGGTCCAACTATTTCGTGGACAAAAACCGTTCATGATTTTGGAATTTTTGAAGAAGAAGCAGGTTTGCAAACTTATAAGTTCGAGTTTGTTAACACGGGCAACGAACCTTTATATATAACAAATGTTAGAGCTTCGTGTGGTTGTACAGCTACTGATTATTCTAAAGAACCTCTAAAACCAGGCGAAAAAGGTTTTGTTTCAGCTTCATATAATCCAGCTGGACGACCAGGAAAATTTAATAAATCTATAACTGTTACAACAAATGAGTTTCAACCGACTTCTGTAATTAGAATTACTGGTGAAGTTATTCCTAAAAAACCCAACAATTAGCTTAATTTGTAAAACCAAACTTTTATTAAAATGAAAAAAATATTTTTAATTATTTGTTTAACTAGTTTTTATCTTTTAAGTTTTTCTCAATCGCAACAACCAGCCATTTCTTGGGACAAAACAGTTCACGATTTTGGAAATTTTAAAGAAGAAGCTGGAAATCAAAGTTATGATTTTATTTTTACAAACACGGGTAATATGCCTTTATATATTACAAATGTTAATGCTTCTTGTGGCTGTACTGCTACCGACTACACAAAAGAACCTGTAGCTCCAGGTGCAAAAGGTTTTGTTAGGGCTACATACAACCCTAGAAATAGACCTGGTAAGTTTAATAAATCTATAACTGTTACCTCAAATAGTGAAAACCCAACTAGCATATTACGCATACAAGGAAATGTAACACCAAGAGATAAAGGAATTGAAGATCTTTACCCACGTGCATTCGGAGAACTAAGACTAAGAACCCCGCATTTAGCAATGGCTCAAATTTCTAATACAACAACAAGCAAAACCGATACTGTTGGAATAGTAAATATGAGTTCAGAACCTATGACTATCGGTTTTGATAATGTTCCACCACACATAAAAATTTCTGTAGAACCACAAAAATTAGCAGCCAAAAAAGAAGACGCAAAATTTGGTGGCATGGGAGTAATTACAGTTACTTACGACGCAAGTAAAAAAAATGATTGGGGCTTTTCTATAGACAGAGTTGATGTTGTAATTAATGGTGAGAAAAATGTACAAAATAGACTATCAATTAGTGCAACTATAGAAGAAGATTTTTCACATCTTACTAAAGATGAGCTTGCCAATGCTCCAAAAATTGAATTTAAAAATACAAATTTTGAATTTGGAACTATAAAAGCAGGAGAAAAAGCAAGTCATAATTTTGAATTTACCAACACTGGTAAAAGTGATTTAATTATTAGAAAAATTAGAGCTACTTGTGGTTGTACAGCTACAAGTCCTGAAAAGATGGTCATAAAAGCAGGCGAATCCAGCCATATTACCGCTACTTTCAACTCAGCTGGTAGAAAAGGAAAACAAAGGAAAAGTATTACAGTTATTACAAATGACCCAACTAATCATACAACAACTCTAATAATAATGGGAGACGTTGAAGAAATACAAAATTAAAAACATATTTAAACTTTTTTTAAAATAGTCGTTCCATACGACTATTTTTTTTATATATTGCAAAAAAATATTGCTATGAATAACTATACCTCAAACATCAAATGCTGTATCAATATTTTATTGATTACAATATTAATTTTCAACTTTAAATTTAGTGCTTTCTCTCAAGATTCAAACAGCAAACCCTATCACGACAATATTTTAATAATAAAATTAAAAGCTGACGGAAATAGAACTTTTACAAATAAAGATGCAAAAAACGCAATTTTACCTTATTTTAAAAACAAATCTTACTTTAGAATTGAACAAGAATTTCCGAATTCACAAAATTTAAACAAAAATAATATTGAAAAAAATGTTGACATAAGCAATATTTTTAGAATTACATACTTAGATAACACTATTGATCCTGCTATTTTGGCAAACAAAATGTCTAAATCTAATATTTTTGAGTATGTTGAACCTTTGTACAAAATTGAATTACTATACGTTCCAAATGACCCATTAAATCAAGAAAATCAATATTGGTTGGAGAAAGTAAAAGCATACGAGGCTTGGGATATTCATAAAGGAGATACCAATATTGTTATCGGCATTTCAGATACAGGAATTGAAGTTTCACATCCAGATTTAATTAATCAAATAAAATATAATTATGCCGACCCTTTAGATGGCGTTGACAATGATTTAGATGGGTACATTGATAATTTTAGAGGATGGAATTTTGCTGAAAACAACAATATTGTAAGTGCAGATGTAAATCAACACGGAACCTGGGTAGCTGGCATTGCTGGTGCAGAAAATGATAATGGTATTGGAGTTTCAGGTGCTGGTTATAAATGCAAAGTTTTACCTTTAAAAATAATGAACTCTGAAGGAATTATTGAAAACGCATATCAATCTATAGTTTATGCAGCCGAACACAATGTTGATGTAATTAATTGCAGTTGGGGTTCGACACATTATCAAAAAATGGGACAAGATGTCGTAAATTATGCAACAAATAATTTTGATTTATTAATAGTGGCTGCAGCTGGTAACACAAATTCTGATTTAAGATTTTATCCTGCTTCATATGATAATGTTTTATCGGTTGCTGGAACACAAGAAGATGATGAAAGATGGGCTCCTGATAATTCAATTTCTCAAAAAGGTAGCACTTATTCTTATACTGTTGATCTATGTGCTCCTGCCACTAATTTTTTATCAACTGGTGCCATTGATTCTTACACACTAATGTATGGCGGTACGTCATTTGCTGCACCAATTGTTGCAGGATTTGCAGGAATTTTAAGAGCTTACCACCCAGAATTTACTGCAAAACAAATTATGGCTCTAATAAAAGCTGGATGCGACAATATAGATACTATAGCTTATAATATTCCTTTTGCAGGAAAATTAGGAAAAGGAAGATTGAATATGCACAAATCTTTAAGCATGGAGATTCCTCCAGCAGTTGTTCTAGAAGACATAATTATTAATGAGAACAACTATGCGATTAGTGTAGGTGGAAATTTTATAAATTATTTAAAAAATGTTGAAAACTTAACTATAACAGCAGAAGTTGTTAATGGATATGCCAATATTATTAATCCAACAATTTTTGAAGGAAGTTTAGAACAAATGCAAAGCTACAGTTCTGCATCACTAATTTTACTAGAACTCGACGAAAATATTCCTCACGATTATAATTTAGCTATAAAAATAAATTATTCTGCAGAGAACTATACTGATTATCAATTTATTGATTTTTTAGTTAACCCCAGTTATATTGATATTAGCACTGAAAAATTAAATCTTTCTATTACTGCAAATGGAAGAATCGGCTATTCTGATTCTCAAAGTTCAATAGGTAATGGACTAAATTACAACAACTTATACGACTTGTTTTATGACTGTGGAATTATTTCCGGAAATTCTGCGGTAAATTTATTCAGCTCAATAAGACAAAACTCAGATTTTAAAAATGAAAAATATCCCGAAATAATTACTGAGGAAATAGCAGACCAGCACATTAGACTTGAATTTTCAGACTCCTTAGACTTAAATACAAAAGGAATTTATATTATTGAAAACGCATACTCTTGGACTGAAGATGAAAATTTTGTTATTATTGATTATGATATTATAAATACAAGTGGCTACCCTATTGAAAATTATTATTTTGGTTTATTTACAGACTGGGATTTAATAGAAGCAGCAAAAAATTCTGCTATTTTCGACCAAGAGGCACAAATGCTTTACGCAAAAAGTAATTCCGAACAAAGCATGAATGCAGGAATTAAGTTATTAAGCAAACAGACACCAATATTTTATGCTCTAGATCAAGCTGATGAAAATAATGAAGTTATTAATATAAATGACGGTTTTTCTGATATTGAAAAATTTTATATGATTTCAAATCCTAACTTTCTTGATTCGGAATTACAAACCGATATTGTTCTTTACACAGGAATTGGTCCTATTAACATCTTGGCTAAAGATACTATCACAGTTGGTTTTGCTATTATAGCTGAGCCTAATTTATATAAATTTAAACAAGCTATTGCAAATGCAAGCGAAAAGTATAACAATGTGCTTCATCCTCAAAATGTTAAATATGAATTTGAAAATCAGTTTTCAATTTTTCCAAATCCTTGTTCAAATAGATTAAATATAAATACAAATAGTTCTGAAAATTTTGAAGTTATTATTTACAATTCATTGGGAAAAAAAATGCAAAATTTCAATTCTAACTTTAACACAAACATAGACTTAACAAATTATAAATCAGGAATTTACTTAATAAAAATAAAACAAGGAGATAAAGAATTTTTAAATAAAGTTTCTGTAATAAAATAAAACTAAGAATTTCTAACTTTTAATAATTTTAAAATTTTTTCAGACTCTCTCACGCTAACTTTAAGCCATTTGGCTAGTAATTCTTCTTTTTCCAATTCGCTTAATTGCCATTTAATATTAGAATTTTTTAGACGATTTACAATATCATACAAACAAATTGCTGCCGACACAGAAATATTAAAGCTTTCTGTAAAACCATACATTGGTATTTTCACAAATTCATCTGCTTGTTCTAATACAGTTTGTGATAATCCTGGTAATTCTGCTCCAAAAAACAATGCTATTTTACCTTTTTCTAAATCCAAATCATTAAGGTTAACATCATTGGTATGGGGTGTTGTTGCAACTATTCTATAGCCTTGCTTTCTTAGATTTTCTATTGCTTTTATGCTGTTATTTTCAGATGAATTATATTTAAACTTTGTCAACCATTGAGATGAGCCTAATGAAACATCTGGGTTTTCTTTAAATTGATAAGTATTTTCTATAACATGTACATTTTGGATTCCAAAACAATCGCAAGAACGCAAAACTGCCGAAGCATTATGCGACTGAAAAAGGTCTTCGAGTACAACAGTTATATAATAGGTACGATTGTTTAATACATTTATAAAAGTTTCTAAACGGTTTTCAGAAACCATTGGCGATAAATTATCTATAATAAATTTATTATCCATTATACGGTTTTTTGAAAAGGCAAATATAAAAAAAGAGAGTTATAAAAACTATAACTCTCTTTTTTAATTTCATTAATGATGCAATTCTTACTTAACAGCTTTTTTTAGTTCGCTTCCAACTGAGAATTTTACAACATTTTTAGCAGGGATTTTAATTACTTGAGTTGGTTTTTGTGGGTTGCGACCAGTTCTAGCTGCTCTTTTTGCAACACTTAAAGTACCAAATCCAACTAATGCAACTTTTTCACCTTTTTTTAAAGCGCTTGTTGTTGTTTTAATGAAAGCGTCTAATGCTTTTTTTGTGTCAGCTTTTGTTAAGTTAGCTTCTTTAGCCATTGCGTCAATTAATTGTGCTTTGTTCATTTTTTTAATTTTTTAGATTAATAATAAGATTAATTTTACAAAGCAAATATAGTAATAATAAGGGTTATAGCAATAATTTAAAATCAAGTTTTTTCACTTTTGTTAATAACTTATTTATTTTGTTAATAACCCAAGCAAAAACAACTGCAAAATATTGAAAATACAAGCATTTCAGCCGTTTCACCTAAACAAAACCAAGCCTTTTCATTATAAAAATTTACTAAAACCCCTATGTTTCAAGTGTTTTAAAGTGTTTTTAACTTAAAAAAACGTGTAAAACGTCATTTTTCTTCAACTAAACAAGAAAATCGGTTTTTCGCGAATATTAAAACACGTTATTTATATATGTATTTAATAGGTGTGATTTTTCAAAATAATCTCAGTTAAAAAAAATTTATTATGTATATACCTCATGATTAAAGGTTTATAATATAATTACAGTTTTTTTCAAAAAAAACATTCAAAATATTTTTGCATATTAATAAATTAATCTACTTTTGCAGCGGAGAAATGGCAGAGCGGTCGAATGCGGCGGTCTTGAAAACCGTTGAGCTCGAGAGGGCTCCGGGGGTTCGAATCCCTCTTTCTCCGCCACATCATAAAAAGTAAGTAATTTACTTGATGAAAAATAAAAAAAGGACTAAGTAAAATTTAGTCCTTTTTTTATTGTTAAGTTAATTCAACCATTTCTTTAAGATCGCTTCTTTTTGTTTCGGAATTTCAACTATTTCATTTTCTAATGCCTCTATTTGCGTTTCGATTTTTTCTATTTCGGAAACTATTTTTTCTTGCTCGGAAAGTGTAGGAACAGAAATCTTAATACCTTTAATCCTATCAATAGAAGCTCTTTTTGTTCTTGAAAAACCAAAAGCTTTTCCTTCTTTTTCCAAAACAAAAGCTAAATATTTTTCATTAACTAAATTGTTTTTTACTCTTAAAACTCCACAATGATCTGTTGGATAAAATGGATAACCTTCGGGCACATAACTAACCATCCAATCTCCGTCAATTCCCCATAAAACAGATGGTTTGCTAAAATCTTCAATTAATAATTTATTTATATTTCCAAAAGGCTCAATTACATTTGCACTATAAACAGGTATTTTTCCATTAGGAACAAATTCGTTTTTTAAAACACGTTTTCCAATAGAAACCTCAAAAATAGTATCGTCATTTAACCTTAATATTGTTTTTGCTTTAGACAAAGCAGTCTCATATAGTTCTGTTATTTTATGACTAAAATTCTCTATTTCTTTCCTTGTCTTTTCTTCTTTTTTCTCCAAAACCTCTATTTCTGAAACGATTTTGTGTTGGATATTTAGTGACGGAAGAGGGATTTTTATTTGAGCTAAATCTTCTGCATAAACGTGTGGCTGAGCCTGCCCTCTTTGTAGTGAATAAATAGTTTTTTGAATTGATTTCAAAAATTCAAAAATCAATTTTGTTGAAATCACATTTTCATTTTTAGAATTGATAGTATTACAATCTGAAGCAAAAATCGGATTTTTAAAATAATTTACAAAACCAGAATAAGCTCCTGACGCACTTACTGTTATTATATTTCCATCTCTGTTAGCCTCATTATGAAAATATGCAGGTTCTTGTCCTCCTGCAACAACAGGAATATTGCCCTCTACTGTTTTTGCTTTTGTTATTGATGTACCTTTTCTTATGTCTGCAATTTTAGACAACAATATTAATGAATCACTTTTCCAAATGAGTTCATAGTTTACTTTTTTTTTAGTAGTAAGCGAAATATTTTTTTCAAAGGTAACTCTATCAAAACTAAGCATATCCACTAAATTCTGATAGCTAACATTTTTCTGTAATATCTCGGGAATATCTAAATCAAATTCTCCTTGAAATGCTTTATAAATATAGGTACTTGCCTTTTCGGGATTGTCAAATGTATCAGCATCAAACAGTTGTGTGCACTCGTCTATGAATTTTCCTCGCTGTATAGGGTGTATTCCCTCGCTGCCTCGGCGGTTGCTAAATTCGTAGCCTAAAAAACGTTTCCCTTCAGCCTTTTCACCTGTTTTTACAAGTACTAATTTTTGAGGATAAGTAAGAATAAAATAGAGTAGCTTTTCTTGCTCTAAGTCCAAAATTGCATTCCATTTCTCAATATCACTCTTAGCTTTTATTTTACTGTTGTACTCCTTAAAAATCTCGTGTTTTTTTACGACTTCGTTAGGATTTTTTCTGAGCAAAGTAATATAATCGTCAAAATTTACCCCCTCCCAAACGTATGACACATATTTATGTACAGGTTTTTCAATTCCATTGATTGTAACATCGTTCAGATTTGTAAAAAATCTTTTTACTGCCTCCTCAATATTAAAGGCATCAGCATTGTTTCGTCTTCGTAAAAACAGAGTAACAGTATTAGTTCCGGTAGCCATAAATGTATTAGAACCAAATTCGGTAATAGCCAGAATATCAAAGTATTTCAAAACAATTTCGCGAGTTTGGGTATATATGCCTGTATTGTTTAATATACTGCTGGGCAATATAATACCTGCAACACCGCCATCTTTAAGCAGTTGTTTGGTTCGCTCTACAAACAGGCACTCTATTTCTGAACTTTGATCGGTTAAACGGCTATAAAGTTCAAAGGCTTTCAGAGCTTTTTCTTCGTCCATCATCGTGCCTCTGAATGCGGAAACCGAATATGGCGGATTTGAAATAACTATATCAAACTGCTTATTATCTTGCGGATAAGTTTTATCGGTATCTTTCAGCAAATCTTTGAAATCGTTTGATGTAGCAAAATCTCCCAAACCGTCTCCGTGAATAACTTTTGCCAAGCCGTCTCCGTGTAAGTAACAACTTACTTTTGCAGTTTTTACCAAACGATAATCTTTTTCAATAGCATATACATACTGTTCTGCCCAATTAAACTGGTCTCCCTGCCAGCTTCTAAGGGCTTTTTTCGTTGTTGGTGTTGAAAATTGATTTTCGGTCAAGGTATCAATATATTTAAAGGGCACAAAACAAAACGTACATTTCCCAACTTCTTAAAACATTTCTTAAAAGCATTGAT
>DHVB01000076.1:0-143 GCA_002412425.1 Bacteroidales bacterium UBA5219 | reverse complement strand
AAAAATAATGCACATTTTGATTTATTTAATTAATGGAGTCTCAAATGGGGCTTCAAATGGGGCTTCAAAATTAGGTAAAAGCACTCGTGAAACTACCCCGATACGTGCAGGAATTAAGAAAAAAAAACAGGATTTTTGCAACG
>DHVB01000057.1:531-25127 GCA_002412425.1 Bacteroidales bacterium UBA5219 | reverse complement strand
AAGCAGTTTGACACTTATGAGACATCGCCTTTTTTATACATATATAGAATAAAGTTTATAACAAGAATTTGGTTTTTATTATTAATTGTATTTCCTTTACACCTAAATTATTATTAACAAAATTAAATTTAAATTTATGAAAAGAATTGGATTATTAGTAGCAATTGTGGCATTTGCTTTATGCCTTGTTTCTTGTGGTGGAAGTGGTCCTACTGCAGACGCTAAAAAAATGTTAAAATTAACTCAAGACCTTACAGCGACAATAAACAAAGCTGCTGAAGACAAAACAATCGCTGACGATGAAGCTAAAAAAATTAATGATGGGCTTAAAGAATTTTTTGATTTCGTAAAAAAAGTAGACGAAAAATATAAAGATAACGAAGAAGCTCAAAAAGAATTTGAAGAATATCTTGATACTGAAGAAAACGAAAAATTAGGTACCGCTTTTGAAGAAGCAATGGGTAAATTATTCGAGTGCGAGGGATTTGAAAAAATTAGTTTTGAAGGCTTTATGTAAAAAGCAGAATTTTTTAAAAGATAAAAAAGTTATCCCAATTCAGGATAACTTTTTTTGTTCCTAATATTCCGAACTAACAGGAAATATTTTATCATCTTATAAATATCCAATTACCGACTTCAACATTCAGTTCAATCGCTTTGTATGTATTTTAGTGTTAGAGTTTTAAAAAAAGAGGAAATAGAATAAGTAGATTTAAAATTTTATCTTATTCTTCAAAATCATCATGTTTTTTGTTTGTATAATTTTGTTTATAATCTCCACGTCTTTGTGTATGTTCACGACGTTTAGGGTTATAATGTCCTTTTCTCTCATTATGATTTTCTGTTCTTTCGTGTGCTTGACTAACAACAATTGTGCGTCCTTCAAGTTCTGCACCGTTTAATTCTTCAATAGCTTTTTTAGCAGCCTCATCGTCTTTCATTTCTACAAAACCATAGCCTTTGCTTTTTCCTGTAAATTTGTCAGTAATAATTCTTACTACGCTAACTTCTCCGTACTCTTCGAAGAATGATTGTAAATCGCTGTCCTTCACTGAGTAAGGTAAGCTTCCAATAAAAATATTCATTCTAAAATTTTAATTAAATTAAGATGCAAAGATAATCAAATAATTTAGAACAACACTAAAATAAATGGAAAAAATAAAACAAATTTGCACATCTCACAATATACTAATAATCAATGACTTACACTGAAAGACTTTTCCCCATTCCCTCCCTCACTCCTCATATGGCGGCTCAATTAATTTTAAATTTTGAGGTAACTTGAATTTTAAATATTTTATAATTCTATTTTCTTGATTCCACATTTTTTCATAATGTGTTTTTATTGTTAAAGCTCCTGTATAGTATTTAGATTCATACAAATTATCTGTATCAACTATTACTTCCAAATTGTTTAAGGAAACAACAGATTTTGTATATTCATACAAAGTGTCGTCGTCAGTTTTTAAATTAACAAAGCCATCATCAATTAAAAATTTTTGGTATCTAGATAAAAACTCCGAAGAAGTCAATCTTTTTCTAATTCTTTTGCGTGGTCCTTTTTGTGGGTCTGGAAAAGTAATCCAAATTTCGCTAACTTCGTTTTTAGCAAAGCAAAATGGAGTAAATTCTACTCTTGTTCGTAAAAATGCAACATTTTTCAAACCCAAGTTCAAAACATCGCTAGCTCCTCTCCACATTCTTGCTCCTTTTATATCCACACCTATATAATTATTTTGTGGATATTGCTTTGCTTGTCCAACAGTATATTCTCCTTTTCCACAACCTAATTCAACAATTAAAGAATTTTTATTTTTAAAAAAATCCTTAGCCCAATTAGCTTTCATTTCATAATCACTAGGATTTTGAAAATTGAATTGAGGTTCAAAAAAATGCTCAAACGTTTTGTTTTGTGCAAACTTTTCTAACTTTCTTTTTGCTGACATTTATAATTTATTTTGCATCAACTTTTTCTACTCTTAAACCCATTTGTGTTATACCCGGCAATTGCTCCATTCGCATAGCCTGTTCATATTCAACCGAATATTTTCCTTTATGAGCAAACCTAACATTCATTTTCCAGGGCATTTGCAAATTTAAAATATCGCCACCTTTTCCATACCATTTTCCTAAATCGTCGGCTAAATTACACTCAAGAGTATCTATTTGAACTAAACCATTTGGTGCCGAAGACTTTACAAAAAGCCAAATGTTTTTATACTGATAATTAGAAGCATGTCTAATATGTATATAAACATTGTGAAGAGCAAGAGTGTCATCTATCTCGAACACAAAATTTATTTTTTGTTTATTGTCCCAAATATTATCTGGAATTTCTTCAAAGCCTTCATATACCTTGTTTCTATCACAAGAAACAAAGAAAACATTTGAAAGTACAATAAATAAAATAAAAACTATTTTAATTCTTTTTCTCATTTGGTTTGCGAAATTTATTATGTCTGTTTTTGTTTCTTCTATTTTTTTGTTTTGGTTTTTGTGGAGTATCAAACCTAGTTAAACTATCTGAATTTAATTCTTCTTTAAAACTCAAGCTAATTTTAGGGCTAACTTTACTATTTTCATCAAAAACTTTTTCAGGGAAAATGCCTTTTTTATTTAATTCTATTATTTCTTTTACTTTATCAACATCTAAAGCACGAATCACAGAAATATCGTTTATCTTAATTTCATAATACATTAAATTTTTAAATACATCATTTTTAATATGAATAGCTTCTCCCTCTGCTAGTTTAAGATTTATGTCGTCGTCTGGAAAATTTTTTCTTGCATCTAAATAAACTTCAAGTTCATAATTTAAACAACATTTAAGCTTAATGCATTGTCCTGCAAGTTTTTGAGGATTTAAAGACAGTTCTTGCAATCGTGCCGAATTTGTTGAAACAGAAACAAAATCATATATCCAAGTAGTGCAGCAAAGTTCTCTTCCGCAAGGACCAATTCCGCCAATTTTTCCTGCTTCCTGTCTTGCACCTATTTGCTTCATTTCAATTCTAATTTTAAACTCTTCAGCCATTTTTTTGATAAGCTCTCTAAAATCAACTCTATCTTCGGCAATGTAATAAAATATGGCTTTTGTCTTATCTCCTTGAAACTCCACATCGCCAATTTTCATTTCCAAACCAAGGCTATCGGCAAATTCACGCGTTCTGAGCATTGTTGGAATTTCAAGAGAAATCGCATCTTTCCATTTTTGAATATCATGAGCGCGAGCTTTTCTATATATTTTTTTAAAGCTCTGATCTTTTGCAAATTTTTGTCTATTCACATGTTGATTTGCAAGATTTCCGATAGCCGACACTATTCCAATGTCATGACCCGGAGAAGCTTCTACTGCAACAATATCTCCAATTTTCAACTGTAAATCGCTAGCATTTAAAAATATTTCTTTTCTAGTATTTTTAAATCTTACTTCAATATATTTATTTTGTGCTAGAGGATCGTCAATATCTCCTAACCAATCAAAAACATTAAGTTTGTAACAACAAAAATCTCTGCTTACGTTAGACGTTGTCTCATCAACTTTATCAACTAAGCAACCTCTTTCATATTCTCTATCTGCCATTTTACTATTTTCTAATTACTCTCATTACCAAAAAAGCTATATCTGTAAAGATAATTTTTGCTGCTCCATTTCTTTCTATTCCATAATGAGCATCATCAAAAATTTTTGCAATACTGTTCACATTTTCACTGTTTAAAAACCTAGCGAAATTTCTTGCAAACTCTTCTTCTTCTTTTGTTAGGTAATAAATATTATTATCATTAAAATTATAAACAAAATTTTCTCTAATCAAAATACTACTGTATTTCAAAAAACTTTTTTGTGGTTCTCTACCTATTTTAGCCATGTCTTCTGCCCATGTCAAAGCTTCTGCAATATTTCGCGAATATGTTAATCGCATAAAATGAATAAATTGCTTTAAGTTAAACTTATTTTCTTCATTTGCCAATATTTGTTGCTTAGCTTCAACATAACTGCCATTGCTTATTCTCACAATATCTTTTGCTTCTTGAGCCGAGAGATTATATTTGTCGATAATATGCTTTTCCATTATATCATCGTCAATTCCCAAAATTTTTACCGCTTGAGTTCTCGACAAAATTGTTGGAAGTACCGACTCTCTTTCGTCGCTTACCAATATAAATATTGTATTGTGAGGTGGCTCTTCTAATATTTTTAATAATTTATTGGCACAAGAAACGTGCATTTTTTCTGGCAACCAAATTATCATTATTTTATATTCCGACTCAAAAGATTTTAAGCTAAGTTTTCTAATAATTTCGGCAGATTCGTCAACCGAAATTAAACCTTGCTTGTTTTGAGAGCCTAAATTTTGCATCCATTCGTTATATGAAACATAAACATCGCTTAAAATCATTTCTCTCCATTCGGAAATAAAAGCATCAGAAATTTTCTTTTTGCCCGCTTCCGTAATTACTGGAAATACAAAATGTAAATCGGGGTGAATTAATTTTTCATATTTTTTACACGAAGGACATTGCCCACAGCTATCGTTTTCTTGTTTGTTTGTGCATGATAAATATTGAGCAAAAGCAATTGCCAAGCCAAGTTTTCCCGAACCGGCAGTTCCAAAAAACAAATAAGAATGGCTTACTCTATTATTCATATAACTCTGAATAAGCTTCTCTTTTATTTCACTTTGACCTAATATTTCTTCAAATTTCATAAGCAAAAATCACAAGATACAAAATTAAACAAAAATTTCAATTCATATTCTTATTAATTTATAATTTTGCCAAATGCAAATAATTATTGAGCAAATATTAGTTTTAGCACTAATTGCCATCATTGGTTTAATTGCCTTTAAGCTAAAAGCCATAACCAAAGAACATAATGCTGGCTTAGTAAAAGTGATTTTAAAAATTACTCTTCCAATTTTAATTTTCACAACTTTTGCTAACACAAATCTTGATAAAGAGATTATTCAAAACTTTCCTATTGTTTTTGTTTCTGCTTTTATAAGCGTGATTTTGCTATATTTTCTCAGTAATATCAGTGCTAAAATTTTAAAATTAGATAAAGAAAACAAAGCCCTGCACAACACTCACACAATGTTTGGGAATACAATTTTTCTTGGGTTTCCGCTTTTAGATGCACTTTTTCCTGGTGGCGAAGGTTTAATTTATGCAACAATTTTTCAATTAGCTCACGATTCGCTTATGTGGACTTGGGGAATTGTAATAATGAGCAAAGCTTCAAATAAAAATCTTGAAAAAAACAATAAAAAACACTTGCTAAATCCGATAAGTCTTGCTTTTGCTGTGGGTTTAATTTTTATGATTTTTAAAATAAAACTTCCAAACTTAATTTTAAAACCTTTACTCGGCGTTGGACACACAACTATTTATATATCAATGATTTACGTTGGAGCGGTTTTAGCTCAAGCAAAACTAAAACCATTAATTCAAAATTTGCGTTCATATATTTTAAGTTTTAATAAATTAATTTTCGCTCCTTTAGTTTTAGCCCTTATTTTATTTTTAGTTAAAAGTCTTGGATTAAATATTTCAGACACTGCTTTAATTTGTGCAGTACTTCAATCAGCAATGCCTTGCATGATAATCATTTCCGTATTAGCCGAAGACTTAGGATTAAACGCAAAACAAGCAGTTGAAAATATTTTGGTTAGCTCTGTGCTTTCAATTTTTACCTTGCCGTTTATTTATTGGGTAATTTCGATTTTTTAGTGTTGAGTTTTTAGTGTTGAGTTTTTAGTGTTGAGTTTTTAGTTGGAGAGTGTTAAGTGTTTGGTAAAACTTTAAAAACTTTACGAACTTTATAAACTTTTAACTGAGTATGCGTCAGCCACTTTTAACTTTTAACTGAGATGCTATTACAAACCTGTCTTTAGCATTAAAATCTTGAATAATTTCAACCTCATCAAAGCCATAATTCTCGCAAATTTCAGCAACTTCTTTTCCGAACATTTCATTTATTTCAAAAAATAAAACTCCGCCTGATTTTAAATGTTGTTTTGCAAATTTTGTAATTGCTTCATAATATACCAAAGGATTATCGTCTGAAACATAAAGTGCTTTTTCTGGTTCATAATCAACAACATTTTTTGACATTAGTTTTTTTTCTGAATTTGTTACATAAGGTGGATTTGAAACTATAATATCAAAAAATACTTGCTCGAAAAATTTATCTTCTTCCGATAAAATATCACAACAATAAAAACACAAATCCACATTGTGATAATCAGCATTTTTACTGCAAACATCTAAAGCTGATGCAGAAATATCAACTACGCTAAGTTCTGCATTTTTTAAATTCTTTTTTAAACTAATAGCAATATTTCCTGAACCTGTTCCAATATCAAGAATTTTTAAATTTTCTTTGGTAGAATAAAACTTAATAATTTTATCAACTAAAATTTCTGTTTCTTGACGTGGAATTAATACTCGCTTGTCAACAAAAAACTCTAAATCGTAAAAATAAGCCTTGTTTAAAACATATTGAACTGGCTCTCCACTAATTAATCTGTTTTTTTTATTTTCAAGCTTTAATAATTCTTCACTGCTTAAAACTTCGCTCTTTTTTAATAAATATTCGGTATTATTGAAATCTAAAATCTCTTTTATATAAAATTCTGCTATTGATTTTCTTTCTTCAAAATCATAAAATTTTGGAAGCAAATCCTGTATTTCCAAGCTATATTGCTCTATAGTTTTCAATCTAAAAAATTTTTGGCACTAAATTTGGTTATTTATAAAATAGTAACTTTTTTGAAAATGTCTGAATTTCCTCCGATGTCAATTCTTAGCCCTAAGAAAGTCGGAGGTTTTTTTTATCTTATTATTTCAATTTCACCATTTTTTAAAACTCTAACAACATCTGAGCTTCGTGCTTTACTTAATTCATCTAATCTCAAAGGCACAATATAATCCACTGCCATTTTTATTTCATTTGACACATCAAAATAACCCAAAGGCGGATTTTGTCCAGAAAGATTTGCCGAAGTCGAGACTATTGGTCGTCCAAATTCTTTAATTAGAGATTTGCAAAACTCGTCTCTTGTAACCCTAATACCAATGGTGTTGTCGGCAGCAATTAAATTTTTAGCAATTTTTTTCGGTTTAGGATAAATTATTGTTAAAGGTCGAGTTGAAGCATCTATTAGTTTTAAAGCCATTGCTGGAACTTCTTCAACATAGTTTGCCAACATTTCTATAGAGTCAACCAAAATCAACATGCTTTTTGTTATATCTCTATATTTAATTGTATAAATATTTCTAACAGCCACTTCATCTAAAGCATCGCAACCAATACCCCAAATTGTGTCTGTAGGATATAATATTGTTCCACTATTTTTAAGCACTTTTATTGCTTCTGCCACTATTTCTTCTTTCATAAATTTTGATAAACTCTATATAAATTTTTAATCATATTTTCAATGCTAAAATCCTTTACTCGCAATTTTGCTTTTTCGATAAGTTCTAATTTTAGCTTTTCGTCTTCTAAGATATTTTTTATTGCTAAGCCAATGCTTTTGGGATTAAAAACATCAACTTTTAAAGCTGCTTGTCCTGCAATTTCGGAACAAGCTCCAAACTCTGCTGTAATTACTGGAACTTCTGAACTAAACGCTTCTATAATTGGAATTCCAAAACCTTCGTAAATTGAAGGATATGCAAATACTTTGCTAAGTTTATAAATTATTGGTAAATCTTCATTGCTTACATTATTCAAAACATGAAGTTTATGCTTAATTTTATGATCTTCTGCCCAAGCAATAATTTCATTCAAATATTTTGTTTTCCGTCCCACTAAAACATAATCTAAATCAAAGTTAAAATAAAAAATAGCTTTTAACACTTGCAAGGCATTTTTTCTTTCTTCAATTGTGCCTACAGTTAAAATATATTTTTCGGGCAAATTATATTTTTTTCGTATTCTATCAAAATCTTTTTCAGAATATTTTTGCGAAAAATCTAAATTACAAGATTGATAAACTACTTCTATTTTTTCGGGGTTTATTTTAAATTCTTCAATTATATCATTTTTTGTTTGAATACTTGTAGCAATGATTTTATCGGCATTATCACAAGCAAATTTGAATTTTTTATAATAAATTTTTCTATCTACACATTTATAAAGATGTGGTAATTTCAAAAAAATTAAATCGTGAATTGTAACAATTTTTTTAGCTTTTGTTTTAGCAATATTTTTAGGAAGTTCGTTGCTTAATCCATGATAAATATCTGGATTTATTTCTGCAATATCGTTTCCCATTTTAAAACTTCGCCAATAAGATTTTAAAATTGAATTTTTAGTTTTTGGACTAATAGTATTTGTCCTATATTTTTCTTCTAACAAATCGGTTTCGGGATTTGGAGAAAATAAATAATAGGAATTTTGCGGATAATACTCATGCAAGGCACGAATAATATTGCGACTATAATTTCCTAAACCACTTTTATTTGAAAAAGCTCGTTTTGCGTCAAAAGCTATTTTCATAATTCACTTATTATTTTCCTAAACCGACACAGCATGTTCTCTTAATGCATCGTTTAGCGAAGTTTTTTTATCAGTTGATTCTTTTCGTTTTCCTATTATCAAAGCTACAGGCACACTAAACTCTCCTGCTGGGAACTTTTTAGTTATATTTCCTGGAATAACTATAGACCTTTCTGGAACAAAAGCTTTGTATTCTACCACATCTTTTCCTGAAACATCTAAAATTTTTGTTGAACCTGTTATTACCACATTTGCTCCTAAAACTACTTCATTTTCTAATCTTACACCTTCCACCACAATGCAACGCGAGCCTATAAAGCAATTGTCGCCAATAATAACTGGTGCAGCTTGTACGGGTTCTAAAACTCCGCCAATTCCTACTCCGCCCGATATATGCACATTTTTTCCAATTTGAGCACAAGAACCAACAGTTGCCCAAGTGTCAACCATTGTTCCCTCATCTACATAAGCACCAATATTTACATAAGAAGGCATCATTATTACTCCTTTTGCCAAATAAGAACCATAGCGAGCAATAGCATGTGGTACAACACGAACTCCAAGTTTGTCGTAATTTTTTTTCAATGGAATTTTATCATGATATTCAAAAATGCCGAGTTCTGTTTTTTCCATTTTTCTAATTTGGAAATACATAATTACTGCCTTTTTTACCCAATCGTTAACTTTCCATTCGTGAGCCGAAACAGGCTGAGCAACTCTCAACTTTCCAGAATCCAACAAGCTAATTACCTCATTTATAGCCGATTCCACTTCAGGCTTTGCTAATAAAGCTCTATCGTCCCAAGCCGAATTTATAATAGTTTCTAAGTTCATAAACACATTTTTTTAATTTTCCAAAGTTAATAAATTTAGACAAAAGATTAGTCAAACAAAATATTATTTCTATTCTAAACAAAAAATAAGTATTTTTACCAACTAAAATAAATTGCTAAGATTAATATGAATATTCTTGTTTTAGGTTCTGGTGGTAGAGAACATGCTTTAACATACAAAATTGTGCAAAGCAAATTGGCAAAAAAAGTATTTGTAGCTCCTGGAAATGCTGGTACTAACAAAATTGCAAAAAACATTAATTTAAATCCTTTAAATTTTGAAGAAGTTTCAAGTTTCATAGAAAACAATAAGGTCGAACTTCTTGTTGTTGGTCCCGAAGCTCCTTTAGTTGCTGGAATTACAGATTTTTTAAAATCATTAGACAAACACAAAAACTTATTGATTATTGGTCCTAGCAAAGAAGCTGCTATGCTTGAAGGCTCTAAAGATTTTGCAAAAGCTTTTATGCAAAAATATAATATTCCTACGGCGGCACATTTTTCGGCAAACAAAGAAAACTTAGCTCAAGCAATAAACTTTCTAAAAACTCTAAAACCTCCTTATGTTTTGAAAGCAGATGGTTTGGCGGCTGGAAAAGGAGTTTTGATAATTAATGAACTAAGCGAAGCAATTTCTGAATTAGAAAATATGCTTAATGGAAAATTTGGTCAAGCAAGTTCAAAAGTTGTTATCGAAGAGTTTTTGAAAGGAATAGAATGTTCGGTTTTTGTGCTTACCGATGGTAAATCTTATGTAATTTTACCCGAAGCAAAGGATTATAAAAGAATTGGCGATGGCGACACAGGTTTAAATACTGGTGGTATGGGTGCAGTTTCGCCAGTTCCATTTTACACAAAAGAATTTGCCCAAAAAGTTAAAAATCAAATCATTACTCCAACTGTAAATGGAATTAAAAACGAAAATTTTGATTATTGCGGATTTATTTTCTTTGGCTTAATGAATGTTGACGGCAATCCTTATGTAATTGAATATAATGTTAGAATGGGCGATCCAGAAACAGAAGCTGTTCTGCCAAGAATAAATTCAGATTTTTTAACGCTACTTGTGAATGCTGGCAACAAAAATTTATCTAAGACAAAAATAGAAATTTCGGAGCAAGTTGCTGTAAGTATAGTTGTGGCTTCTGGCGGCTATCCCGAAGATTATGAAAAAGACAAATTAATCACAGGTATTGAGCTTGTTAGTGAAAGCATAGTTTTTCATGCTGGCACAAAATTAAATGGGAATAATATTGTAAGTTCTGGAGGTAGAGTGCTTGCAGTAACCAGCTTAGCAAAAACCATTCAAGATGCTGTTGCAAAATCTTATAAATCAATTGATAAAATCCATTTCGATAAAATGAACTTTCGTAAAGACATAGGTCAAGACTTAAAATGATAAAATTGTTAAAATCAAACTCGCCATTAAATTATTTATTAATTTTTGGAATAATGCTCGTTTTTTGGGCATTTAAGTTTGTATTTATGCCTTCGGGAGTAGAAAATTATGAAGTTTACGGGCTATTTCAAATAAATTTCGGACATAGATTAATTTATCAATATCTAAATACTTTTATTGGTTTTGTCATTTATTTTTTATTAGCTTTACTTTTAGTAAAAGCAAATTCAGACCTGCAAATTGTAGAAAACACCTATCAAAGTCCAGGAATGGTATTTGCATTTTTAAGTGGAGCATTTATAAACATACAAGAGTATAATAATGTCTTGATTTCCTGTCTTTTAGTTTCTATTTCCATAGCAATAATACTTTATTCTATAAAAAAACACATTGCTTTAGATAATGCTTTTAATGCTGGTCTTATTTTTGCAATTGCAACAATTTTTTATCCGAAAACAATAGTATTTTTGCCAATATTAATAGCAAGTATGTTTATTGTAAAACCAACTGTTGCCCGCGAAGTCATTAGTCTTTTTCTTGGAATTTTAACTCCACTAATTTTATTTTTCTCATATTTTTGGCTTTTTGGTGATATTGATTCAATAATTTTGAAAACTAAACTAAGTTTTACTCAAGATTTTATATATATAAGATTTTCTTACTACAATAAATTTATTTTTGTTCCTCTAATTTTCATTTGTATTTACGCCATAATTGCGAAATTTACATTAAGCGTTTCTCAAAAACTTAATACAAGAAAATTTCAAACTATAATTTTAATTTACTCCATATATTCTTTGATAGTATTTTTAATTCCATTCATGCCAGACGAAACTGTGGTTTTTCTTTATCCTTCTATTTCGCTACTTTTAACATTAGTTCTTGTAAACTCTAAAGCAAAAATACTAAAGATTATATCACTTATAGCTTTTGCAGGTTTAATTGTTTCTCATTTATTTCAGATTTATTTTTATTTATCTATTTTTTAAAATAATTTTATCACAATGGCGTTTAGTACAAAAAAACATAAATTGAAGATATACAGAAAAAGAAAGCAGTGGAAGTTATTATTGGTATTATTTGCACTTTTTATTGGTGGCTTATCAATATTTTTTACCAACAATTTAATGAAAAAGCTATCGGAAGAAGAGCATAAAAGGATTCAATTATGGGCAGAAGCTACTGAGCAGTTAATAAATGTATCGCCAGATCAAGATGTTAGCTTTTTATTTGAAGTTCTTAAAAACAATGAAACCATTCCAGTGATATTAGTTGATATGGACGACAATATTATTTCATTTAGGAATATTGATTCCGTAAAAATGCAAAACCCAGCATATGTTAAAAAGAAAATAACTGAGTTTAAAAATAACTCTAACGAAAATTTCATAATAAAAACCGAAGATGGCGAAGCTCTTAACCAGATTTATTATTCGGACTCTTACTTACTAACTCTATTGTATTATTATCCATACTTTCAATTAGGTTTGGTATTTCTTTTCATTTTAGCTTCATATTTTGCTTTTTCGGTAAGCAAACGTGCCGAGCAAGATCAAGTTTGGTTGGGAATGTCGAAAGAAACTGCTCATCAGCTTGGCACTCCGATATCGTCTCTAATGGCGTGGATAGAAATTTTAAGAGACCAAGTTAAAGATCCTGAAATAATAAATGAACTAGAAAAAGACACAAAACGTTTAGAAAAAATTGCTTCAAGATTTTCTAAAATTGGTTCAAAGCCTAATCTTTCCGAAGAAAATTTAAGACAAACTTTGCTATCAACTATCAACTACATGACTCTTAGAATTCCTAGTTCTATAAAAATAAGTCTAGTAAATCCACTTAAAGATACTGATACAAAAGTTAAAATTAACGAAGATTTATTTGAATGGGTAATAGAAAATTTATGCAAAAATGCTGTTGATGCAATTGGTGAAAAAGGCGAAATTTCTATAAGCTACGAAGAAACGCATAAACATATTTATATCGACATTAAAGATACTGGAAAAGGTATTGCTAAGTCGGAGCAAAAAACCATATTTAATCCTGGTTACACAACAAAAGCCAGAGGCTGGGGATTAGGCTTATCATTGGTTAAACGCATTGTTGAACAATATCATCAAGGAAAAATATTTGTTAAAAGCTCAGAACTTGGAATCGGTACTACTTTTAGAATTGTATTAAAAAAATAGTTTTACGATAATACTCTAAAAACTACATTTAGAATAATATTTAAACAGACTTTATAGTAATAATCATTTTTTTCATTGTTATTTGAAATAGTTTTTATAAATTTGCACGAAATTTTTTCAAGGAAAAAAGTGGTGGCTTTAGAAGAATATATAGTGCAACTCAATGGGCTTGATAATAAGGCTTATGACTTTGATTTTGTTGTTTCAGATGATTTTTTCACAAACTTTGAAAACAGTCAAATCAAAAAAGCAAGTCTTAATGCACACCTAACATTAACAAAAAAACCTGATTCTTTAGAATTAGAAATAAGTGTGTTAGGTAGTGTTACTCTTACTTGCGACCGTTGCTTAGATGAATACAAAGAAAATATTGATTTTAAAGACACAATTTTTGTTGAATACGGTGATAAAACAGATTTTAACGCTCACGAAGATTTTGTTTTATTAAAACAAGGCGAAAATTCAATAAATGTTGCTCAATTTATTTATGAATTTGCACATTTTGGTTTGCCTTTAGTGCATTATCACCCTAATGATGAAAATGGCAAGCCAACTTGCAATCCTGAAATGCTAAAAATTTTAGAGAAATATAGCCTTGTTGAAGGAAAAGACGAGGAAAATGTTGACCCATGGTTAAGTCAACTTAGTGATATAAAAAATTCAATGTTAAATAATTAAAATTTTAAAGAGATGGCACATCCAAAGCGTAAAACATCAAAACAAAGAAAAAACAAACGTCGTACTCATTATAAAGCAAGTTTACCAACACTTGCTAAATGTTCAAATTGCGGTGCTACAGTAGAATATCATCATGTATGTCCAGAATGTGGATACTACAGAGGCAGACTTGCAATCAGTAAAGAAGTTATAAGCTAATTTTAGTGAAGATTGGTATTGACATAATGGGCGGGGACTTTGCTCCCATTCAAACATTAAAAGGAGCAATCCTAGCAAAAAAAGAATTAGACGACCAAGACAAATTAGTTCTTTTTGGTCCTAAGAATATTATTTCTGAAAAGCTAATTGAACATGGCGAGAATGTGGCTGACTACCAAATAGTTGACTGTTCTCAAACCATTGAGATGAGCGAAGACCCAGTTAAAGCATTTATTGCCAAAACCGACTCTAGCATTACCAAAGGATTTTATTATTTACAAAATGATTTAATCGATGGCTTTGCTTCTGCTGGAAGTACAGGTGCTATGCTTGTTGGGGCAACAAAAGTTATAGGTTTAATTGATGGAGTTTTAAGACCATGCATTTCTTCACATTATCCAAATGATGAAGGACAAGATAATTTAATTTTAGATGTTGGCATAAACTCCGACTCTAAACCTGAACAATTAGTTCAATTTGCACAACTTGGCAGTTTGTTTGCCAAGCATATTATGCATATTGACAATCCTAAAGTTGCACTGCTAAATATTGGTGAAGAAGAAAACAAAGGCAATAGTGTTGTTAAAGAAGCATATCAATTACTTAAAAACGAAAGTTCTATAAATTTTGTTGGTAATGTTGAAGGCGGCGATTTATACAAGAACTCTAGAGTTAACGTAATAGTTTGCAATGGCTTTACAGGAAATATAGTTTTAAAACTTGCGGAATCGTTTTACAATATTTTAGCTGATAGAAATATTAAAGATCCGTTTTTCGAAGGTTTTAATTACGAAAATTTTGGTGGCACACCAATTCTTGGGACAAAGAAAACCATTGTTGTAGGACATGGAAAAAGTAGCGATATAGCTATAAAAAACATGATTTTACTTACTGGAAAAATCATTAAATCTAAACTTTGCGAAAAAACAATTAAAACGTTTAACTATGACAAAAATTAGAGCAGCAATCACAGGCGTAGGTGCGTATGTTCCACCTTATGTGTTAACTAATGACGAGTTAGCAAAAATGGTTGATACCACTGACCAGTGGATAATGGAACGCATAGGCATAAAAGAAAGACATATACTTTTAGAAGAAGGTAAAGCAACTTCTGATATGGCAACAGAAGCGATACTTCAACTTTTAGAAAAAACAGGAACACACCCCGACGAAATTGACATGCTTCTTTGTGGTGTGGTTACACCCGACATGCAATTTCCTGCAACAGCAAATATTATTTGCGATAAAGTTGGAATAAAAAATGCTTTTGGCTATGATATAAATGCTGGTTGTTCGAGCTTCTTGTTTACACTAGTTACAGCAGCTAAATTTGTTGAAAGTGGCTCTCACAAAAAAGTAATTGTTGTTGGAGCAGACAAAATGTCTTCAATAGTTGACTATAACGATAGAAACACATCTCCTATTTTTGGTGATGGTGCTGGTGCTGTTCTTTTAGAACCTTGTACTGACGGCAATGGCTTAATTGATTCTATCATGCACGTTGATGGTTCTGGTCGTCAGCATTTACATCAAGTAGCTGGTGGCTCACTAAGACCTGCAACTTTTGAAACTATTTTAAGACGTCAACATTTTATTTATCAAGAAGGACAACCTGTATTTAAAGCAGCGGTTTCTAATATGGCTGATGTTTCAGTTAGAATGATGGAAAGATATAATATTACTCCTGAAACATTAAAATATTTAGTTCCACACCAAGCAAATATGAGAATAATTGACGCAACAGCTAAAAGAATGGGTATTACTAGAGAAAAAACCATGCTTACTATTACAAAATATGGTAATACTACCTCTGCAACTATTCCATTGTGCTTGTGGGAATATGAACACGAACTAAGACCTGGCGACAATATTATCATTGCTACTTTCGGTGCTGGATTTGCTTGGGGTTCTACTTATGTTAAGTGGGCGTATGATGGTAGTAAATTTGCTAAACCTGAACAAAACTCAGTTAAAAGTTAAAAGTCGAAAGAATTTCGGTGTTTCGACTACGCTCAACACCCGATATTGGAATTACTCGACACTCGACATTAAAATGTAGATTAGAATTATGATTTAATCCAATACAACTTAATGAGCTTGAAAACTTTATAAACTTTTAACTCAATTCTGAACTTCCCCAAGATAGCTTTAATAAAAATTGTTATTTTTTGCACAGAAAACAAGAAAAAATCAGCTTAAGTGTGTAAATAATTACTATTTTTTAAAACTCGTAGTAATTTGTAGAAGGAAATATAGATAAAATATGGATAAAATATGGATATTTGATAAAAATATATTATCTTTGTATGGATAAAATATGGATACTTTATGGATAAATTTATAAATAAACTAAATTTTGACTTTCCAACTAATCAGCTGATTTTAAAGTCAATAAGTTTCATTGATACGTTCAAAGGGAAATGGAATTTAGTTGAAGGTAAAGAAAATATTTTTCTTAAAGAATTAAGACAAATTGCCACAATTGAAAGTATTGGTTCATCAACTAGAATTGAAGGAGCTAAACTAAGCAATGAAGACATCAAACATCTTCTTAAAAATATAAAAATAACAGAGTTAAAGTCAAGAGATGAGCAAGAAGTTATAGGCTACTACGATGTACTTGAAATTATCTATGAGAATTATGATAATATAAGCATATCAAAGAATTACATTCAACAATTACATCAAAGTTTATTAAAATACAGCACTAAAGATGCTAGACATAGAGGTAAATACAAAAATTTATCAAATAAAGCTGTAGCAAATTATCCAAATGGAAATCAAAGAGTAATTTTTAATACTACAGAACCACATTTGGTTGAAACTGAAATGAACGATTTAATAGAGTGGACAAATAAACAACTTTATTCAAAATTACTACACCCATTAATTGTTGTCGGACTTTTTATTTATGAATTTTTATCTATACATCCTTTTCAAGATGGGAATGGAAGACTTTCTAGATTGTTAACCAATTTATTGCTTCTTAAAAATAACTATTTGTTTATTCAATATGTATCGTTTGAAAATTTAATTGAGCAGAAAAAGAAAACTTATTACGAAGCATTGATGTATGGACAAAAAGACAGAAATTCTAAAAAAGAAAAAATTGACAAATGGATGCTTTTCTTTTTACAATCTCTCGAAACTTTAATCTATAGATTAGAACAAAAATATAATATTTTTAAAACTAAAGGTTCTTATCTTAATGATAGACAAAAGAAAATTAAAGAATTCATTACATACAATCAGCCTATCAAACTTGCTGACTTAGTAAATAATATACCAGATGTTTCAATACATACACTAAAAAAAGATTTACAGTACATGAAAACTGAACAAATAATTGAATCTATTGGCAAAAACAAAGGAACTGTATATATTTTAAAATCGGATAAAAGTTGAAAGCGATGCACTCAACGTAGTTGAAGTGTTGAAAATATTCGGTGTTTCGACTACGCTCAACACCCGATATTGGAATTACTCGACACTTGATATTAAAATGTAGATTAGAATTATGATTTAATCCAATACAACTTTATGAACTTGAAAAACTTTATAAACTTTTAACTCAATTCTGAACTTCCCCAAGATAGCTTTAATAAAAATTGTTATTTTTTGCACAGAAAACAAGAAAAAATCAGCTTAAGTGTGTAAAAAATTACTATTTTTGTAAAAAAATGGTTTTTAAATTATGGAAATTATTTCACAATTAGGAGTTATTCCTTTTAATTTTGATGTTCTTGCATCGTATTTAAAAGATTACAAATCTCCTCGACAAAAGATAATCGAACTCGAAAAGCAAGGGACAATTATTCGTTTAAAGCGTGGAATGTATGTTGTTTCACCCAAGATTACTAAAAAAAATATATCTACCGAATTAATTGCTAATCATCTTTACGGACCTTCTTATGTATCTATGGAAAGTGCTTTGCGGTTCTATGGCTTAATACCTGAAAGAGTTTTTAATACATCTTCGATGACATTAAAAAGAAGTCGAACTTTTAAAAACCATTTTGGACATTTCACATATATATATTGTCCTGCAAATTATTACTCAATAGGAATTTCACAAATTATTCAAGAAGATTATGCTTTTCTTATTGCCTCGCCAGAAAAAGCCTTGTGCGACTTAATTGTTTACACTCCTAAATTACAACTTCGTTCCATAAAATCGCTTCGAGCTTTTTTAGAAGAAGATATTAGACTTGATATAGATGAATTTTACAAAATGAATATTTCTATATTTGAAAAATGTGCCGAAGTGAGCAGAAAAAAAACAGAAATTACAAATATCATAAAACTTTTGAAAAATGAGTGTGTTTGATCAAATGCTAGCACGTTATAATGTGCATGAGACTGGAATTACTAATGCAAGCTATGAAGTTATACAGGAGATAATTCTTGCTGGACTTTATAGAGGTGGTTTTTTTAATAATGCAGCATTTTATGGAGGCACTTGCCTACGTATTTTTCATGGATTAAAACGGTTCTCGGAAGATATGGATTTTTCTTTAATTTCTCCCGACCCCAACTTTCAGCTTGAGGAATATTTCCCAGCAATCATTAACGAATTTAATGCTGTGGGTAAAGATGTTGTGATTTCAAAAAAAGAAAAAAAAGTGTTCGGACGTGTTGAATCTGCATTCTTGAAAGACAATACTGCCGCCTATGATTTAAGATTTAAAACTGAAAAAACAATAAAAATCAAAATAGAAGTTGATATTGACCCACCTATGAAATTTGATACCGAACAAAAATTATTATTACTTCCTTTCTCTTTTATGACACGTTGCTTTGTTTTATCGGACTTATTTGCTGGGAAAATGCATGCCTTAGTTTTCAGAAAATGGAAGCAACGAGTAAAAGGACGCGACTGGTACGATTTTGAATGGTATATAAGAAATGGTGTAGAATTAAACTTTAATCATTTGCAAGAAAGAATCAGGCAGTTTAACGGCATTGAAATGAGCCAAACACAATTCTTAAACGAATTAAAAGAACGTTTAGCCAACACTAACATTGACGCGGTAAAACGTGATGTATTGCCTTTTATTAAAAATCCTGACGAATTAGAAATATGGTCAAATGATTATTTTTTGCAGTTATCGGATATGATTAAAATAAAAAACCCAAAGTTTTAAAACCTGCACCAATTTGTGGAAGAAAATGTAAACTTTTTAAAAAAATATATTTATATTTGTAATATAAATAAATTACAAGCTATGAAAGTGAAGTTTTTTTATTTTTCGTTTTCACTCTTGCTTACATAACACAAGTAAATGGACAAACAAAGTGGTCGAAAGTTTCTCAACCCGGAACAAGTCTAGTTATTGTTGATGAAACAACAGGTTATTATTACACACATGAGAAAGTTTCTTCTCATGGACGGAAATACATAATAAAAAAATCAACTGATGGATTTCGAACTTTTAATACAATAAAAACAAAAGCAGGCGATATGGCTTGCTATTCCATTGGTGGTGAAATGTTTTTCATTGATGCCAATATAGGATTTATTGCTGAAATATGTCAATCATATGCAAGCATATATAAAACTGTTAATGGTGGACAAACTTGGACAGATACTGGATTTAATGGAATGGTAGGATTGGCTATGTATTTTCTCGATGAAAATAATGGATATTATGCATTTCATCCAGGAGGTAATAATAAATCCTATTTTAGAAAAAATTCTTCCAACATGTTTGAAACATATAAATATATATTCTCAAATCTTTCCAGCAAAACCAAAATTAAATTTATTAATGACAGCACAGGCTTTATTATTTGCAGAGATACTCTTAACAATGCTGTAATTTAAAAACCAATGATTGCGGAAGTAATTGGTCAGAGAAAATACTGTTAAATAACAATTTTTTCCAAGATATTTATTTCATATCGGATAGTGTTGGTTTTGTTATTGGAACAAACGGATATATTTTAAAAACTGATGACTGCGGAGATAATTGGAAAATTATTGATAGCAACACATCTAACTCTTTAATTTCTATAGACTTTGCAAATGACCACATTGGATACATTGTTGGTAATAACGGAGAAGTTTTGAAAACACAAGATCAAGGGCTTACATGGGATTCCGAAGTTTTTATTAATACATCAAATTTAATATATGTAAGAGCATTTAATAATGGAAATGTTTATATTAATGATATAAATGGAAATCTCTATGGCTCTAATATCAAAACAAAACCTAGTATCAAAATTTATCCTAATCCTGCAAAAGATGTTATAAATTTACAACTACCTTCAACTGCAAAAAATTATAATATTAGCATATATAATATTCAAGGGAAGAAAATTATAACAACAAATAAAAATATTATAAACATAGAAGACTTAAAATCAGGAGTATATCTAATAAAAACAGTAACCGATACTTATACTTACGAAAATAAGATAATCAAACTATAATAAGTTAGAGAAAAGAATCCACATTCTTGAGACAAAAAGCTACGAAGTTAATTCAATGTTTTATTATACAATAAATCTAAGTTTTAAAACCCATACCAATTTGTGGAAGAAAATGGTAAAATAATCAATAGCGATTACCAATCATTAAATAACATATCTAAACGTACAGCAACAACCGAGTTAACTGAATTAGTAAATCAATTTAAAGTCTTGACAAAAACAGGAACATCGGGTTCAAACATTTCATATAAGATAGTGGGGCAAGTGGGGCATTGGTTGGGCAATAGTTGGGCTGTATATCACAAAACCATCCTAACTAAAGAAAATTTTCTATTGTTTTTAGGGATTGCCAAATAATTTTGAGACTTTTCCTCAATTTTAATCCCAAAAAAGCATTTTATATTAAATATTGTCTTATATTTGCAACATTATCTCAAAAACACAAATTATGTTAGTACAATTTACTGTCGGAAATTTTCTTTCATTTAATAAAAAACAAACCCTGAACCTTAAAGCTAAAGGTATTTCCGAGTTAAAAACGAATATATCTACTTTTAAAAACGAAAAAATACTTCGTTCTGCGGTAATTTACGGTGCAAATTCAAGCGGAAAAAGTAATCTAATTAAAGCGTTAGAAAGAATGCGTGAAGTTGTATTGACTTCAGTTCGATTAAACGACTCTGACGAATTATTTTATAGTCCATTTTTGTTATCTACAGAAACTGAAAATAAACCAACATTTTTTGAGATTGTCTTTTGGCAAGATTCAACAAGATACAGATATGGTTTTGAATATAATTTGAAAAAAATTGTTAATGAATGGCTTTTTGCTGGCAAAACTGAAACGAGAGAAAAACCTTTTTTCATAAGAACAGAAGAAGGAATTGGTATTGATACAAAATTTAAAGAAGGAGAAGGTTACGAATCTAAAACTAACGATAATAGATTATTCGTTTCTCTTGTTGCACAATTGGGAGGAGATATCTCAAAAAAGATTATAGATTTTTTTAAAAATTACAATATATTATCTGGACTTGAACACAATGACTATACTGGTTTTACAATGAGGATGCTTCATAAAAACCTAAATGGTTGTAATGAATCTTTACAACTATACCAAACATTAAAATTAGGTTTTCAAGATATTAAAGCAATTGAATCCGAATTTAATTCATTGAATATTCCAGAAGACATACCTGATATAATCAAAACAAAGTTAATTAAAGAATTTGCTGGTAAAAGAGGCATAACTTTAAAAACAGTTCACAACAAATTTGACAAAAAAGGAAAAATTGTAGATTTTGTTCTACTTGACAAAGAAATAAATGAATCGGAAGGGACAAACAAAATCATCGACTTATCAGGACCAATTTTTGACACCTTGAAACTTGGTAAATCAATAATTATTGACGAATTAGACGCAAAGCTACACCCATTAATTACAATGCGTATAATAGAACTCTTCAACAATCCCGAGTCAAATCCTAATAATGCACAATTAATTTTTGCAACACATGACACAAACTTTTTAGATAAAGAACTTTTTAGGCGAGACCAAATTTGGTTTACTGAAAAAGACGAACAAGAACAAACTGATTTGTATTCTCTTTACGATTTTAATCTCCCTGATGGTTCTAAAGTTAGAAATGACTCAAACCTTGAGAAAAATTATATTAGAGGCAGATATGGTGCTATTCCATTTATCACAAATTAAATTACTGGAATATGGCACGAACTATAAAAATTGATAACGCTTTACAAAAACGTTTTGCTAAACAAGCAAAGCAAAACAAGCCTAGAGAACTTGTAACTTACTTTTTGATTGTATGCGAGGGTGCAAAAACAGAACCTAATTATTTCAAATCATTTCCTAAACAAGTTGGCAAAATTATTTATGACATTGAATTTGAAGGTGGTGGAATCAGCACCATGAAGGTTGTTGAAAAAGCTATAGAACTTAGAGATAATTCAAGACAAAAATATGATAGAGTTTGGGCTGTCTTTGATAGAGATAGTTTCAAAGCAAACTCTTTCAACAGTGCTATTCTAAAAGCTAAAGCAAATAATATTAAATGTGCTTGGAGTAATGAAGCATTTGAATTGTGGTATTTACTTCATTTTCACAATCGCGTAACAGCAATGAAAAGAACAGAATACAAAAAAGCAATTGAGGAAGCTGTTAATGAAAAACTAGGCAAAAAGAAGAATAAATTTCAATATAAGAAAAACTCACTTGAGATGTATAAACTTTTGAGTGAAATAGGCAATCAAGAATTAGCAATTAAATGGGCTAAGGAATTAGCAAATACTATAACTGGAGAACAATTTGCTAACTATAATCCTCAAACAATGGTATTCAAACTTGTCGAAGAACTTAACGGACAATCAGAAGAATTAAATAATGAGATTATCAAAAAATATGAACAAGGACAATAAAAGCACAAGCCGATACCAGCAAAACCCATCCTAACTAAAGAAAATTTTCTTTTGTTTTTAGGGATTACCTTAAAAAATATTTATATTTGGGAAGTGAATAAAACCTTACTAACAAAAACTTACATTTGGCTTTTTGCCTAAAATATAATTTTTAATATGGAAAAAATGTTTGAACAAACTTTTAAGAATATAGATGATATTTTACATAAAGATGCTGGTTGCAGTAGCGAATTGGATTATGTAGAACAAACCAGTTGGATTTTATTTCTAAAATATCTTGACGACTTGGAGCGTGACAGAGCCACAGCAGCTGAACTAACTCAGAGAAGCTACACTCCTATTATTGATGAAAAATTTCAATGGACAAAATGGGCAGCTCCCAAGCTTAGACAAGCAAATGGAACTGTAAAGATAGACTATAATGCACTTACAGGCGATGACCTTACCGAGTTCGTAAACAACAAACTATTTCCTTATCTTAAAAACTTTAAACAATCAGCACAGGGAGCTGACACTATTGAATATAAAATTGGCGAAATTTTTAGCGAATTAAAAAACCGATTACAAAGTGGCTATAACCTAAGAGAAGTTATAAATCTTGTTGACGAGCTACGTTTTCGCACTCATGCAGAAAAGCACGAAATGAGCCATTTATACGAATCGAAAATTAAAAACATGGGTAATGCTGGACGAAACGGAGGTGAATATTACACTCCACGTCCGCTGATTACAACTATTGTAAAAGTTGTAGACCCTAAAATTGGCGATAAGATTTATGACGGAGCATGTGGCTCTGCAGGTTTTCTTTGCGAAGCCTTTAATTATTTGAAAAACAGACCTTCAAAAAGCTCGGGTCTCTCTACTAAAGAAACAGAAATACTTCAAAAGCACTCGTTTTTTGGGAAAGAGAAAAAATCTTTGGCTTACATAATTGGCATTATGAATATGATTTTGCATGGTATTGAAGCTCCTAACATAATACACACCAATACTCTTGCCGAAAACTTAGCCGACATACAAGAAAAAGACCGCTATGATGTAGTACTTGCCAATCCTCCATTTGGCGGGAAAGAAAGAGCAGAAGTGCAACAAAATTTCCCAATAAAAACTGGCGAAACTGCTTCTTTATTTTTGCAACACTTTATTAAAATATTGAAAGCAGGCGGAAGAGCAGGTGTAGTAATTAAAAACACTTTTTTGAGCAATACCGATAATGCCACCATTGCCATTCGTAAAACCTTGCTTGAAAGTTGTAATTTACATACTGTTTTGGATTTACCGGGTGGAACATTTACGGGTGCAGGAGTAAAAACTGTAGTATTGTTTTTTGAAAAAGGTAAACCAACGCAAAAAACATGGTTTTACCAGCTTAACCTCGACCGCAATTTGGGCAAAACCAACCCACTCAACGAAGACGACTTGGCAGAATTTGTAAAATTGCAAAAAACTTTTGCCAACAGTGAAAACTCGTGGACAGTAAACATAAATGATATTGACCAAAGCACTTTTGATTTGAGTGTAAAAAACCCAAATAAAAATGAAGTGGTTCAACTTCGCTCACCACACGAAATTTTGAAAGAAATGAAAGCATTAGATGAAGAAAGTACTGACGTTTTAGAATCAATTAGAGATTTAATATGAAAGGTTGGGTGTATATATTAGAATGTGCCGATGGAAGCTATTACACAGGTAGTACCAACAACTTGGAACTTAGGTTGGCACAACACCAAAATGGAGAGGGTGCAAACCATACAAAAAAGAGACTACCTGTTAAACTTGTTTACTATGAAGAATTTCAAAGAATTGATGAAGCATTTTATAGGGAAAAGCAAGTGCAGAGATGGGTAAGAAAGAAAAAAGAGGCGTTAATTAACGGAAATTACGAAAAACTTCATGGTTTAGCTGAATGTAATAACGATACACAT
>DHVB01000057.1:0-267 GCA_002412425.1 Bacteroidales bacterium UBA5219 | reverse complement strand
GAGCGGAGCCGAAACCACCGTTGACAATGAAAAAATGGAACTGGTCACAAATTGTGACCGGTTCAAATCTTTAAAACATTCCTCTGTTAATCCCTATGCTTTTACTGAACAAGGCATAGCAATGCTTTCTGCCGTGTTGCGAAGTGATAGAGCTATAAAAGTAAGCATTCAAATCATCAATGCTTTTGTTGCAATGCGAAAATTCATTGCTAGTCACAATGGATTGTTGCAAAGAATGGATAATATTGAACGCAAACAAATAGAAAC
>DHVB01000018.1 GCA_002412425.1 Bacteroidales bacterium UBA5219 | reverse complement strand
CATGTTCCACCTGTTGGAGTTGCTAATAGGTTTGTTGCCGGATCAGTTGAGCAGAAATCTCCTGGATTATTTATATTTACAATAGGCATAGCTCTATATAAAATATAAGGAATTTCGCTAAAGTCGTTCCAATCATAAATAAAAGCTTGATTTAAAGGCATTGTTGATAAACTTTGGCTTCCAGGAATAATTTCCCATTGACTTGCTGGTGTTTTCCAATTTGCTAAACCTTCCCAAATACCATCTGCTGCTTCGTCATAGAAAATATTTAATTTTGCTGGCGATGTACCAGAACTTCTACTTATTTGATGATAAAAATCTGGTTCTAATTCGCAAATATCAGTTGAAAAAGCAGTATTATCATATCCTTCTGTTGTAGAAAGCACATTAGCCATTCTTACCTTGTAAGCATTTGAGTTTGTGTTAGTTGGTGTTATTTCTACTGGACGATAACGTGATGTTCCAAGACTTGAGCCAACAGGAAATAAATAAATACCATTTGTGTTAGTTGTTCGAGAAAGAAAACCTCCATTAAGGGCAGAAACAAAACCTGTTGTACGAATTATAGCACTTGTAGAGTTATTTGTTACAAAAAATGTGAAAGTTTCGTTTTGCAGTTCCAAATGTTTTAAGTCTAAAATACCGCTACAATATTGATCTATAGTTTGTGTTTTTAAACCGCTGCCGTCTAGTGTAAGATTATTGAAATTAGTAGAAGTTGATCCAGAAATTAACTGGTTTGCACCTTGTAAAAATACTGTTCCGCTACCAGAATTAAAAATATAATTGTTTATCCAATTTCCATAAACTCTAAAATATCCGTTTCCGCCAGCAATTGCATTGTTTATAAAATTTTCCTTAATAACTAATTCAGCTATTAAGCTAGCATTTGCCATTACATTTATATTTCCATTTTCATTTTGAACAGTTCCGTCAACATAAAACAAAGCTCCTTCTTTAGCATAAATGTCCAAACCATTATTATAAACAACTTGGGCTTTAATTTCAAGATTTGAAACTGCTAAAAATCCTAAAATCAAAACCAAATATTTTTTAAACACCCATCTTCTTTTCATATACTTAAAATTCGATCAGTTTTTCATAAATATGATAATTTTCTGTGTCTCCAAGTTTTTGGAATTAAATTTTTTTAAAAACCAAAAACATGTTGCAAATATATTATTTAATATGTTAATTTACTATAAATTTAAATTGTTTATATTCTTTTTCTAAATTTTTCACGACTAGCAAATAAACTCCCGGCTCTAATTTAGGTTTGAATATTATTTTATTTTCTATGCCAAAGTCTTTGAAAATGAACTCTTTAACCAATCTTCCGGCTGCATCGTAAATTAGGATTATAGCTTCAAAAATTTCCGAATTACTTGCAATAATTATCTCTTCGCCTTTATTAGGATTTGGGTAAATATAAATTTCATTATCTTGTTCTGCTGTGCAATCGACAAAAATATTTGATAAAATTTCCATTTTTCCGTCAAAATCATGTTGCCTTAGTTGAAAATAAGTTTTTCTTGACTTTGCCTTTGCGATATATTCATAATTAGTGATAATCGACGAAAAACCGGCTGCCGGAATTTTAGCTATAAGCTCAAAACTTTTAAAATCGGCAGTTTCGAATATTTCAAAAAAGTCGGAATTTGTTTCGCTAGCAGTTGACCACGAAAAATTAATTTTATTATCACTACAAATTGCATTAAAATTTAAAAGTTTTACAGGCAAAGGAGTGCTCTTGTCCAAACGAACGCCCCAATCAAAGAGTTTGACTTGGTTAGAGCCTTCCATTGTCGCTTTTATACGAATGGAATCATAAACAGGCATTGCGGAAATATCATAGGTTTTATATCCAGATGTTGGGAAAGTAATGTTATCATATCCTGCAACATCAACCCAAGAAGAGCTTCCTCCATCGTATCGTTGCATTGCCATCACCAAAGAACTGTGGATTTCTTGTGTCCAATACAATTCTGTATAGTAATTTGACTCCGTTGTAGGAAAAGAAGACTTGTAAATCGCCGGAGAAGTGATGCTTCCCGTACCAAATGGAGAGGACGCACCAACAATACCACCACCACCATTTCCTAAATTACTGCCGACACCTCCAATGTAATAACGGATGGCACCGTTTCCATGCCAACTATTGTTGTAAGTTAGAACAAATTTAATGACTTGGTTTCCTGAATAACCTGAGACGTCTATTGTTCTCGTTGAAACGCCACTGTAAGAATAAGAAGCAGGCTGTGTTTGAATCGTGGTCGCATCTCCGCTTGCATCTGTCAATGTTCCTCCAACAACGAATTTGAGAACTGTACTTGCTTCATCATAAAAAGAACTTCCTAAGTTATAATAAACTGCTACATCAAAAGAGATTTCATCAATTCCTGTTAAATCCACTTGTTGGGCAACGATAATGGATTCACCCGCAAAATTATTCGTTGCCGTTCCAAAATCGGGAGAACCCATTCTGAGATTTGTTGTTCCCGGAAGCGGATCACACGATCCCGAACAATAGGAATCGGAAGAACCTATTCTTTCCGCTTCCATATTTGATGTTCCATAAGGAGTTGTTATCGTCCAACCGCTTAAATTAGTGGCAAAATTTCCATTTGTAACGGGATTTGAACCTCCTCCACCGGAAACAATCTGTCTTGCTTCATCGTTTGTGCTTTCCACGTTATCTAAGATTCCCGTAACAAACTGAGGTGTTGTCGTTTGAAACCATTCCACAATATCGTCTGTAACATAGGTAAACGAATATGTTTTTGTTGTCCATGCGCCCCATCCTTCGCCTACATCTACTCTTGCTCGAACATAATAGGTTGCTCCATCTATCAAATTGCCTTCCGTTTCATCAAAAGTGAAGTTGGCTTGCGTTTGTGCGGTGTAATTATCAGTATAAACGTGCGACCAAGGTGTTCCAGTGAAATCCACATTTGGACTCACTTGGATTTCGTATTTTGTGGCTGCTGTACTTCCAGGATGACTTAAACGGAACAAGGCTTTATCTTGATTGATTTTACTGTTGTTGAAATTTAACGGAACCGTACTACCATAATCATGGAAAGTAGGAACCGGAGTCGCTAAAATTGTTATACATTCCTTTGGAACAGACGATTCTATATATTCTGATAAAGTAATATTATCAACATAAAAATAGAATGGATTGCTGTCGTTGTATCCCGAGTTCACTTCAATGTAAAACAATAAACTTGATTTGTTGGCAAGTCCCGAAAGGTCATAAGTAACCGTAACCGGTTCACAAGTTCGTGCGACATCGAACAAATAGAAATAATTATTTATTCCTTGTTGGGTATATGTGTTTCCTCCTACTTCAACAGTTGTTGGTGGGTTTTGATAAGAATCACCATCATGGATATACAATCTAAAATTATTATTTGTTTCCCCTGCCGTGAATGAGTTGGTTAAATCAAAAGTCATCACCGCTTCATCAACTCCTGTAAAGTTTTGAGCAGGTAATCTCACGAAATTCCCCCAGAAGCTATTCCAATTCGCATTGTAACCGATAGAACCGCCACCGGAAGGACAACCTTCTGTATTGTTCCATACTATTGGCGAATTTGAATTGGGTGCAAACCAAGTATTTGTTGGAGCAGAACTACCTGTTGTTAAGATATTGCTATCAAAAGTTTGTGTTATCAACGTATTCCCGCTATTTTCAGGTGCACCGACAATGTGTCCGTCTCCATTTTTAGCCATGACATAAAAACAGTAGTTTGTGCTTGTTGTTAAACCACCAACGGTCATCGTTCCCCATTGTGCATTTGTTTGCCATACAGGATTTGAACCAAGAGAACCATCTGCTTGTACGTATTGTCCTGTTGTTTCACAATAAATAGCATATTCCGTATGACTTGGATTGGCAACAGGAAGTTCGGGTTGAATGGTTAAATCCAAACTATTTCCTACGGCATTGGATAAAAGCGGAGTACTTGGCATATCACAAGCTGTGTAAATTGGGTCTGAATACGTCCAATCGCACGTTTGCGTAGCGTTTTTTGCACGCACACGGAACCAGTATCTTTCGTTGGGGTAATCTCCCATATTTAGTGAAGCAAAGTTTGTTGAAACAGAAGCTGGAGAAGCATTAAACCATGTTGAATTGTCGGCAGAATACTGAATATCGTAGCCTGTTGCTCCAGTTAATGGGTCCCAAGAAAAACCAATATAATGATTTGCTCCGTTGAAAGGATTTCCAAGTTGGACATTTAAATTAGTAAGTGAAGCACAAGTCATCGGAACAGCGATATTTACTTTAAAAGCATTTTCTTGATACGCACCTGTACAACCTGTTCCATAATAAACTTTTGCTCGATATAATGTTGTTACTGTTAAGTCGCTTGGTGTGATATAACTGCTACTTGTAGCTTCTGAAATATTCGTCCAAGTTGCTCCATTATTTGTGGACTGTTCCCATTGATACATTGCACAAGAATGAGAACCTCCAACCGTTAAAGAAGTTTGTGTATTTGGATTCGGTGGTGTCCATTCAAAAACTCCTGAAGCTACTTTGTCAGAGCTAATTACTCCTTCATAAGGACAGGCTTTTACAACAATATCATCAACAACAAAAGATGGGTCTTGTGAAATTTCATTTCCACTTAAATCATCCCATTTGAAGCCCAATTGAAAACTTTGCTGGTTATTTCTGTTTTCAGGAAAAACAATAGTTTGTGAACGAATAGTAGATGAAGAGTTCCAATATTTACCATCATTATTTAAACCTCCTTGTACGTCCATCAGCCAGTTGGCACCTCCATTGATAGAAGTAATTACCGAACCATAATCTTCATTGGCTTCACCACCAGCTTTCCAACGGAAAGAAACCTCGATATCTCTTAAACCTCTCATGTCAAATGGGCGATAAATCCAACGGTGAATTTCACCTAAATCAGACCAATATTGGAAATAATTACCTCCTAATCCCCCATTGTATAAAGCAGAAACACCAACAGAATATCCATCAATTGCATTTGGTCCGTTTCCTACTGTCCAAGTGTTGTTATATTCATTATTCCAAGCGTCAACTGTAGCGGAGTTATTATTTGTGTACCAACCATCTACAGAAGCACCTGAAGTACCAAAAAAACCTGGGTTGGCATTATTGAAATTATTTTGATAAATATGTAATTTCCCATCCGTTGTAAATTTCCATGTCGAACAACCAGTGGCAGAGCCGTTAGCATTTTTCGCTATAACTTTCCAATAATAAATGGTGTTTGGCAAAAGACAAGGACCAACAGTATATGTTGTTCCTGTTTGATTGGATGCCACCAATGGCGGATTAGAATCTGTTCCAAAATAAACATCATAACTTGTCGCACCTCCAACAACATTCCACGCAATTAAACCTGATTGACCGATTCCGGTGGCGTTATCTTGTGGACCAATGAGCGTGGCACAAGAAGGAGGCCCAGCAGGTGCGGTATAGGTGATGGCTAAATATGGGCGGTATTGATTAGAACCTCCGGTCGCAGTCCCTCCAGTTCTTCCTTTTACTTGCATCCATTCATTGTAATACCAGTTTTGACCAATAGGATATAATAGCATCGCAAACCAACCCTGATTTAATGCGTTTTGTAAATCAGTTCTTGCGGTGGCATTTAGTGTTTGACTTAAATTACCTGTGTATTGATAAGGATTAGCGTTCCAGTACAAAGATGAACCTTGCTGATAGATAGTAGCACCTGAAGCCGTATGCGGATCTACAAAACAACTGGCCCATGCATGACCATTACCCGTGTATGTATTATTAGATGTAACCCATGTCCATGACACAGCATTTGAGACTGTAGAACCTGTGGGAATTGCAGAAATATTATATTTTGCGTAACCATTGATATTGTCAATTCCCTCCGGTCCATAACCAGATGCTAAATCATCGTTAAGTCCTGTAATAAACCCAACAGAATTAACTACTCCTGTGGTCGAAACTCCATTATTGTTTACAAAACTGTTCGTTGTCGGATCCACATTCACAGGAAACACCCTTTCCTCACTCAGCAACCATTCTGTTTTGACCTTTGTTTTTAAAGTCAAAACAGTTCCATTTTGGTGCATTTCATAAATGGTATTTTCTTCTTGTCTTGGTGTCAAATTTGCATCAGTAGAAACCGGTTTTGGGTAAAGGTAAATCACTTCTCCCGTGTTGTCTTTGACTTCAATTCCTCTGTCGGTAGAAGTGGCTATCCAATTTGTCGGTAAAGTAATTTCTTCTGTAAAAACAAGATATTCTGCATTTTCAGGTGCATTAGAGAGTGCTTGTGCATTAGGTATCACATAATTCAATTCTCTTTTTCCAACCAAGGAAGTCAATTCTGCACTGATGTTTCCAAAAAGGTTGGGATAAGTGGCAATGTTTTCATTAACCGCAACGGAAGAATTGGCTGCATTGGTATTGTTTACGGTTTGTCCGTTCACTTCCCATGCCATTTTCACATTTTGGAACTCCAACACTTCTCCTTCGGGAGTTACACTTCTAATTCCTTTGTGGGCAGTTGCTCCATAATAAGAAGAAAAAAGATTTGTCGTGTTTTTATACGGGAAATTTTCGTTTTCATTTGGGATGATTTTCGTGTCAATATCTTCCCAAACACCGTTGTTGTCGTAATGTATTGGTCCGGCACCAATCAAAGCGGTAAAACTTCCATCTTCATTTTGGTAAGTTTTGGAATATTGGTCGCGTTTGGAAGGAATTTCTTTTTTTCCTCTTACGGCATCAAACGGTGATTGGTTTAGTTCGGGTCTGTTAATAGAGTTTTCAAGTTCATTTTCAGAGTTAGCTTGGGCAAGTTCTAATCTATTGCCAACGTTTTGGTTATTAGAGTTTTGTGCTATCCTTAATCCACTTTGGGAAAAAGAAAATAAAAATACAAATATAAAAGTTAAAGTAAAAAATAGTTTCTTCATAAAAAATTTCTAAATCATCACATAATCTCAAAAATGCGAGTAAGCATAAATTAAAAGGTGCTACTTCACAATTTTACAAAAATATTACAAAAATATTACAAAAACAAGAAAATTGTAACAAATTAGGCAGTGAGTTAAAAATTTATAAAGTTGAAAGAGACGATAGGAGAATTAGTGGTTTTCAATTCTTAATTTTATAAATTGTAAGCATAATTTCCAAAACTTTTGATGATATACCAAAATTCTTGGAATAATTTGAAAATCCTTATCAGAAATTTGAAACGACTTATTTTCAACGCTAAAAGCAAAATTATAACCCATTTTTTTTGAAAATTCTAAAACTTTATCATTAAATTCGCCGTTAGGATAAGCGATAACAGAGATTTTTGTGTTTAATTCTTCTTCTATTTTAGTTTTAGATTGTTTTAATTCATATTCTAGTTCTTCATCATTAAGTGTTGTTAGGTTTAAGTGATTTACAGTATGTGGCGCGATCCTAATTCGGTATTTGTTGCCAGATTTTATACCCCATTTATGATTTTTTCTCATAATTCATACATATTAAGTTCTATAATTGCTGGATTAATTGGATTTACAGGAATTTGGAAACTTTATAAAACATTGTGCAAAATATATCCTGGGATCGAAAAACAATTGGCTATTGCTGTTTTGTATTTTCCTTCATTAATTTATTGGTCATCAGGAATATTAAAAGATACACTTACTATTTCTGCCATAGGCTGGATAATTTATGCCTTTTATGAGTTTTTTATTTTAAAATCCTTTAAACTAAAATATGTTCTTTATCTTTTTATAGCATCAACAGTTATTATACAAATTAAGGCTTATATTTTTGCTGCTTTACTTCCGGGTTTGTTTATTTGGGTATTTTTTAGGCAAATTAAAACTATAAAGTCCCAGGTTTTAAAAATTTTAATAGCCCCTATCATTTTGCTTGTTTTAGTATTCGCTTTTAGTTTTTTAATGAATAAAGTGTCTAAATCTATGGGAGATTATGGCGATTTAGACTCCAGTTTAAAAAGAGCACAAATTATCCAGCAGGATCTTATACGTTCAGAACAATATGGGGAAAATTATTATGATATTGGAGAATTTGATGCTACACCTACAGGTATATTATCTAAAGCTCCAATTGCAATTTTATCCGGCGTTTTTAGGCCATTTATTTGGGAAGCATCAAATCCATTTATATTATTAGCTGGATTAGAGAGTCTTTTTCTAATGATATTTTTGGCTTATTGTATTTACAAAGTGGGTGTTTTAAAGTTCTTTGTAAATGTTTTTAAGGATCCATTATTAGTTTTTTCTTTTAGCTTTGTAATAATATTTGGTTTTGGTGTTGGTTTAGCAACTGCAAATTTTGGTGCATTAGTTAGGTATAAGTTTCCATTATTACCATTCTTTGTGACGAGTTTATTTGTGTTAAGCAAAGAATTTAAATCATCTGAGAAATAATAAGATTTATTCTTTTTTAACATAGAGAGCTTTTATTGTGTCTCCACTTCCTGTAATGCTTAAAGTTATATTTATTATATTTTTTATCAAAACTTTGAACTTACTATTTTCTATAGAAATCCTTATTTTTTCGTCTTGTGAAGTTGCGGAGATAAACTTTTCATTAGATTTATTTTTACTCGTACTAATTCTTGTAATACTAATTCCTTGAGTTTTTAAGTATAACTTTTTAAAATTATTTTTTGTTAATGCAAAATGCATAGATTTCTTTGTAAAATAGCTTAAATGTTCAGGGTATGCAATAACATTCCATTTTGACTTTAAAAATCGGCGCACAATAGAGTTGAAATTTGGTGTAGTTAAATACAGAATCCCACTCGGTTTTAAAAAATCATATATTAACTGAATATCTGTTTGTGGATATGAAGTATGTTCAATTACTTCAAAAGAGGTAATAACATCAAAATATGCCTTAGGGAATAATTCTTCTGTTAAAGCCCCTTGCTTCATAACAATACCTTTGTTAGTACATATATTTATTGCTTCCTGAGTGTATTCGGTTCCATATACTTCCCAACCACGCTCTTTTGCAACCTCCAAGAACAAACCAATCCCAGCACCGACATCTAGTAATCTATTGTATTTCCTGTATTTCTCAAAACTATCTAAAATTTCATGATAACGT
>DHVB01000081.1 GCA_002412425.1 Bacteroidales bacterium UBA5219 | reverse complement strand
ATAACGTTTTATTGTTATTGGCGACAGATAATCATTCCTGCCATATTTTGAATAATGTTTAACCAGATCTTCTTTTGAAGGTATATAATGAGCATATATTAGCTTACAATTACTACATTTAACTAAATGAAATTTACTGTAATTGACTAAGTTATTAAACTTAGTGTCATTACATATGGGACATGATTTATGTATTTTATTTTCTAGTTTCATATGAAATTCAATAGTTTTCCTTAATTAAATTTGCAAGTATTTCTGTTTGTACTTTTCTTGAATAATTCTCAGCATCAATGGTATGGTTTTCTATATAAGATTTTTCTTCAAATTCATTACACAAGTCGTTTAAAACCTCATATAAATGCTCACTGTCTTTTACAACGATGCCACTATTTGTTTTTCTAATTAAATCAGCTTGTAAGCTTTCGCTTAAGCCCTTTATAGATTTAAATTTAAAATGTTTTTCCTTTAATAAATTTGCTTCTTCATCATCTTCAAAACAAAGAATAATCTTACGGTTTAATGCTAAGTAATCATATATTTTTGTGCCCATCATAGAATAATAATTAAAAAGAAGTAAAACATTTGATTTTGATAATTCCCGAATCAATTGTTTGTTTGGAATTTTTGGAAATATTTTAATGCTGTCTTTTAAATTGTAAAACTGTTCAACAATATTAGCAATTTCTTTTTCTTCATTTATACCATAGAAATTAATTCTAATTTTCCTATTAGGATTTATCTTTAAATAATTTGAAAGTACATTAAGAAATATTTCATAAGGATGCCAATTGTAAATTGTACCAGCTAAAGCAATAGTTAATAATTCATCGTTTTGTTTAGCTTTTATATTGTTAGTTAAGATATTATCATTATACCCGTTTGGAATAATTACAAAAGGTTTGTTTTTTACTAATTCTTGTATATTGAAACTAATGTATTCTGAAACAGTAGAAATAAAAGTAACGTTTTTTAAGTATCTTTTTTCTAAAATTGAAATAAAATATTTGAAAAATAAGCCTTTTCGCCTAGATGAGTTTTGGCTCCATGCATCTCTATAGTCCGCAACCCAAGGGATATTAAATTTTCTACTTAATTTGGAAGCGTATTTGAATAAAATAAAAGGCTCGCCTGTAGCTAGAATTATATCGACTTTCTTGTCTTTTAAAAAGTTTTTTGCAGTTTTATATAATTGATATTTTGTTCCTATTGGTAAAAACCATTGTCCAAATTCGTTCCAGCCTGTAGATATTTTTTTTAATAAATTAGATATAGGATCTTTTTTACCTTTTAGGATTAAACGATTTGAAAGAGTTGCTTTATAAGGGGTTTTTATTAAAATGCCTTTTTCTGTTTCTTCAATTTCAATTTCTTTGGTTTTACTTGGCTGTATATAATCTAAAGCATTGCCATGAATAGGATTCCAATTGCGAGTAATTACAATAGGGAAAAGTCCCATTTCTTTAAAATTTTCATACCAATAATTAGGACGCAATCCTCCTACCGAAACATAAGGCGGAAAATCATAAGCCAAAATTAAAACTTTTTTCATTATTAAATTTTAATAAAATTACCGCAAAGTATTTTAGTTGCAAATATATTAAAAAATTAATAATTAATAATTAAGAATTAATAATTATTTGCTCGCTTTCGCTCGCTTGAGTTAGCTTCGCAGAGTTCGCAAGCTCACTCTTTTTAGTTTTTAGTTTTTAGTTTTAAGCCATTTCAATATGTTCTTTTAAAGATTTGTGAGTACTTTCAATAATCAACTGGTAGAAATCATCTTTTTCATGGTTTATCTGTACAGCTTCTAAGGCTTTGTAATATCTTTGACGGTTTGCCAAATCGCCTTTTAAGCTGACAATAGGATATCCACTTTGTAAAAGAATAAGATTCATAACCAAACGCGAAGTTCGTCCATTTCCATCAATAAAAGGGTGTATTGAAACTAAACGTTCATGCATTTCTGCAGCAAGTATTACTGGGTGTAAGCTGTTCTTTTGTTGATTGTAAAAATGGAAATAATCTTCCATTAAATCGTTTAACAAAAAAGCTTCTGGTGGTATATGTTTACTCCCAGTTATTCGCACTTGTGTTGTTCTATAAATACCAGCTCCACTTTTGTTTGTTCCTTTCAAAACTAATTGATGAATTTGTTTTAGAACTTTTTCATTGAAATCAAATTTATTTGAAGCTAAATCAATAATAAAATCAATAGCTTCTTGATGATTAATAGCTTCTAAATGTTCTCGCATTGTCTTTCCACCAATGGTTATACCTTCGTTTACTACAAGGTGAGTTTCTTGAAAATCTAAAGTATTACCTTCAATTTGATTACTTTCGTAAGTATATTTTGTGTTAAAATAGTTTGCCATTTTTTGCAATTGAGTTGCGTCAAGCGGTTTTTGACTTTCCCACTGTTTTTGTAGCTTGGATAATCGATTTAGCTTTCTACTTAAATGAGAAATATCTATTGTTTCCATTTTATTTTTGCCAGAAAGATAAGTAATACGTTCTTCTTTTACTTCTGTCAAAATATCATTGGCATATTCAGGATATTCTTTTAATATATCTATTACTTTATTTTTCATTTTTTCTTTTATTAATAATTGATAATCAATTGAAAGCACTTGTGCTAATTTTTGCAACTGTTGAGTAGTTGGTTCTCGTTTTCCTGATAGGATACGGCTCATTAAACTTGAATCTATTCCAACAGCATTGGCAAGTTCAAAAATTTTTATTTCTAACTTTTTTCGTTTAGTTTCTAAAATTGTTTCCATAATGACTAAAAATTGCATGACAAAAATAGTCATTATTTTTGGAATGGAAAAGGAAAAGGTGAAAAAATAAGAAAGTAGTTATAATTTATTGAGTTAGAAAAGTTAACGAGTGTTTTTATACGCATTATTTTTTTTCTTTTCTTTTTACAATGCTTTTAACAATATATTTTAAGTTTAATTTATGTTGTTTTATATAAATTGTAACTAGGATTAATCCAAATAAAATACTTACACCAACAAAAAAGTAATAATTTCCATTAACTACATAAGGATTTAAAAAATAAATCAAAATAATATATAGGATTAGTATCGAAATAAGAAAAAAGCTATTATTTAGTTTAATTTTCAAATTGGCTATTTTTCTTCCTAAAACAAAAGAAAACACAGCCATGGCTAAGTATGAAAATATTTGAGAAATGCCACTGACAATAAAACCATAATTTCCCATAAAAAGAAAATTAATTAACAATCCTAAAATTCCACCAATAATAAATCCGTATAGTATATAAATGGTTTTTTTGCATAAACTAAAACTTACAAAAAATTGATTAGAAGCTAAATTAAAAGCACTTGCAAGAGCAATTAAAGGAATTACATAAACCACATTTATAAAACTATAATTTGTTAAAATTAAAGTTAAAAATGGTGCAATAGCAATAATTCCAACAGCGACAATGCAACCAGCAAAAATTGTTAAATCAAATACTTGTTGGTAAGTATTTTCTGCATTTTCATCTTTTCGAAAAGACATTATAAAGGGTCCTAAGGCCATGCTTATCATGTTAGATAAAATAGAAATAGGTAAAGCTAATTGCATAGCAAGTGCTAATAAAGCCACATCTTCTTTTTGAGGCAATACTTGAGCACCGATAAATTTATCCGCATTTGCAATTATCATAGAAAATATGCTAGCTAAAATAAAGGGCCAAGCATAAATAAATATTTTCTTTAGTAAGGCTTTTGAGAAATTTTTAATATAAACATAAGTTTTTGCTTTGTTTGCATATATTATGCACACTAGCAAACGAGCAAGTATTTGTGCAATAACGACTTCTACTATACCAAGTTTAAATATCACTAAAACTAAAGCAACTAAGATTAATGTAAATAAAGCCTCTAATAAAACAACTGTAATGGCAGATTTTGCTTTTCGTTCTATTCTGAAAAAATTAAGATTTGTATTGTTAAATATATAAGGAAATAGTTGAACACCTATTAAAACTAAACACAGTTTTAAACTATCTGCATTTGTTGAATCAACTATAAATAGTTTATAAAGAAATTGTGATGAAAAAAGCAAGATTATTAAAACAGAAAAACTTACTACTAATTGATAGTAAAACCAAGAAGTTAGCACTATTTTTCTGTATCTTAAATTATCATATTCGTAATAATAAAAAAACACTCCTGCATTTAGTGCAGTAAGAAATGTTAGAACTGAAAAAACAGTTTGTAACATTACTAAGTTTGAATAATCAATTTTTCCTAAATATTTTGCATATAAAGGTATTAAAAACATGGCAAATA
>DHVB01000089.1 GCA_002412425.1 Bacteroidales bacterium UBA5219 | reverse complement strand
GATCATAGTAGTTGCCTGTACCAGATGCAGAAATTGGATGTGAATTATTTGCATTACATAATGGTAAAGCACCTAAACAGTCGGCAGAGGTTGGTTCTGGAAGACGTTTGAAAGCTAAAGTTCCAGCTGCTTGTACTGTAGAATTACAATAATACCTAAAAATACCTATTCTATATGTTCCTGCACTAGGAGCAGTAAAAACAAGTTCAGAACCAAGTCCACAGTGGTCATCATTATAAGCTCCAGGTATTGCTACACCAGCACTTGTGTAAATTTCAATTTGGGTATCTAATGAATGAGAACCGCCACCTTGACAAAATGAAAATATAAATGTCTCTCCAGGATAATTGGCTACAAATGTGTAATAGGTGTTAGTATTAGCTGATATTGTCTGCCAGTTAGTAGTTGGAGTTAAAGCACCACCAGCTGTTGTAGGGTTACAAATAGCAAAAGTTTTATTGCTAAAACTCACTAATAAAACTAAACTTATTGTAATATATAAAAGTTTTTGTTTCATGATTATTATATTAGGCTTAAATTTATACTTAATTGTTTTCTCTCCACTTATTTTTTTCTTCTAATTCTTTTAACTCTTGATTATATTTTTCAGGATTTTCTTCTATCCATTTGTCTTTTTTAGCTCTGTAATTTTCAATATCTTGCTCGGTATTTTCGGTTCTTTCAAAAACAGGAAAATCATCAGCTAATTTCCTTTCTGGACTCCCCATAGCTTCAATAGCCACAGGCTTGTCGGGTGGATTTAATATTACACCATTCACACTTACGTTTGAGTAGTCATAATCAACATTATGTGTTAATAAAATATTTTGAATGTAGTTAGCGGTTATTTTGCTGTCAATATTTAATTGAAATCTATCTCTATTGTCTCCAGATTTAAAATATCTTCCCCAACTTATTCCATTTTCAGCAAGCAAGTCTTTTAAAATTAATTGAGCTTGTTCTTCACTTTCCAAGTTGGCAACATTAAAATAGATAGTATATCCATCTCCTTTGCTTTTATATTCAACAAATTCCAACTTTTTTTCTTGTGAAAATAAATACGAAAATGTTAAAATCCCTAAAAATAATAAAACTATTTTTTTCATATTTTATGTCTTTTAATTTCTAATCAAATTTACTCTTCCTTTTTTATTTTGATAATTTCCAAAATTATCTACAGTTCTTATTTCCCATAAATAAATTCCAGACTTTGCATCATTTCCTATATTATTTATTTTTCCATTCCACATAATTTCAGGCTTATCTGATTCAAAAACTTTAGTTCCATTTGAATCTAATATTATTAATAGGTATGAAGCAAATGATAAATTTTCACCAATAGGTCCAAAGTGCGAGTTTATGTCATTGCTGTTTGGGGTAAAGGCATTAGGAACAAAAAATATTTGTTCTTTTGCAATAATGATGTTTTTAGAAACTTCAGATTTGCAACCAAATTTATTAGTTCCAGTTAATTTTATCATATAAACACCTTCTTTGTCAAAATTATAACTTAGCTCTTTGCTTCTAAAATTTTGATTTTCAATAGTCCAAACTAAATCTAAATCATCTATTTTATCAGATATAAAATAATATGAATTTTTCGAATTTTCAAAATTAATTTCAATATTTGTTGACTTATTTATTTCAATATCATTAAGTTTCTCTGATTTTATTATAAATTTATCTGAAATAACAAATACTTCAGGTTTGTATTTGCCTTCTGTTAAATAAGTATATTCTATTTTATTTCCAGAAATTTTTACATTATCACCAGTATTCCATAAGATTTCGTAATTCTTTGGACAATTTGTTGCATAAAATTTAACTTTTGCAGGAACACAATTTTCAATTATTTCAACAGAAAATTCTACTTCATCTATATTTGAAGCCATATCAGTAGTTTCTGTTTCGTCTATTATGTCTTTGTTTTGAGCTAATTGTTGTTTTTCAGAATTTATGTTTTCTGTTTTAGTTTGTTTAGTTTGAGTTTGTTCAGAAGTGTTATGTGTCTTAGTATTATTGTTTTCAGCTATTATATTTCTTGAATCAGATTGTTTTGTTTTAACAGTATTTTCATTATTAGTGTAAGAATTATTATTATTATGGATTTTTGGTTTTTCTGAAATTGTTTGTTCTACAATAGTTGGTTCATCAATTTCTTGAATTGCAATGTTGTTTTCTATTTCTTTTACAACTACAGGAGTTTCAATCTTAGTTATTTCTTTTTTATCAGAATCAAAAGAATTAATAAACAAAATTATTGAAGCAATAGTTGCAACAATGACGCTACTTACTAATATTATTTTAGTAGCACCACCTGATTTAGAAGCTCCTGGCAAATCTTTTTTTAATCTTAGCCAATCTTTGTGATCGTAAGGTGCTTCATAGTTTTGTAATATTTTCTTTATATTTTTCATATTATTATTTGTATTCTCCATATTTTTCAATAAACATATCTTTTAACTTCTCTTTTGCTTTGGCAAGGTTGGATTTTGATGTTCCTATGCTAATATTAAGCATTTCCGCAATTTCTTTATGCGTGTATTCTTCTATAACATATAGGTTAAAAACAGTTTTGTATGCTGGCGACAATTCTTGAATTAGTCCGATAATTATTTCTGCATTAGCTTGTGTATTACTAATGTTTTCAAGGTTATCATCAGATTCAGCAGTCAATCTCATTAAATCATTTTCACTATCGCTAACAAATGCCATTCTGTTTTTTCTCCGAATAATATCAATAGTATTATTAATAATTATTCTTCTAATCCATCCCTCAACAGAGCCTGAATGTTTAAAAAATTTAATTTTTTCAAAGACCTTTATAAATCCGTCGTGCAAAAAATCTTTTGCTTCTTCTTTATCCTTTGCATATCTTAAACATAGACCAAGCATTTTGCCATAAGTAGCTTTATAAAGTATTTGCTGATACTTTACATCACCACGAATACATCCATCTACTATTTTCTTTGCATCATCAGCATTACTTAAATCCATACCTTAAGATTTCTTTTAATTGACGTATTAATATTAATTTAGTTGTCTTTTTTACTAATTTTTCCTATTTATTTTTTCTGTATAAAAATAATATTTTTTTTTGAAAAATATATGAAAAATGTGTTTTAAAAAAGTTTGTGTGTAAATTGTTTTTTATTATGTTTGCAACACTTAAAAATTATTGATTATAGAACTAGTTCATAAAAATATCGAGTATGTTATAATTGCCGAAAAATATATGCTCAAGGCAAGAAAATATCATGAAAGAATTTTAGATTTAAAATTCTTTGAAAATAAGTCCTTACTGCTAACAATAAAAAATACAGAAAACTCAAAATGGAATAATTTTAACTACTATACACAATGAAAAAGTATGTTTTAAAAATTACTGATAAAGTCTATAACGTGGACGTTGATGTAAATGAAGATGTTGCTGATGTGTCGGTCAATGGTAATAAATATAATGTGTTGATTGAAAGTGTTGTTGATGATAATAATACACCAATTATAAAAAAAGCTACTGCCGAACAACCAAAAAGCGAGCCTGTAGTTGAAACTAAGAGTTCTAGTGGTGCTAAAGAAATGATAACATCACCATTGCCAGGCAATGTTCTTAAAATAGAAGTAGAACCAAACGCTCAAGTGAAACGTGGCGATATTTTAATAATTATTGAAGCAATGAAGATGGAAAACAATATACTTGCACCTCATGATGGAATTGTAGAAAAAGTTTTTGTTAAAGCTGGTGATGTTGTAATGTTGGGCGATGAACTCATAAGTATGGGAAAATAAAAATATAAATTAATGATTGATATGAAATCGATAAAAAAAGTTTTTCTTTTAATATTTGTACTTGCTTTTTTAATAATTTTAAGTCCGCTAATAAATGCCAAGTCTGTTAATTCTGCTGATAATAAACAAATAAACACAACCGAGCAAACAGTGGTACCAACTGATAATTCAGCAAATTCAGCTCAAGACAAAGGTTTTGATGTTAAAGAAAATCTGATAAAGTTTACTAAAGATTCAGGTATTTATTCTTTATTCACAACAAATTGGAAAGCTCTGATAATGATTATTGTTAGCTGTTTTCTTTTATATTTGGCGATTGTAAAACAATATGAACCTCTTTTATTATTGCCTATTGCATTTGGAATGTTATTGTCGAATATGCCAGGTGGTGGAATGTTTACTCCTGAACTATTTGCTGAAGGCAAAATTCAATGGGCTGATTTTTTTGCAAAGGCAGGTTTGGTTGACTATTTATATCTCGGTGTAAAATTTGGAATTTATCCATGTTTAATTTTTATCGGTATTGGTGCAATGACTGATTTTGGACCACTTATTGCAAATCCAAAAAGTTTAATGTTAGGTGCTGCTGCTCAACTAGGTATTTTTATTACTTATTTTATTGCAATAGCACTTGGATTTTTACCTCAAGAAGCTGGTTCAATTGGAATTATTGGAGGAGCCGACGGACCAACAGCTATTTATCTAACAAGTAAGTTAGCACCGCATCTTTTGGGAGCAATTGCAATTGCTGCTTATTCATATATGGCTTTAATACCTGTTATTCAACCACCAATTATGCGAGCTTTAACAACAAGCAAAGAAAGAAAAATAGTAATGAAACAACTAAGAACTGTATCTAAGAAAGAAAAAATTATTTTCCCAATTGTGATAGCAGTTGTAACTTCATTAATCGTACCCTCAGCTACTACATTAATTGGTTGTTTGATGCTCGGAAACTTATTAAGAGAAGCAGGTGTTGTAGAAAGATTAAGTAAAATGGTTCAAAATGAATTGATTAATATTGTTACTCTTTTACTTGGAATTTCTGTTGGTGCAACTGCAAGTGCAGAAGTGTTTTTAACCGAACAAACAATTAAAATAATCGTATTGGGAGTTGTTGCCTTTGGTTTTGGAACTACTGGAGGCGTTTTAATAGCAAAATTTATGAACTTATTCTCTAAAGAGAAAATAAACCCATTAATTGGATCTGCAGGAATTTCGGCAGTGCCTATGGCTGCTCGTGTTTCGCAAGCCGAAGGACAAAAAGCCAATCCAAGTAACTTCTTGTTGATGCACGCTATGGGACCTAATGTGGCAGGAGTAATAGGCTCTGCTATAGCAGCAGGTTTATTATTGAGTTTTCTTGGATAAATAAAAAAATGTAAATGCCTTGATTTAGAGGCATTTTTTTTATGCTTAACAACAGTGAGTTTTTCCTAAAAATATCTTAAAAATGTGTTTTAAAATAGTTTGTTTATAAATTGTTTTTGCTATGTTTGCCTAAATTAAAAAATTTATTGTTTTATGGAATTAACACATATAGAGCACATTGGAATTGCCGTAAAATCTATAGAAGAGGCAAAAAAATATTACGAAGATGTTTTAGGCTTAAAATGCTATGCAATTGAAGAGGTAAAAGACCAAAAAGTAAAAACAGCTTTTTTCAAAATTGGTCAAACAAAAATTGAACTTTTAGAGTCAACCGACCCTGAAGGACCAGTTGGTAAATTTATTGAGAAAAAAGGAGAAGGAATTCATCACATAGCATTTGCAACAAAAAACATTGAAGAAGTTTTAAAAAATGTTGAAGCAAAAGGAGTTAGGTTAATTGATGCTGTCCCTCGTAAAGGGGCTGAAGGTTTGGATATAGCATTTTTGCATCCTAAATCAACTTTTGGAGTTTTGACAGAGTTATGCGAAGATAAAAATAAATAACACATATAGTTTCACATTTAAGAAAAATAAAAAATGGCAATTGAAAATAACATTAAAAAGTTAGTTGACATGCGTGCTGAAGCTCGCATGGGGGGAGGAGCAAAAAGAATTGAATCTCAACATGCAAAAGGCAAACTTACTTCAAGAGAACGCATAAATTTATTGTTGGACGAAGGTAGTTTTGAAGAACTCGACATGTTTGTAACACATAGTATTACCGAGTTTGGACTTGGCGATAAACAATTCTTAGGAGATGGCGTAGTTACAGGTTTTGGAACTATTGACGGCAGATTAGTTTATGTTTATTCACAAGATTTTACAGTTTTGGGTGGTTCTTTATCTGAAACTAATGCTCGAAAAATCTGTAAAGTAATGGACATGGCTATGAAAAATGGAGCGCCAGTCATTGGACTAAATGATAGTGGAGGAGCAAGAATCCAAGAAGGCGTTTTAAGTTTAGCAGGTTATGCCGAAATATTCCAACGCAATATAGAAGCATCAGGAGTAGTACCTCAATTGTCAGCTATTCTTGGTCCTTGTGCAGGTGGAGCAGTTTATTCTCCAGCTCTTACCGATTTTATCCTAATGGTTGAGGATATTAGCTATATGTTTGTTACTGGTCCAAAAGTAGCAAAAACTGTTACAGGCGAAGATATTACTGTTGAAAAATTAGGCGGTCCTATGGTTCATGCTTCTAAATCTGGTGTTGCTCACTTTGTATCACAAAACGAAGAAGAAGCTATAGCTACACTAAGAAAAATCTTCTCATATATTCCACAAAACTTTAGAGAAAATCCTCCACGTATAGAAAATACTGACCCAATTGACAGATTATGTGATAATTTGAATACTATTATCCCAGAAAGTTCAAAGAAGCCATATAACATTCTTGATGTAATTACAACTCTTGTTGATAATGGCGAATTTTTAGAAGTTCATAAACATTATGCAAAAAATATTGTTGTAGGTTTTGCTAGATTTAATGGACAATCTGTTGGTGTTGTTGCTAATCAACCAAATTTCTTGGCAGGAGTGTTAGATATTGAAGCATCAAGAAAAGGAGCAAGATTTGTTCGTTTCTGCGACTGCTTTAATATTCCAATAGTTACTTTAGTAGATGTTCCTGGATTTTTACCTGGAAGCACACAAGAATACGGCGGAATTATATCTAATGGTGCTAAATTAATGTTTGCTTATGGCGAAGCTACTGTGCCAAAAGTAACTGTAACACTTAGAAAATCGTATGGTGGTGCTCACGATGTTATGAGTTGCAAGCAATTAAAAGGCGACCTTAACTATGCTTGGCCCACAGCAGAAATCGCAGTAATGGGTGATTCTGGAGCAGTAGAAATTTTAAATGCTAAAGAAATAAATGCAATAGAATCAGAAGAGGAAAGAGCAAAATTTATTGAACAGAAAGAACAAGAATATCGAGATACTTTTGCTAATCCTTATCAGGCAGCAAAACATGGTTATATCGATGATGTTATAGAACCTCGTAATACTAGATTTAGAATAATTAGAGCACTTGCTTCTCTTGCAACTAAGAAAAGTATGATGCCAGCAAAAAAACATACTAATATTCCACTATAATTTTTAATAACATGTTTACAACGAAATTATTTTTAGCTATTCAATGGGGCGATGTTTTTGCCTTAATTGGTATTTGTTTTACAATAGTGTTGTGCATAATGGCACTTTTTGTTTTAATCTTGCAATTATTTGCAAAAGTAAGTAAAAAGAAAACAGTTGGACAACCTAAAGATAATGAGAAACAAATAATAGAAAAGAACGAAGTTAAGTCTAGTAAGGACACTAAAGATGGAGAAATTGCAGCATTTGCTCTTGCAATAAGTTTGTACTTAAACGAAGTTCATGATAATGAATCTTTGGTTCTAACAATAAAAAATAAAGAAAATTCAAATTGGAATAATTTAAATTACTATTTACAATGAAAAAGTATGTTTTAAAAATAGACGACAAAGTTTATAATGTAGATGTAGATGTGAATGATGACATAGCTGATGTGTCGGTCAATGGTAATAAATATAATGTGTTGATTGAAAGCATTATTGATGATAATAATCCTACACCAGTTGTGAAAAAGAAAGTAGTTACTACTGCCGAACAACCAAAAAGCGAGCCAGTAGTTGAAGCTAAGAGTTCAGATGGTGCTAAAGAAATGATAACATCACCATTGCCAGGTAATGTTCTTAAAGTTGAAGTAGAACCAAATTCTAAAGTGAAACGTGGCGATATTTTAATAATTATTGAAGCTATGAAGATGGAAAACAATATACTTGCACCTCACGATGGAGTTGTAGAAAAAGTATTTGTTAAAGCTGGTGATGTTGTAATGTTGGGTGATGAACTCGTAAGTTTGGGAAAATAAATTTTATTACTATGAAATCGATAAAAAAAGTTTTGCTTTTAATATTTGTATTTGCTTTTTCAATAATTTTTAGTCCTATACTAAATGCAAAGTCTGTTAATTCTACAGAAAATAATCAAAAAAGCACAACTGAGCAAACAGTAGTAACAAGTGAAAATTCTGCAAATGCAGTTCAAGACGAAGGTTTTGATGTTAAAGAAAATTTGATAAAGTTTGCAAAAGATTCGGGTATTTATGCCTTATTCACAACACATTGGAAAGCTCTGATAATGATTGTGATTAGCTGTATTCTTTTGTATTTAGCAATTGTAAAGCAATATGAACCTCTGCTTTTGTTGCCTATTGCATTTGGGATGCTGTTATCTAATATGCCAGGTGGCGAGATGTATCATACCGAATTGTTTGCTGACGGCAAAATTCATTGGGCTAACTTTTTCCAAACAGCTGGTTTGATTGACTATTTATATCTCGGTGTAAAATTTGGTGTTTATCCATGTTTGATTTTTGTTGGTATTGGAGCAATGACAGACTTTGGACCGCTTATTGCAAATCCAAAAAGTTTAATGTTAGGTGCTGCTGCTCAATTAGGTATTTTTATTACTTATTTTATTGCAATAGGACTTGGCTTTTTACCTCAAGAAGCTGGCTCTATTGGAATTATTGGTGGAGCAGACGGACCAACAGCTATTTATCTTACAACTAAGTTAGCACCTCATATTTTAGGAGCAGTAGCTATTGCAGCGTATTCATATATGGCATTGATACCTGTTATTCAACCGCCAATTATGAAAGCGTTGACAACAAAAAAAGAAAGACAAATTACAATGAAACAACTAAGGGAAGTTTCAAAAAGAGAAAAAATTATTTTCCCAATTGTGATTACTATAGTAGCAGCATTAATAGTTCCATCAGCTACAGCATTAATAGGTTGCTTGATGCTTGGAAACTTATTAAGAGAAGCAGGTGTTGTGGATAGATTAAGCAAAATGGTTCAAAATGAATTGATTAACATTGTTACTCTTTTCCTTGGAATTTCTGTTGGTGCTACTGCAAGTGCAGATGTTTTCTTGACTGAACAAACAATTAAAATAATCGTATTAGGAGTTATTGCCTTTAGTTTTAGTACTGCTGGAGGTGTTTTAATTGTTAAAATTATGAATTTATTCTCAAAAGAAAAAATGAATCCTTTAATTGGCTCTGCTGGTGTTTCTGCTGTACCTATGGCTGCACGTGTTTCACAAATCGAAGGTCAGAAAGCTGATTCAAGCAATTTCTTGTTGATGCACGCAATGGGACCTAATGTTGCTGGAGTAATTGGTTCGGCTGTGGCAGCAGGTTTGTTGTTGAGCTTCCTTGGATAAATTAAAAATACTATATATTAAATGCCTCGATTTGGAGGCATTTTTTTTATATATTTACAAAAAAATATTATTATGAAAGCAATGATTTTTGCAGCCGGTTTAGGAACAAGATTGGCTCCTTTAACAAACGATAAACCAAAGGCTTTAGTAGAAGTAGGAGGAAAGCCAATGCTTGAAATGCAAATCGAAAATCTTAAAAGTTATGGAGTAAAATATATTGTTATTAATATTCATCATTTTGCCGACCAAATTATAAATTTCATAAAATCAAAAGATTTTGGAATAGAAATACATTTTTCAGATGAAAGTGATTTGCTATTAGATACTGGAGGTGGATTGAAAAATGTAAAAAAATATTTTCAAAAAGGAGATAATTTTTTAGTTCATAATGTAGATATTTATTCAGATATAAATCTTAAAGATTTTTACAATTACCATATTACTGGAAACAATTTGGTAACACTTGCAGTTAAACACAGAAATAGTACTAAAAAATTACTTTTTGATGAAAATTTACAGCTTTGTGGCTGGAAATCTTTATCTGACGGTAGAAAAATTATTAGTATAGAAAAACCACAATATGACGAAATGGCATTTAGTGGAATTTATGTATTTAATTATAAGATATTTGATGAAATAACAAAAACTGGAGCATTCCCAATTATCCCTGAACTTTTAGAAATTACAAAAACCCAAACTATTAAAGCTTGGGTTGCTGATAATAATAATATTTTAGATTTGGGCAAGCATGAAGCTCTTATCCAATATGAAAAATTAATTTAACAGTCTTGAAAAGTGCGTAAAAACCATATAGTTAGACTATTGCATTTTTACTTTATCAGCTAGCTTTTCTAAAAGCTGTTCTTTTTCATGATAACCAACAACTCTTTTCACTTCTTTACCATTTTCAAATAAAATCATACAAGGAATACCTTTAACATTGTATTTAGAAGAAATGTTTTTATTATTATCAATATTTATTTTAGTAATGGTAATTTGAGAGTTGTACTCAGTTGCAACATCTTCAAGAATAGGCTGCATCATTTTGCAAGGACGACACCAATCTGCATAAAAATCTACTAAGACCAAACCTTTTTTAATACTTGTATTAAAGTTAGATTCAGTTAATTCTTTAATGTTTGATTTTGCCTCTTGAGCATTCAATTCGCTAAATGTAAAAATGCCTAATAAAAAAATTGAGGCAAAAAATAAAACTAAATTTTTCATATCGTTCATTAATTTATTATTACTTATTAAAATTTAAACTTGATTCAATATATTTGCTAATCTCATTTTGCTCACTTAAATCAAACCACTTTGCATCTTCATATCTGCGGAACCATGTTAGTTGTCGCCGAGCAAAATTTCGAGTATTTTTCTTTAATAATTCTATAGAATCTTCCAAAGAACGTTTTTTCTCAATAAATTCAAACAATTCTTTATAACCAATTGTTTTAAGAGCAGGTAAATTTCTGTATTGATAAGTATCGTAAGCTTCTTCCACCAAACCATTCTTTATCATTTTATCAACTCTTGAATTTATTCTTTCATACAGTATATTTCTATCTAAATCTATGCCAATTTTTATAGTATCGAAATTTCTTTCAACTGCTTGATTTTTACGAAATTGTGAAAAAGGTTTGCCAGTTTGATAGAATATTTCTAAAGCTCTAATCAGCCTTTTTTGGTTTTTTAAGTCAACAATTTTGTAATATTCTGGATCATGTTTTAATAATTCGTGTCTTAAATATTCTATTCCATTTTTTTCGTAAAGTTCATTAACATATTCTCTAATTTCGGGATCATGGTCGGGCATTTCGTCTATTCCATTTAAAACTGCGTCTATATACAAACCAGAACCTCCAACCATTACGGCAATGTTGTTTGTTGTAAAATATTCTGTTAAAGCATTAATGCAATCATGTTCATATTGATAAATACTGTAATGCTCATGAATAGAAACAGTGCTGATAAAGTGATGTTTTATACTGTCTAATTGTTCTGTGCTAGGTTTTGCAACACCAACGCCAAGTTCTTTGTAAATTTGTCGCGAATCGGCAGAAAATATTTCAGATTTAAAATAATTTGCAATTTCAATGCTAACATCTGTTTTTCCAACACCTGTAGCACCAAATATTATGACTAATGTATTGCTTTTTGACATTTATTAAAAATCGTAATCATCAATATTTTCAAAGCCTATATCGTCATAGCCATCGTCATCGTAGTCATCATCGTAAAAGTCGTCTTCTTCAAACTCATCGTCAATGTCGTCAATAAAAATTTGTTCGGGTGCTTTTCCTTTCGACAATGTACAAATAGGAAATTCTAATAAATGGTCGTTTTTTTCTACTTTTCTGATATTTACAATTTCAATAAAAAATGCTCTTTCTGAGAAAAAATCAAAAATATAGATATAGCGTTGTCCAATTTTTGGCTCAAAATGATTTAATTTTGTTTCTTCCATTAGTAGTGCATCTGCTTGACTTTCAGCATCAATTCTATCATGAACAATTTCATCTAGCTTATCCCAAGATTTATTTGATAGATAAAACATGCTAAGTAGGCTAGAGTCAAAATTACATGCAGCTTGAATTGCTAAACTTAAATCTAAAAAATTGCTTTCTTCGTGGAGTTCTATGTCTCTAACAAACTCATCGTCTTTGCCAAATACTAATCTATATTTTATTATCATAATTATTTAATTAAAAAATTTATAGTGTCAACATTATCAGCATATTCATATAGTTCAGGATTCTGGCTCGCACCAAAATCAAGCCTATTTGCAATATTATCAATTTTTGTAATAACACATTGTAATTCTTCTGATTTTTTATTTATATTTTCAATTAATTCTTCTTTTTTGTCGTAAAACTCAAAATTTAGAACAGAAACATAAGATTGCAAATCTTTATTTTCTCTTAAAAATAAATGACCAAGATTTGTGATTGGAACTTTATTCATTGTAAATATTGCAAATCTGTAATCTAAATTATTTGCGTATTTATTGTGATTTCTTAAAAATGAATATTTTTCAATTGCTTTAGAAAGAGCTTCAAAATTATAATTTTTAGGTACATAAAGTTTTGTAACATTTCTACAGCCAAGACCAAAGTAAAGGAAAATATCATCTGCTAAATTTTCTAAATCTTTTTGAGTTTCGTTTCCATCTAAAATTGCGATAGAAGTTCTATTTTTTCTTAAAATATTTGGAGTTTTAGCAAAATAATATTCAAAATAGCGGTTAGAATTATTGCTTCCAGTCGCAATTATTTTATCAAAATTCCCCATTAAGGAATCGCAAATTATAATTTTTTCGTCAGAAATATTGCCTATGGTTTTTAGTCTTTCTATTACCCATCTCATCAGAATATTATCTTTAGACGACAATTTTATTTTTAAGTTATATCCGCAAATAAAACCACTAATAAAATCGTGCATGCCAACCATAGGAATATTACCAGCAAAAACTAAACCCAAAGTTTTTGGTGTAGAAAAATTAGGTAAATTATAATTTTGAAGCCAAGCCGAAATTTTATCTTCGCTTAATAATTTACTCCATGTTTTGAGAGAATATTTCACAAAATCAGGAATAAACCAAGGATTAGACACATAAATACTATTAAATCCAGGAAAATTATTGCTATTTTCATTTTCTAAAACTTCAAAAAAATTTTTCCCCAAATTTACTAATATTTGAATTTTACTTCTCAACTTTAAGTTTTCAACTTTCAACTTTTAACTTTTAACTTTTAACTGAGTCTAGTATCCCATAGCGTCCCATGTAGAATCAAAAGTTTCTTTAATTATTTCAGTACTTTCAGTGAAACTTCCAACAATTGCAAGTAGGATTATGAAGAATAAAGAAATACAAAGACCTACTATTGCTAAAATTTTTCCTGTTTTAATATTTGAATATGAATTTTCACTGTAAAAATCGGGATTTTGTAGATATTTATTTTTTGCACTTGGGAAAAGGGCGAGAGCAATTATCGCTAAAATTGGAGAAACACAAGCACCACAACATAAAATAGTTACTAATGATAATATTCCTAAAGTTAAAATTGCACCAGAGTTTGGAATATTAGGTTTCAAATCATTTTTAGCTTGATTTGTGCTTGTTTCATCAAAACCTCGATTTTGGTTTGAATCTTGATTTTGACTTTGATTATTTGAATTATTGCTAGAACTATTGCTACTTTCGTTAGCGTAAGTATTATAGTTGAAGCCTCTTTCCTCTGGGTCTGGAATAGGAGGAATATTAAAATTCATGTTATTATCGTTTTCTGCCATAATTATACATTTTTATATAGACTACAAATGTACAAAATTAATTTAAGTTAAAAATGTTTTTAGACTATATTTCAATATTAAAATGAAGAGTTTTTTTTATTTTCTTCTGCCAGTTTGTCTTTTTTTGTCTGATTTTGGAGTAGGTTTGTTATCTTTTTTTCTAAAATCAGGTTTTTCTTTTTTGTTAGAGTTTTTTATCTCTATTTTTAAACGTTTTCCAGCATATCTTTTATTATTAAAAGCTCTTATAACTTCGTTTTCATAATTGGAATCCATTTCAAAAAAAGTATAGCCTGGCATAATTTCAATTTTCCCTATGTCAGCACCAGCAATGTTGTCGTTAGTATTGATTAAATCTAAAAGTTTCCCCTTATTCAATCCATCTTTTGCACCAAGAGTTAAGAAAAACTTAGTATATCCTGATTTTCCTTGATTTTTTGCTTTATTACTTCTTTTATTTTCTTTGAAATCGGGTTCGTTTAAGTCGTAAGCATTTTTATAATAAGTCAAAAATCTAGAAAACTCAACAGCTACAAATCGTTTTATTAGTTCATCTCTATCTAACCAGCTTAATTTTTTTAAAATTATAGGCAAAAATTGATCTATTTCTGGGTCTATTTCAGAAAGATGTTCAATTCTATCAATAATATGCATAAGTTGCTTTGTACAAACTTCTTTGCCATCGGGAACTTGTCTGCGGTTTATAGGTTTTTTTAGAAGTTTTTCAATTTCTCGAATTTTGTGCAGTTCTCTATTGTGAATTATTGTGATAGCTTCGCCTTTTTTCCCTGCTCTGCCTGTACGTCCAGTTCTGTGTATATAAATTTCTCTTTCGTCAGGAAGGTTGTAATTTATAATATGGCTAAGGTCATTTACATCAAGTCCACGAGCAGCAACATCGGTAGCGACAAGTAATTGCAAATTTCCACTTCTAAATCTGTGCATAACATGGTCGCGTTGTGCTTGCGATAAATCGCCATGCAAAGCATCTGCATTATAACCATCTTGAATAAGTTTATCTGCAACTTCTTGAGTTTCGGCACGAGTTCTACAAAATACAATTCCGTAAATATCTGGATTTATGTCAGCAATACGTTTTAAGGCTAAATATCTGTTTTTTGCATTTACTTGATAGTAAAAATGTTCAACATTTTCTGCTCCTGAATTTTTTGTTCCTACCGAAATTTCTAAAGGATCGTGCATATAGGTTGCAGCAATTTTCATAATTTCGGGTGGCATGGTGGCAGAAAATAATAAAGTTTGCTTTTCTATTGGTGTGGTTTCTAAGATAGCATCAATATCTTCTTTAAATCCCATGTTTAGCATCTCATCAGCTTCGTCTAAAACCAAAAAAGATATTTGATTAATTTTTAAAACTTTTCTATTTATCAAATCTAAAACTCTGCCGGGCGTTCCAACAACAACTTGAGAACCTTTTCTTAAATCTTTAATTTGATTTTCGATTGACGCACCGCCATAAACCGCAGTTATACGAATTTCGGGCAAATATTTTGCATAATTCTGCATATCTTTTGCTATTTGCACGCAAAGCTCGCGAGTGGGCGAAAGAATAATTGATTGTGTAATTTTATTTTGATAGTCGATTTGATTGAGAATAGGCAAACCAAAAGCAGCGGTTTTACCAGTCCCAGTTTGAGCTAAACCAACTAAATCTCTGTCAGAATTTAATAGGTGAGGTATTGTTTTTGCCTGAATAGGCGTAGGATTTATATATCCAAGTTCTTTTATGGCTTTAAGAATTTCTTTGCTTAAACCATAGTTTTCAAATAATTGCATTTTTTTTAAATTTCAGGTTGCAAAGATAAACAATAATTAATAAAATTGTCTAAACAATAAAACTTCCTGAAATACTTCTGAAATTATATACCTTATTAATTATATCGCCAAAAAGTGGACCTATAGAAAGTACTTTTATTTTATCCGATGCTCCTTCTTTTATTGGAATAGAGTCTGTGGTAATAAATTCAATAATTGGTGAATTATTTAATCTTTCGTAAGCAGGACCAGACAACACAGGGTGAGATGCAACCACTCTAACAGATTTAGCACCTTTGTCCATCATAATATTTGCCGCCATTACAATAGTTCCCGCAGTATCAACCATGTCGTCAGTAATTATTACATTTTTGCCTTCCACATCACCGATCACCATCATTTCGCCTACTTCGTTTGCTTTTACGCGTGATTTATGAGCAATAGCCATGTCGCAACCTAAGAAATGAGAATAAGCTTTTGCACGTTTCGAGCCACCCATGTCGGGTGAAGCAATTACTAAATTGTCTAGATTTAAATTTTTTAGATAGGGCACAAACAAAGCAGATGCGTAAACATGGTCAACAGGAACATTGAAAAATCCTTGAATTTGATCTGCATGTAAATCCATAGTCATAATGCGGTCAACTTTTGCAGCTGTGAGTAAATCGGCAATTAATTTTGCACCAATAGCAACGCGTGGCTGGTCTTTTCTGTCTTGACGAGCAAAACCAAAATATGGAATTACTGCTACAACTTTATATGCCGAAGCTCGTTTTGCAGCATCAACCATAAGCATAAGCTCAAACAAATTATCTACAGGTGGAAAAGTACTTTGAATTAAAAATACTGTACAACCACGAACAGATTCATCTAAACTTGTAATAAATTCGCCATCACTAAAACGTGTAAAACTACTTTTACCTAGACTATAAGTTTTTAGAGTATCGATAGGATTACCCGATTCTAGGTGCATTTGTTTTTGAGCTTGATTATAACCATCTATAATTTTTATAGCTAAATCGCGATTTGCCGAACCAGCAAAAAATTTAATTGGTGAGTGCATCTTTTATAAATTTTGTTTATTGATTGCAAAATTACAAAAATAAAAGAAGTTTGTAAAAATTAATCTGAGATTGATATTAACTAGTTTTCAACAAAATTAAATTCAATTTTAATATATAAAATCATTCTTGTAAAATGATGAAAATCAGCCATATAGATTTAAAGTGATAAAGTTTCTTATAATTTTATTTGTTATATTTATTACTATTACATAAATTTTTTGTAACTTAGCAAAGTATTTAAAAAGTTTTGTTATGATTAAATTTTTTAATCTTTTAATTTTAATATTTACAGCAAATGTATTGTTAGCACAACATACATTGTTTTTTGAAATTCCAGAATGTCCTACAAGTAGCATAGGAGAATTTAAAAACTTTAATGAAACTAAAATTTATCCAAATCCAGCATCGGAGCAGTTGAATATTGAATTGAAAAACTTTTCAACTTGTAAATTGGAAATTTTAGATTTAAACGGCAGAATTATTAGTGTTGAAAATGCAAAATTTGAAAATTCAACTATTAAATTTGATATTTCAAATCTAGAAAAGGGATTTTATATCCTGCAAATACGTGATAAAGAAAAATATTTTAGAAAAAGTTTTGTAAAAATTTAGCCATGAAAAATCAGATTTTTAAAATATTAATAGCTTTAATTTTTATCCTTAACTTTAATTTTGTTGCAATATCTCAAGATTATTGTCATGGAGATAATTTTACATTACAAGCCACAAACTATGTTGCAGGAACCGTGCAATGGCAATATTCTTATGATGATGTGAATTGGTATGATTTTGATAATGCAAACTCGCTGACTTTTTATTTTATTCCTGATGCTAGTATGTATGTGCGTTTACAAATCCATGATACAAGTTGTATCCCTGAATATTATTATGCCGAGAAACAATATATTGAATTAATACCTCAACCTACAGTAGCAGATGCAGGTTATGATCAGCTCGGAATTATTGGTACTTCAACAGTTTTAGAGGCTAATCAAGCAGAAATAGGTATAGGCTTTTGGACAATTGAAGAAGGGCAGGGTGGAAGCCTTTCAGATCCAAATATTCCAAATGCAACTTTTACTGGCTTGGTTGGCGAATCTTATACTTTAAGTTGGCAAATTTTTAATTCTTGCGGAAGTACTGAAGATTTTGTTAAAATTAGTTTTGTGAGTAATTTTACTTGCGGACAAAATATTGTTGACAGTAGAGATGGACAAACTTATCCAACAGTTTCTATAGGTGGAAAATGTTGGCTTGCAAAAAATATGAATATAGGAACAATGGTTTTTGGTACTGAACAACAAACAAATACTGAAACTATTCAAAAATATTGTTATGCAAACGATGAAAATAATTGCAATATTTATGGAGGTTTATATCAATGGAATATGGCAATGCAGTTTTCAACAAGTGAAGGTGTACAAGGAATTTGTCCAGAAGGTTGGCATATACCAACAGACTACGAATTTAAACAATTGGAATTAGCTCTAAGTATGCCAAGTGGTGAAGTAGATATTATGAATAGTTTTAGAGGACATGCTCAAAATGTTGGTGGTCAAATGAAACAAGGTGGCGGTTCAGGATTCGAAGCATTATTTGCTGGAGCAAGAAACGGAGGCGGAGGTTTTATGTATTTGCAAGGTACTGGCTCTTATGATTTTGCGTATTTTTGGTCTAGCAGCCATTGTAGCGAAGGTGGCGAATGTAGTGAAGGACGTGACGAAAATTTTGCAATAAGAAGATGCTTGCAAGGTGGAAGTCAAGGCTCTGGAAGATATGATACCTTTAATAAAGGATATGGTTTTTCGGTAAGATGTGTAAAAAATAATTAATAATATATTAAAATCTAAATATTATGAAGACTATAAAAATTTTACTTTTTGTTTTAATTGGAAGTTTAAGTTTTACTTTTTTGGCTTGTGATCCTGATGATCCAGAACCACAGCCAAATCCACAACCAGTAATAGAATTAGAATTTATATCACTAACTGCTGATAAAGAGCTTTTATATGGTGGCGAAACTGCAACTATTACTGCCGAAGCTCGTGGCGAAGAATTGGTTTATCAATGGACGGCTTCAGCAGGTTCAATTGTTGGCTCTGGAAAAACTGTTACATACTCGCCATCACCTTGTAGTACAGGAGAAAATACTATAACATGCAAAATTACAGATAAATATAAGGAATCCTTGTCGAAAAGTATAATTATTACCGTAGAGTAATGAAAAATAAGTTTATTGTATTTTTTTTGTTTTTTGGATTATTAGCGTTTAGCAATTTTGAAGCTAATGCTCAATGTTTTGCATCGCCTGGAAATCCAGTTGCAGGAAGTGCTAATGTAGGAGTTCTGCATCCAAGAATTTTTAGATTAGTGCTTTTTCATAAATTTTCTTATTCCGATTCTTATTACAGCGGTTCAAAGTTTAACGAATATGATTTTCCTGCAGCAATAAAAAATGCAAATTATAATTATACAGGCATGAGCTTGGCTTATGGACTAAAGCCAAAACTGAGCTTAGAATTAGATTTGGGATATTTTATAAATAAAACTCAAAATTATAGATATATTGATTATCAACTTAAAGGCTATGGTTTGTCAAATATTGGATTAACTGCAAAATACAATATTTATAAAAATCCTGTAAAAATGCTCGAAATTACTGTGGGCGGGGGACTTAAAGCACCATTTAGATTAGAACCGCAAGTAGTAAACGGAGTTAGACTAGATGTGGACGTGCAACCTTCAACAGGAAATTTTGGCTTTAATTTGCAAGCTCTGTTTGTTAAAGAATTTGAAAATATAAGCACTAGACTTATTGTGCTTTCTCGCTATGACAATAATTTTACAGAAAATAGAATGGGATATAAATTTGGAGATGCTTTTTCAAATTCAATTTTTATTTCTAAACACCTTGCAAATAAATACACAGAACTAACAAAAGATATTACAATTATTTGCCAGTTTAGGCATGAATACAAAAAAGTTAATCATTTGAATGGAAAAGTAGTAAAAGCATCGGGAAGTAATATCCTTTACATTGCACCGCAAATAAATTATAATTTTAAAATGGTGTGGAATTTTTCCTTTATTTTTGAAAAACCAATTTATCATTATTACAACGAAACACAACTCGGCAACAAATATTCACTTTTGCTAAGTATTACAAAAGATATTGGATATAAAATAAAGATGTAGGTAATTGTTTGATTTTGAGCGAGTTGAAAATCCTTATAAAATAAAAAACCCCAACTTTAGTCGGGGCGCTGTGGTGGTACCACCTAGAATCGAACTAGGGACACACGGATTTTCAGTCCGTTGCTCTACCGACTGAGCTATGGTACCTAAATCGGACTGCAAAAATAGAGCAAATTTTTAAATATCCAAAAATTTTAGCAGAAAAAAATAAAAATATTTGCTCAAACTTTGCAACTTATTGATTTTCAAATGTAAACTTTTAAAAATTTGTTATGGTTTCTATTATTTTATCAATTTTTGCTTGTAGTTCTTTTGTTTTTTGTGGATATTCTTCTTTGTTTTTAAGCACATCGTGGACAGAAACGTAAAATTTGATTTTTGGCTCAGTTCCCGAAGGTCGAATAGTGATTTTTGTGCCATCAACTAGTTCAAATTGCAAAACATTAGATTTTGGAAGATTTATTTCGTGCTTTGAATTGTTTCGTTTATCTATACTTATTCTTTTTTCAAAATCGTGAACTAAGGCAATGTCAATACCATTTATTGATTTTGGCATTTGATTTCTGAACTTTTCCATCATTTTTTGAATTTCTTCCAAGCCACTTTTGCCAGTTTTTGTTAAAGACTTTAAGCCTTCTAAATAATATCCGAATTTTATATAAATATCAATTAGCAATTTATCTAAAGTGATATTTCTATTTTTTGCCCATGCAGCAACTTCTGCCATAATCATACAAGACATTACAGCATCTTTATCGCGAACAAATTCTCCAGCTAAAAATCCATAACTTTCTTCGCCACCGCCAATAAAAGTGGTTTTACCATAATTCTTTTCAATTATTTCGGCAATATATTTAAAACCTGTCAAAACATCATAAGATTTTACATTATAATGATTTGCAATTACAGATAATAATTCAGTAGTAACAATAGTTTTAACAATATATTCTTTGCCTTTTAGTTTTCCTTTTTTCTGCCATTCTTCCAAAAGATAATAAATCAAAATAGAAGCAGTTTGATTTCCATTTAAAAGCAAATATTCTCCGTTTTTTTGACGCACAACAATTCCTAATCTATCGCCGTCTGGGTCGGTTCCCATAACAATATCTGCTTTAATTTTCTTTGCTTTTTCAATAGCCATACTCAAAGCTGAAGCTTCTTCGGGATTTGGCGAAGCAACAGTTGGAAAATTGCCATCAGGAATGGCTTGCTCTTCTACAATATTAATATCTGTAAAACCAACTTTTCGCAAAGCTTTTGGCAAAATATCAACAGTAGAACCATGAATAGGAGTGAAGACTATCTTTAAATTAGATTTTTTTATGTCTTCAGGATTTAAAATCAATTCAGAAAGTTTGTTAATATAAGCATTGTCAATGTCTTCACCAATAATTTCAACATTTTTTAAATTGTCATCAAATTTAACTTGAGATAAATCTTTGATATTTCTTACTTCGTTGATAATTCCAATGTCGTGAGGATTTATAATTTGTCCGCCATCTTGCCAATAAACTTTATAGCCGTTATATTCTTTTGGATTGTGAGAAGCTGTAATAACAATTCCCGAATGGCATTGTAAATGTCTTATCGCAAAAGATAATTCAGGTGTGGGACGCAGACTTTCAAATAAATAAACTTTTATACCATTTGCAGATAAAACCGAAGCAGAAATTTTCGCAAAATAATCTGAATTATTCCTGCAATCAAAAGCTATAGCACATTTTATTTTTGTATTTGGAAAGTTTTTTATCAAATAATTGCTTAAACCTTGAGTTGCCATTCCAACAGTATATTTATTCATTCTGTTGCTACCAACACCCATAATGCCACGCAAGCCACCTGTGCCAAATTCCAAATCTTTATAAAAAGATTCTGTCAAAAGTGCATGGTCGTTGTCTATCATGCGTTGTACTTCTTTACGAGTTTCTGCATCGAAACTTTCGTCTAACCATTTATTTGCTTTGTTGATTATGTTTTCCATAAATTATTTTTTTTGTAAAGTTAGTTTTTTTATAAACGATGTGATAAAATTAATGAAAATTTTTAAAACTATGGCTATAAAATAAAAAATAATTGAATTTTTTTAGTCAGATTTCCTCTGCTCGCTCGGATTTGCAATCCGAGTGTAACATTGCCAATCACTCGGATTACAAATCCGAGCGAGCGTCATGGGTGTTAGATGCGAGCATCAGGGCTGTTGGAAGCTATCTATTGACTATCAAAGGCTTGTCCGTAGGACAACATGTGATTAACCGTAGGCGCAGCCTGCGGTATTTAGACCCTCAAAAGCCTTGCCCGTAGGGCAACACAACACTTTTAACCTTTAACACTAGTGCATCGCTTTTAACTTTTAACTGAAGTACCCTTGCGGACAAGGAGTAATTGTTCGAATTGGTGCTACAACTATGAAAACTGGAATAGTTTTTTGTCATAACATGAATTTTCTTAGTCGGATTTCTGACAAATTGTCATTGTTTTTTAAATTAATTTCAAAAATCTTGAATTTTGTCAGTCATTTAATCATATAAACTTAAAAAAATAGCATTGGCACAACAATTGACTAATTAAGTGTGAAAATAAAATTATTAACTAAAATTTAAAAAGAATAAATATGAGCAAAATTATAGGAATAGATTTAGGAACAACAAACTCATGTGTATCTGTAATGGAAGGAAATGAACCTGTTGTAATAGCGAACAGTGAAGGTCGTAGAACTACGCCATCAATAGTTGGTTTCTTAAAAGACGGAGAACGTAGAGTTGGTGATCCTGCAAAACGTCAGGCGATAACAAATCCCAAAAATACAGTATATTCTATTAAGCGTTTTATGGGTGAGAAGTATGATAAATTAATAGATGAGTACAAACGCGTTCCTTACGACGTAGTAAAAGGGGATAATAATACGCCAAGAATTAAAATTGAAGATAGGCTTTATACGCCACAAGAAATTTCGGCAATTGTTCTTCAGAAAATGAAACAAACAGCTGAAGATTATTTAGGTCAAACTGTTAAGGAAGCTGTAATTACAGTTCCTGCATATTTTGATGATTCTCAACGTCAAGCAACAAAAGAAGCTGGCGAAATTGCAGGTTTAACAGTAAAACGTATTATTAACGAGCCTACTGCCGCTGCTTTGGCTTATGGTTTGGATAAGAAAAATAAAGATATGAAAATTGCTGTTTTCGACTTAGGAGGCGGTACTTTTGATATTTCTATCCTCGAACTTGGTGACGGAGTGTTTGAAGTAAAATCAACAAATGGCGATACTCACCTTGGTGGTGATGATTTTGACCATGTTATTATCGACTGGTTAGCAGCTGAATTTAAAAAAGACGAAGGTCTCGATTTAACAAAAGACCCAATGGCTTTACAAAGACTAAAAGAAGCTGCAGAAAAAGCAAAGATTGAATTGTCAAGTTCTACAAGTACAGAAATCAATCTTCCTTATATTATGCCTGTTGATGGTATTCCAAAGCACTTGGTAAAAACTTTAACTCGTTCAATGTTTGAGCAATTGGCAGATAAATATATAAATGCAACAATTAAACCTTGCGAAAGAGCTTTACAAGATGCTGGACTAACAGTTTCTGATATTGACGAAGTGCTTTTAGTTGGTGGTTCAACACGTATTCCAGCTATTCAGCAAAAAGTAGAAGAATTTTTTGGAAAAGCTCCTTCTAAGGGAGTAAATCCTGACGAAGTTGTTGCTATTGGAGCTGCTATTCAAGGTGGTGTGTTGACTGGTGAAGTTACAGACGTGTTATTATTAGATGTTACTCCACTTTCATTAGGAATTGAAACTATGGGTGGCGTTATGACTAAATTGATTGAAGCTAACACAACTATACCTTCTAAGAAAACTGAAACTTTTACCACAGCAGCTGATAATCAGCCATCTGTAGAAATTCATGTGCTACAAGGCGAAAGGTCTATTGCACAGCACAACAAGACTATTGGACGTTTCCACTTAGATGGAATTCCACCAGCACCAAGAGGAGTGCCTCAAATTGAAGTAACTTTCGATATTGATGCAAATGGAATTTTACAAGTTTCGGCAAAAGATAAGGGAACAGGAAAACAACAAAGTATTAGAATTGAAGCGTCATCTGGTTTGTCTGATGATGATATTAAGAGAATGAAAGAAGAAGCACAAGCTAAAGCCGAAGCCGACAAAGTTGCAAAAGAACGCATTGACAAAATCAATCAAGCAGATTCAATGATTTTCCAAACAGAAAAACAATTGAAAGAATTTGGAGATAAAATTCCTGCCGACAAACGCAAACCAATAGAAGATGCTTTAGAAAAATTACGTCAAGCTCATAAAGACCAAAATGTTGACGCTATTGATGCAGCAATGAATGAGCTAAACACAGTTTTCCAAGCAGCTTCTCAAGAAATGTATAATGCACAGCAATCGCAAACTAACGCAGGTCCTCAAGATTCTAGAAATGCTGGAAATGCTTCAAATCAACAAACTGGTGGTGATGACGAAGTTACAGATGTGGACTTTGAGGAAGTGAAGTAACGCTCATCAGTAAATATTTTCAAGAATAGTCAAAAGGCGGTAAGTGAAAAACTTACCGCCTTTTTTGTTATAAATATTTCTTGATATTTATGCTTTTGTATTGTTTTTTATTGTATATTTGTAACATATTTGCGACACGACTTAAATAACGGAGATATGCGACTTAAATATACTTAAACATACAAATAGCGATTTATAACATGGGGCAAAGTAAGTTGAAAATTCCAAAAACCTGCGAACATTGCGGAAAATCCTTTGAAGCGAAAACCGTAACTACACGCTTTTGTTCTAATGCTTGCGGGCACAAAGCCGACAATGCACGAAAGAAAGCGGCAAGGCAAGAAGCAAAGCAACAAGAACTCATTGCCAAAATACCCAACAACCGACCTTATATCTCTATTGCCGAAGCTGTTTTATTATTCAATGTTTCGCGCGATACCATTTATCGGCTTATAAGAATGGGTAAAATCCCTGCTATCAATCTGGGCGAACGGCTAACAAGAATTAGCCGCTTACATATCGAAACAATGTTTGCACCGTTGGCGGTTACTCCCACAGTTCCTGAAGTACAACAGCCTAAAAAAATGGATTATTCGCAGGACGAATGTTATACCATTGGCGAAATCACAGAAAAATTCGGTATTTCGCCCTCAACCGTCAGCAATACCATTCGGAAAAACAGCATACCCAAAAAACAAATAGGGAAGTTCGTGTATGTACCTAAAAATGAGATAGACAAAATATTCGCAAACAAGAAATAATCAGATATGAAACAGTTAAACCGCACCAAAGTAACCGTCAAAATCAGAAAAGCCGTTTTTCGTGATGAATGGTATCTGTGTATAGAAAGTTATCCTGTATTTGTGGCAGGTCAGAATAAGCCTCAACGCATTGTCGAATCTCTTAATAGAATTATAAGCACAGTGATTTGGGACAAAAAGCGCACTGCCCGAACAACAGAAACCTCCAAAACATTCAAACCAAAGAGAGACGACAACGGAATAATAATGTGCCGCAGCGAAAAAGACAAACAAGCGTGTTTGTACGCCGATGGCGTTCGTAACCTCCGCCAACGCGAATACGATAACGCCGATTTATACAGCGATACTGAAACAGCCCAAGCCGAACAAAAAGAACGCTCGCAACAAAACTTCATAAAATACTTTGATATTGCAGCAAGAAAACGCCATGCCAACAGTTCCGAATCTATTATTGTAAATTGGAAGCGCACCTATGAATTACTAAAACTATTTGCAGGCGACACACTACCATTTTCAAAAATAGATAACCGTTTTGCCGAAGACTTTCGTTTATTTCTTTTGTCCGCCCCCTGCGGAGGCAACAAAAGCGGAACCATATCCCGGAATACCGCTGCAACTTACTTTTCCATTTTCAAAGCCGCGTTAAAACAGGCTTTTGTCGATGGTTATTTAACGGTCGATTTATCCGCAAAAATCAAAGGTATACAAGAACAGGAAACCCGCCGAGAGTTTCTCACGGTTGAAGAACTAAACACCCTTGTTGCCACACCTTGCGAATATAAAGATTTGAAACGCGCCGCCTTGTTCTCTGCGCTCACAGGCTTACGCCATTGCGATATACAAAAAATGCAATGGAAGGAAATACAAATCGACGGTGACCAAGCCCGACTAAATTTCACGCAGAAAAAAACAAAAGGCGTTGAATACACACCCATTTCGCCCCAAGCATTGGAATTATGCGGGGAGCCTCGCAACCCCAATCAATTAGTTTTTGAAGATTTGCCAAACCCCTCGTGGATTTCTCGTCCGCTCAAAAAATGGCTCGAAACCGCAGGCATTACAAAGAAAATCACATTTCATTGCTTCCGTCACACATTCGCAACCCTGCAATTATCCAATGGAACAGACATTTACACCGTCAGTAAAATGTTAGGGCATACCAATGTAAAAACTACACAGATTTACGCAAAAGTAGTTGACGAAAAGAAAGAAAAAGCGGCAAACGCTATAAAGTTGAATATCAATAAACAATAAGAAAAAAAACAACTCAAAAATAGATACAAAGTGATGTCATTAACCACTTTGCACATAACAAATATAAAAGAATATAAAAATAATGTTCGTTTTTTTGCGAACATATCAAAATATGTTATATCTTTGCAGTTGTAAAAATATATAGAATATGAAGTCAGAAAAAAAGCAGCTTACCAAAGAGCAAGAACAAATGGCACGTTTTGCCAAAGCGTTAGGGCATCCCATTCGGATTGCCATTTTGCAGATGTTGGCTGGAGAGAAATGTTGTTATCATGGCGATATGTCGGAAGTATTGCCTATTGCTAAAAGTACGCTTTCGCAGCACTTGAACGAATTGAAAGATGCGGGATTAATACAGGGAACAATTACACTTCCAACAGTAAAATATTGCATCAATCCTGAAAATTGGGCTTTAGCAAAAAAAATGTTTAGAGATTTTTTCACGGAGATAGAAAATATAGACCAAAAATGCTAATCCAACTTTAAAACAAAAAATTTTAACCTGCATATTCGTATTATTACGAAATACGAATATTTCGTAAATGACCGAAGTAACAAAATAAATAATGAATCTATGACAGAAAGAGAAAATTTAAAGGAATTAGTAAAGCAAAAATACACCGAAATTGCTTTAAAAGGAGAAGAAAACAACTCATCATGTTGTTGTTCGGGAAATACAACCGAAGTGTACAACATGATGAGCGAAGATTACACAAAGGAAGAAGGCTACAACGCCGATGCCGATTTAGGTTTGGGTTGCGGACTTCCTACACAATTTGCCGGAATCAAACTTGGCGATACCGTTTTGGATTTGGGTTCTGGAGCGGGAAACGATTGTTTTGTTGCTCGTGCCGAAGTCGGCGAAATTGGAAAAGTGATTGGAGTAGATTTCTCGGAAGCCATGTTGGAAAAGGCTCGCAAGAACACCGAGAAATTGGGATATAAAAACATTTCTTTCCGTCAAGGCGATATTGAAGATTTGCCCATTGGCGGAAATTCTATTGATGTTGTCATCAGCAATTGCGTATTGAATCTGCTTCCCAAAAAAGACAAAATTTTCCATGAAATATTCCGTGTATTAAAACCGGGCGGACATTTCTGCATTTCTGACATCGTATTGGTTGGAGAATTGCCCGATGCTCTGAAAGAAGTTGCTGAATTTTACGCCGGTTGTGTGTCCGGTGCAATTCAGAAAGATGCTTACATAATCGGAATTTATAGCGCTGGATTTCAAAATGTAGAAATCAAAAAAGAAAAAACAATCACTATTCCCGATGATATTTTGGAAAAACATTTGGACGAAAAAACGATTGCAGAATTTAAGTCTAATCAAACCGGAATATTCTCTATTACAGTAACCGGATTTAAACCGTCCGCACCTTGTAATTGTACTTCGGGTTGTTGTTAAAATGTAAATGAATTTAGAATCTATAAGAAATGAAACCAAAACAAACCGGAATCAGTTTTTTTGAACGCTACCTTACAATCTGGGTAGCTTTATGTATTGTTGTCGGAATTTTAATCGGACAATTTATTCCCATTATTCCGCAGACTTTAAGCAAATTTGAATACGCCAATGTATCAATTCCTGTTGCTATATTGATATGGTTGATGATATTCCCGATGATGCTTAAAGTTGATTTTAAAAGCGTAAAAAACGTTGGAAAAAGACCGAAAGGAATAATTATTACTTGTGTAACAAATTGGTTGATTAAACCTTTTACCATGTTTGGAATTGCGTGGTTATTCTTCTATGTCATTTTCAAGGCGTTCATTCCGGCAGAATTGGCAGACCAATATCTTGCCGGAGCCGTTTTGCTCGGAGCTGCTCCCTGTACGGCAATGGTTTTTGTGTGGAGCCATCTCACCAAAGGCGATGCCGCTTACACATTGGTTCAGGTCGCTGTCAATGATTTAATTCTTTTGGTGGCTTTTGTTCCCATTGTCGGGTTGCTGTTGGGCATTAGTGGAATCAGTATTCCATGGGACACCTTATTTTTGTCCGTATTATTATTTGTCGTAATTCCATTAGTTGCCGGAGTAATAACACGTATTTCCGTAATCAAAAGAAAAGGAATAGAATATTTCAATAACGTATTTGTCAAGAAGTTTAATAATTCAACCATTATCGGACTATTGCTCACTCTGATTATTCTTTTCTCTTTTCAGGGAGAAACGATTCTCAACAATCCTTTTCACATTTTATTGATTGCAGTACCGCTTATTATTCAGACCGTTCTTATCTTTTTTATCGCTTACGGTTGGGCGAAAGCATGGAAACTGCCACACAATATTGCTGCTCCGGCAGGCATGATTGGAGCGAGCAACTTTTTTGAATTAGCCGTTGCGGTGGCGATTTCTTTATTTGGATTACAATCCGGTGCTGCATTGGCGACTGTGGTCGGAGTGTTGGTCGAAGTTCCTATTATGTTGATGTTGGTTCGAATTGCAAACAACACGACAAATTGGTTTCAAAAAACTCAAAACGAAAATTAATCTTGTTATAAACATAAAAATGTAATTGTATGAAACAAAGTATTTTAATGGCGTTTATCGCCCTCGTATTATTCTCCTGCGGAGGAAATCAAACGAAAACTACCGATGGAAGCGCCAAAAACACTTCCGCTGAAGTCGCCGATGCAAACTTTGTAAACGTCTATTATTTTCACGGAAAACAGCGTTGCAAAACCTGTATTGCCGTTGGAAACGTTACCAAAGAAACTGTTGAAACAGCGTATGCCAACAATTCAAATGTAAAATTCTCGGAAATTCTTACAACGGAAAAAGAATATGAAAACTTGTTCGAGAAATACGAAGTAAGTTGGAACGCTTTGATTATTGCTAAAGGAGACGACTTTATAGATATTACTGACCAAGCATTTGCAACAGCGGTAAACAATCCCGAAAGTCTAACTTCTTTAATCCAAGACGAAGTAAATAAAAGATTAAATCAATAATAAACTAACCAATTAAAATTATTAGCAATGAAAAAAGTTATTTTAGGTGCATTTTTCGCACTCATCACAATCGGTGCTTTCGCACAAAAAAACAATGTAGAAGTATTGTATTTCAAAGCACAATTAGCATGTTGTAAAGCGGCAGCCTGCAACAATTTGGAAAGCGAAGTAAAAACCATTATCGAAAAGAATTTTCCAAGTGGAAATGTTACGTTCAAACAAGTTGCTTTAGCAGATGAAGCCAACAAAGATTTGGTGGCAAAATACAATGCAAAATCACAAACCGTTGTCGCTGTCAAAACAGCTAAAAAGAATGCAACCTCAACCGATATTTCCGATATTATCAGAAGTTATGCGAGGTCAAACGACAAAGCAAAGTTTGAGACAGAATTAGTTGCGAAAATCAACGAAATCTTAAAATAAATGGAGTGGTTACAGCAATTAGTCGATAACTCGAACTGGCCTGTTTTTACGGCTTTAATACTTGGGTTAATGACAGCCATTAGCCCCTGTCCTTTGGCTACAAATATCACGGCAACAGCCTATTTAAGCAAAGATATTGGAGACAAAAGGCGGGTGTTCTTGAATGGCATTTATTACACTTTGGGGCGAACTTTCAGCTACACTGCACTGGGCATGATTTTTTACTTCGGAGCAAGCCAATTTCAAGTAGCCCGTTTTTTACAAAATATCGGCGGTGTTTGGTTTGGCATTGCTTTAATTATAATAGGAATTTTAATGTTGGATATTATCAAATTCAATATTCCCGGATTAAGCAAACTCACTTCCAATGTTGGCGAAAAGAAACGGAAGAACAATTACTTGAATGCTTTTCTTTTAGGTGTTTTATTCGCTTTGGCATTTTGTCCATATAGTGGGGTGTTGTATTTCGGAGTATTAATTCCGATGACCATTGCCAGTCCATCGGGATTGATTTTACCTGTTGTGTTTGCCATTGCCACAGGATTACCTGTTATTATCATTTCTTATTTGCTGGCATACAGCATGTCCAACGTGGGTAAGTTTTATAATAAAATGAGCAGCTTTCAAAAGTGGTTCAAACGGATTGTCGCCGCTATTTTTATCATTGTTGGAATCTATTACATCATCATAAGTATATAACTTTTAAAATATTAGATATGGAAATTATCGTATTGGGTACAGGTTGTGCCAAATGTAAAACAACCTACGAAAAAGTAGAAAAAGTGCTGAAAGATTTAAACATTTCAGCCGAATTGAAAAAGGAACAAGATATTCTCGAAATTGTAAAATACAATGTAATGTCGTTGCCCGCTATTGTAGTAGATGGCGAAATAAAAATCAAAGGATATGTTCCTTCGGAAGAAGAAATTGCACAAGTAATTAAAAAATAAAAAGAAATGAAAGATATAAAAATTTATGACCCGGCGCTTTGCTGTCCGACCGGATTATGTGGAGTAAACATCGACCCTGAATTAATGCGTATCGCCGTTGTGGTCGAAACATTAAAGAAAAAAGGAATTATTGTAGAACGTTTCAATCTTCGCGACCATCCGATGGTTTATGTCGATACCAAAGTAATCAACGAAGCCTTGATGAAAGAAACCGCCGATATTCTTCCCATTATTACCGTTGACGGAGAAATAGTGATAAAAAAGGCTTATCCGACTAACAAACAAATTGCGGAATGGCTTGGAATACCGGAAGAAGAATTAACTATTAAAAAGTAAAGTCATGAAAAAATTCAATCCATCAGAAGAAAATCTGACACAATACATCTTCTTTACAGGAAAAGGAGGTGTAGGAAAAACATCGGTTGCTTGCGCTACTGCTGTGGGCTTGGCTGACAAAGGCAAAAAGATTTTACTTGTTAGTACTGACCCTGCTTCTAACCTGCAAGATGTTTTCAATATGCCTTTGAATAACAAAGGTACAATTATAAAAGAAGTTCCGAATCTTACCGTAATCAACCTTGACCCTGAGCAAGCCGCTTACGAATACAAAGAATCCGTTATCGCTCCATACAGAGGAAAATTGCCCGAAAGCGTAATCGCCAATATGGAAGAACAACTATCGGGTTCTTGTACGGTTGAAGTCGCTGCGTTCAATGAATTTTCAGATGTGATTACCAACGAAAATAAGCGGAAAGATTACGACCATATCATTTTCGATACTGCTCCAACAGGACACACATTGAGAATGTTGCAACTGCCTTCGGCTTGGAATACTTTTATCGCCGAAAACACAACCGGAGCATCCTGTTTAGGTCAATTATCGGGTTTGGAAGACCGTAAAGAGATTTACAAATTAGCCGTAAAAACCTTGACCGATAATAGTATGACAACACTTTTCTTGGTAAGCCGTCCAGACGAAACGCCTTTGAAAGAGGTAGAGCGTTCTTCCAATGAATTATTGGACATCGGAATAAAAGCACAACATTTGATTATCAATGGAGTTTTGGAAAACTACGATGCAAATGATACCATTTCAAAACAGTTATACGAACGTCAACAAAAAGCGTTGAACAACCGTTCCGAAGCCTTATTGAAATTGACTACTTACATTGTTCCTTTGCGTTCCTACAACATGACAGGCATTGAAAATATCCGCAATATGCTCACTGCCGATATTTCTACACAAGCAAATACGGTTGAATTGAAAGATACTCATTTTCAAACATTAGAAAATCTTATTGATGATTTATACACATCAGGGAAACGTGTAATTTTCACAATGGGAAAAGGCGGAGTTGGAAAAACCACCATTGCCGGAAATATCGCAAGAGGATTAGCCGCAAAAGGCGTAAAAGTTCTTTTGACCACTACCGACCCTGCCAATCATTTGGCGTATGTAAATACAAAGGTTGAAGGCATTTCGATAAGTCATATTGACGAAAAAGCCGTCTTAGCCGAATATTCTAAAAACATTTTGGACAAAGCCCGTGAAGCAATGGGCGATGCAGATTTAAGCTATATTGAGGAAGATTTACGTTCTCCATGCACACAGGAAATCGCTGTTTTTAATGCTTTTGCCGAAGTAGTCGCCAAAGCTGATGACCAAGTTGTGGTAATTGATACCGCCCCAACCGGACACACTTTATTATTGTTAGATGCAACTCAAAGTTATCATCACGAAGTAGAACGCACACAAGGTAATATCACGCCTGCCGTTCAAAATCTATTGCCTCGTTTAAGAAACGAAAAAGAAACGGAAGTTGTCATTGTTACGCTTCCCGAAGCTACGCCTGTATTTGAAGCCGAACGCTTACAAATGGATTTACAACGTGCCGGAATCAAAAACAAATGGTGGGCAATAAATTCAAGTCTGTTATTGACTTCCACAACAAGTCCGTTCTTGCAAGCAAAAGCACAAAGCGAAATTCAATGGATTGAGAAAGTGAAAGAACTTTCCAACAATAATTTCATTGTCATACCTTGGAAAGAATCTGTAGAATAATAAATCTCTCAAAGATGAAAAAGTTATCAATGTTCATGTTTTTTGGTTTGCTTTTGGGAATGCTCAATGCTCAACAATTTCCCGATGTGAGTTTAAAAACATTAAATGGAAAAGCTATCAGCAGCACATCTATCAAGGCGGACGGTAAACCGATGATTATTTGTTTTTGGAAGTCATGTTGTCCGGTTAACGAAAAAATGTTGGACGCTTTATCGGAGGTTTACGAAGATTGGCAGGACGAATTTGGCGTAAAAATCTATGCCGTTTCTATTGACGACAGCCGGACTTCTGCCAAAGTGAAACCGTTCGTAAACGGCAAAGGTTGGGAATTGGAATTTTTGCAAGATATTAATTCCGATTTCAAAAGAGCGTTGAGCGTTCCGAACGTTCCGCATATACTCATTTACAATTCTAAGGGCGAACTTATAGAACAAAGGTCTGGCTTTCAAAGCGGTTATGAGCAGGAAATATATAAAATACTAAAAGAAAAAAGCAAATAAAATTTTTTGCAATCAATGTTCGTCATTCTGCGAAATACGTATAATAAGTTAATCGTTGTTGCGAACAAAAAAATCAGTAATTACCTTAAATCCGCAACTAATTAT
>DHVB01000028.1 GCA_002412425.1 Bacteroidales bacterium UBA5219 | reverse complement strand
GGTGAAAAAAAAGAGGCTGTTTTTACTTTTGAGACAGCCTCCGGATATACACCCCCACACCCACTCGCCCGCAAGGGCGACACAATAAAACACAACTAATCAAAGACTTACGAATACAAAAATTATACAAACAAAGAAATTTTATTTGTTACAAATTCCTTTATAAGGACAAAATTTGCAGTTGTCGGAATCTGTAGTTTGCGAAAATATTGTATTTGGCTCAAGCATGCTCTCAAACAAAGAAATTAAATTTTCTTCAAATGCTTGTAATAAATCATCTGAAAAATCAGTTAACTTTTCTCGCTTCATGCTTATACTACCATCATAATCTTTATTTAACTCATTGAGACTAAACACACTAGGACAAACATAATCATATTTTTCACGAAGAATATAAGCATATAAAAACAACTGCATAATTATATCTAGCTCATATGTTCTATCTTGCTCAAACAATTCCGAAATTTCAGAAAAAGAATTTTTAACTTTTCCTGTTTTATAATCTATAACTCTAAGCGTTTTTCCTTGTCTATCAATTCTATCGATATTCCCTTTAATGTTTACGCTAAAATCATTTGCAAGTTTAATATCTCGAGAATATTCTGCTTCTAAATCAACAATGCTAAACTCAGGACTTTGGCTATCAAAATCCAACATGCGTTTAACATATTTTTCAACCACATCTACAATTAATTTTTTTTCTGTCTCCGCAATTTGAACCTCTGATTTTACTTTAAAAACCTTTTTTATTGCTTCAATTTTACACTTGTTTATATTTTTATCTGCTCGTATTTGCTTAAATAATTCTTTATTTAAAACTTGATTTTTATATGGTTCATACAAAAGCTTCATTATTTCATGAAACAAAGAACCGAAAAGTGCAGCATCTTCTTTTTCTTCAATTTCATCAACTTCCTTCAAACCCTTTACATACCTTAAAAAATATTTAAACTCACAACTTAAATAAGAATTTATAGCAGAAGGACTTATTCCATTTTGCAAATGAGTTTGAATTTTCTCAATAACTTCAGGAGTTTTGTTTACATTTAAAACATTTTCGTTAGATAGACTTATCTTGTAGGCTTTATTAATAAATTTTATATCAAAATCAGCTTCATACTTGATTTGAGTAACAAATCTTGAAACTTCTCCACTAATTTTTTCATCGCCTTGTGCAGCATAAAGAATTTTCACATCTTTAGCTCTTTGCAATAAACGATAAAAATAATAAGCAAAAATACTATCCTGAAACTCTATTGAAGGAAGTTCGTAAAATTTTCGCAAATTATAAGGAATTAAAGTTTGAGCAGCTGATTTTTTGGGAAAAACACCTTCGTTTAGCGAAAGCATAATTACTCTGTCAAAATCTAAATTTCGAGTTTCCAAAAAACCTAAAACCTGCATTCCTTTAAGTGGCTCCCCCTCAAATGCTAAGCTCACAGATTTTACAGCATTTAAAAGAATTTTAAATAAAATTTCCTTTCTTTCAATAATAATTTTTCCATCAATAAAACAATCACTAACTAAATTTATTGAGTTTGAGAGCTTTAACAAAAATTCTGTTTCAAAAATAAAATCTTCTTTTTTAGAAACTAAGTCCAAAACATCTGCAATTACTTCTGACAGCCAATTTAAAATTTCGGGAACATCTTTTACATTAGCATCAAACAATTTTGCAAGAAATTCATTTTGCGTAAAACTACTTAAATCAACATAAATTGATTTTTCCTTATTGATATATTCAAGAATTTCCTGAGCATCTTTAGAAAAAAATTCGCTGATATAAGTTTGTGTTAAAATGCTTACAATATCTTTATGATAAAACTTTAAACTATCGGTTAAAAATCTTGAATTTTGACGTAGCGAAAGCAAATTGCTAAAAAAATTAAAGGCTTTTGTATTTTTCAAAGGAAAACCCATAGTAATATTGTAATCACCAACAAAATCGGGAATAGAAGTCATAAGTGGAATTAACAAATTTTCATCTCCTAAGGCGATTGCTACTTTTTCTATATCGAAATCGGGTTGGGCTTTCCATTCTGTTAATATTTCTTCTATTAACTTAACTTGAGCTACAGAAGTAGGAAGGCTAATTACCTCAACATCAAGATTTTGGCTTTTAATTTTATCATTGTTCGATTTTAAATCATTTGTAAATAATTTTAAATTATTTCTTAAAAATCGTCCAGCTTCATGCTCGTTATTTTTCACGTAATAATCGTCATAGTCCCAAAAAAATGCAGTTTCTCTATTGGTTTTCAAAAATTTAAAAACTTCTATTTCGCATTTATTTAGAGCATTAAAACCGACAATAAAATATTTATCTTTTTCTAAATTTACATTGTGAATGTTTTCGACTAAATCTCTGTAAGCCATTCCTTGATAGGCAACGCCTTGCTCGAATAATATTTTTCTAAATTCAGAATAAATATCGTACATTTTCGACCATAATGACAAAAATTCTGCCTTATGAGAGCTGGGCTTGTCAATATCTATATTTGTCCAAAATCTTTTTATAATTTCTAATTCTTTTTCATCGAAAGAACTAAATTTTGCATCAATTTCTTGAATATCATTTATGCTTGCAAATAATTTTTCTGCATCAACTAAATATTTATCAACGTCATCGAAGTCGCTCAAAATTATTTGTCCCCAGTAGTAAAAATTATCAAAATTTTCGTTTGAGCCAGTGCAGTTTTTATATACATTAAAAAGTTTACTTATCAAAAGCAAATCATCTTCAACTATTAAATTGGAATTTGACTCAAAAATTGATTTTATTGTAATAATTTGCGGAAGCCAAGAAGTTTCGTTCAGGCTATTTACAATTTCTTTTTTCAAAAACAGCTCTGTTCTTCGATTTGGAACGACAATGCAAATATTTTGAAAATCATCTTTTTGCTGAATAATATTTTGGGCTACTTCAAATAAAAAACTTTTCATAATTTTTGCGAAGATAAAATAAGCTTAAAATCAGCTAACACAATTGCTGCAACTGACTCTACAATTACAGGCGTTCTTAAAGCATAACAAACATCATGTCGTCCTTGAATTTTTAGTTCGCCCATTTTTTTTGTTTCAAAATTAAAAGTCTCTTGAGCTTTTGAGATGCTGGCACTTGGTCGAAAATAAACTCTAAAAACTATTTCATTTCCATTACTAATTCCTGCATTTATTCCGCCAGAGTTATTTGTTTTTGTTTCGCCATTTTCATTTATAAACACATCATTAAATTCAGAGCCTTTTGCCGAACCTGCAAAAATTCCATTTCCAAACTCAATAGCTTTAGCACCTGGAATTGAAAAAATCAAATGTGCCAAAACAGACTCTAAAGAATCGAAAAAAGGCTCACCATAACCCACAGGCAAATTATTTATTCTACATTCAACCACAGCACCTAAAGAATCGCCATTTTGTTCTGCTTCATCAATTTTTGTTTGAAAATCCTTACTTCCAGCGACAGAAATAACAGATGCAGAAATTTTAATATCAGGCAAAATTTTGTTAGCCACAACACCAGCTGCAACAAGAGCTAAAGTCATTCTGCCCGAAAAATGTCCAGAACCTCTAAAATCGTTAAATGATTTATATTTTTTATTTGCTACAAAATCCGAATGTCCGGGACGATAAAAGCCGTTGAAATTATAATCTTCAGACTTAATATTTTTATTTTCAAAAGATATTAAAATTGGTGCACCAGTTGTGTAGGAATTAAAAACACCAGATTTAATCAAAGGAATATCATCTTCTTTGCGGGAAGTGCTACCAACTTGATTAGGTTTTCGTCTTTCTATGGCAAGTTCAAAATCTTTTTCACTTAATAAAATTCCTGCAGGAACACCATCAATTAAAACTCCCAGTTCCCCTGCATGAGATTCGCCATAAATGCTAATTCTAAAAATTCTACCAAAAGAATTCATATTTTATTTTTTAAACAAACTTATAAAAAATAAAATAAACAACAAAATGTGTAAAGATTTTTTATCTTCTCGCTATAATTTCATTGTGTTGCCCTTGCGGGCAAAGCTTTTGAGGGTCTAACTACCGCAGGCTGCACCTACGGTTAATCACCTGTTGTCCTACGGACAAACTTTTGATAGTCTTATTTTGCCTCACAAACAACCTTAACCAGCTCGCTCCTATCATCACCATTGCTCGCTCTAACACCCATGATGCTCGCTCCAACACCCATGATGTTCGCTCGGATTTGTAATCCGAGTGTAACATTACTAAGCACTCGGATTGCAAATCCGAGCGAGCGGGGTTACGTTAAAATTCCTCAAATTCAATCAAATTTGCGGATTAAATTCCTTGAATTTAATAAAATTTACGGAAAGTGGATTATTCCATACTTAAAAACTCATAAAAATTTTCTGGTGTAATTGTGGAATAAATAGCATTTGGATATGATTTCATAAAGTCCAAAGGCATTCTTGTTTTTTTGTTTTTATTCCATTTAAACTCAAATGCATTTATAACACCATCTTTTTCTTCTAAATAATCAATTTCTTTTTGAGTTTGTGTTCGCCAAAACCACGAATTGGCATAGGAATGAGAATAATGATTTTTTTTCTGTCTTTCAGAAATCATAAAATTTTCCCACAAAGCTCCAAGATCATCTCTCAAATTTACAGGATTAAAGTTTGCTATCAACGCATTACGAATTCCATTATCATAAAAATAAATTTTCTTACTAAATTTCAATTCATTTCGTTGATTGCGACTAAAAGAGTTCAATCTAAAAATAATAAAAGCTTGCTCTAACAATAGAATGTATTTCTCAATGGTTTTGCTATCTAATCCACAGATTTTACCCAATTCAGTATATGACACTTGTCCGCCAATTTGAAAAGCTAAAGCTTGCAGAAGTTTTATCATTCTGTCACTTTTTTGAATATTTTCCCATTTCAACACATCTTTATATAAATAGCTTGTTGCAAGTCCCTGCAAAACTTCTACCATATTTTCATTTTTTTGCATCACCACTTCGGGGTAATAACCGTAAACAAGACGTTGCTCCAACATTTTGTACTCTTCAAAAAAACTGTGATGTGCAACCATCTCAGCAAAAGATATGGGATATAATTTATATTCCCATTTTCTGCCAGTAAGTGGTTCATTAATTTTATTTGCCAAATCAAAAGACGAACTTCCTGTAGCAACTACCTGAATATCTTTCATTTGGTCAATAATAATTTTTAATTTAATGCCAATATTCAAAATGTTTTGAGCTTCATCAATAATTAAAATTTTCTTGTCTCCAATTAGTGTTTTTGCAAATGAAAGTGTAAAATCCTCAAATAATAATTGAGTTTCTATATTATCACCTTCTAACCAAAGCACATTTGGATTTCCATCAAATTTACTATGAAGCAACGAAGTTTTGCCAACCTGCCTTGCTCCGATAATAATAATTGCTTTTCCTGCAAACAAACGTTTATCTATTTCTTTGCTTAAAATTCGATTAATCATAATTTCATTTTTTTACAAATATAAACAAAATTCCGCAAATTCAATCAAATTTGCGGATTAAATTCCTTGAATTTAATAAAATTTGCGGAAAATAAATTAAAATTCGTATAGATAAGAGACGGCAAATCAGTTAAAAGTTAAAAGTTAAAAGAAGTTTTTTGCTTGGCATTCCTTTATGAACTTTTTACTTTATAAACTTTTAACTGAGTTTATTGTGTTGCCCTTGCGGGCAAGGCTTTTGAGGGGCTAACTACCGTAGGCTGCGCCTACGGTTAATCACATGTTGTCCTACGGACAAACTTTTGATGGTCTTGTTTTATCCTCACGGACAACCCACACCAGCTCGCTCCTATCACCACTATTGCTCGCTCAAACACCTATGACGCTCGCTCAAACACCTATGACGCTCGCTCGGATTTGTAATCCGAGTGCTTGGTAATGTTACACTCGGATTACAAATCCGAGCGAGCGGGGATGTGTGGAAAAATCCGAGCGAGCGGGGATGTGTGGAAAAATCTGAGCAAGCAGAGTGAGCCTGCGAACTCTGCGAAGCTAACCCAAGCAAGTAAAGCAAATCAACTAAAAGTTTCGTTTTAAAATTGGTGATTTTTAGTTACGAAAAATTGACGACACAGAATTACTACTTACATCTTCCATCGGAAAATATTGAACATCATCAATTTTAAATGATTGTCCTATATGATATTCAGGTGTCGCAGCCATCAAATATGAATTATCTTCATAATTTGTTGCGGTCAGGCTTTCTTCGCTCATTTCACCATAATTTTTTGTACTGTCGCCTGTCATAGTATTTGCACATGCGGTTAATGCAAGTGGCAAAACTAAAAACGGCAAATGATATAATTTCATGGATTCCCTCCTTCCAATCTTGACACTATTTTATCATATAAAAAGATTACGTTCAACTTTTTTTATTAATAATTAATGCAATTGGTAAATAAATTATTCCAAACACTGCTATTGTTGCTATTAACATCCATAAATTTTTAACAGGAACAAACCATAAAACAGCGGCCAGAACGACTGAAAGCGTTATAAATCCAGCCATTGCGCGTTTTGTTTTCGGCAAGATTTTAAATAATTTACGTTTGACGCATTCGCGTAATAAAAACCAATTTTTTACATATCCACCAACAACAGCACCGACTGGAATTGCCAGATATCCGATAAAAGAAAACAATCCTAAATAAAACATAATTGATACTGCCAGTCCTATAATTGAACTTTTAACTGGTGTTTTAACATCTTGGGCTGCAAATAATGTTTTAGAATAAATTTGATTGGTGGTCATTGCTGGTAAAACCAAAGATTGAATCATCATCGCGTGTGCTACTGCGATAGTGCTTTCGCTGGTCCATGCACCATGTTGAAATAAAAATTGAATTATTGGTATTGCCAAAACAAATAATCCAACCATACATGGCAAAGTAAGCATCATACTTTGTCTGAATGCTGCGTTTTGTTGAACATATACTTGGGACATATTTTTTTCTGCCAATGAATTTGAAATACTTGTTAATAAAACCGTTCCGACAGAAAGACCGATAATTGCGAAAGGCAATTGAATCATTCTATTAGAATAATATAACCATGAAACTGCACCGGCTTGGAAAGACACGATTAATGTTCCGATTATTATATTTATTTGATAAAACCCTGTTCCAAATAATCCGACACCTAATCTTTTAAAGGCTGTTTTTATTTGATTGTTCCAACGTGGCTTTATTAATCGTAAGCCGAATTTTTTCGCACGCAATCGCCCCCATAATACAGACATTTGAAATACACCTGATAAAACAACGGCTGCTGATAAAATATATAAAACACTTGAACCTGCACCAAGATATTTAGCTAATAAAAGCGCGCCTATGGAAAACAAGTTGAATATAACAGGCATTGATGCAACTAGTGCGAATTCAGAAAACGCGTTCAAAATACTGCCCAAGAAAGCAGTTCCACAAATAAAAATCAAATATAAAAACATCCATCTGGAAATTGTTATTGTTAAATCCATTTTACCAGGATCAGATGCAAATCCGGGGGTCAGAATTAACACTATGATTGGCATAATAATTAAACCAATAATTGTAATAATTAATAAAATTGCCATTAACCATGAAAAGAAATTATTTGCAAAATTAAGTGATTTATTTTGACTAGATTTTCTTTGCTCGGTAAACATAGGAACAAATACCGAAGACAACGCACCTTCACCTAATAAATCACGAAACATATTTGGCAATTTGAATGCAGCAAAGAAAATATCAGACAGACGCCCTGCTCCCAGTATATTTGCAATCAGCACATCTCGGACAAATCCGAAAACTCTTGATATTGCTGTCCAACCACCGACTTTGAAAATATGTTTGCCAATCTTCATGAAAGGCATTATACTCTTATAACAAAACGGAAATTAAGAAATGAAAAAAACATATTTATTTATTGCCTTGTGTTGCGCTTTATCTGCATGTGGTGGAACAGCGCCAACAACAGATCAAACAATATCTGAAATTTACAATAATGCGTATGCTGAACTTGATGATGAAAATTACAAGAAAGCATCCGAAGAATTTATCAAAGCAGAATCAAATTTTCCGGCAAGCATTTGGGCACCTGACGCATTGATTATGGCGGCATACAGTCAATATATGGATGGGGATTTTGCTGGAACTTTACTGACGACGGATAGATTTATGCGTTTTCATCCGGGGCATAAGGATGTTGCATATATTATGTATTTACGCGGGATGACTTATTATCGTCAAGTTTCTGATGTTCGTCGTGAACCGGGGATGTCTTGGTATGCATTAAATCAATTTCAACAACTGGTGGATAGATTTCCCGATTCAAAATATACAGCGAACGCGAAAAATAAAATTATAATATTAAAAAATTATATTGCTGGCAAAACGATGTATTCTGCCAGACATGATATGCGAAAAGAAAATTGGACAAGTGCGATTAATCATTTGCAATTTATTATCAGCACTGCCCAAGAGACAGCGATGACACCCGAAGCATTATTTAGATTAACCGAAGCATATACCGCCATAGGATTACCAGAACAAGCAAACGGCTATGCAGAAACCTTGCGATTAAATTTCCCAAATAACGAATGGACAAAGAAACTTAATGGTTAGTGTTAGTGTTTGTGATAGTATCTTTTACTTCTCCATCCCCACTAACACAATCCACTATCACAAACCACAAACACTAACCACTAATAACTAACAAAAAACACCGCGTTTTGCGGTGTTTTTTATCTTGAATAGAATTCGACAATTAGTTCTGGTTGCATTTGTACTGGATATGGAACTTCACTAAAATCTGGGACTCTTACAAAAGTTGCGACAAAATTTGCGCTATCTACTTTTACATAGTCTGCAAATTGACGTTCTGGTGATTCCAGTGCTAATACTACTAATGGCATTTGTTTTGCTTTTTCACTAACTGTGATTTCATCCCCAGGATTGACTTGATAACTGGAAATTTTAACACGTTTGCCATTGACTAATATATGACCATGACTGACTAATTGACGGGCACTAAAAACAGTTGGTGCAAGTTTTGCACGATAAACAACTGCATCCAGTCGTCTTTCTAATAAACCGATTAAATTTTGTGGGGTATCACCACGCATATTTGATGCTTCTTTATAATATCTGTGGAATTTTTTTTCACCGATATTTCCATAATAACCTTTCAGCATTTGTTTTGCTCTGTGTTGTTTAGCATAATCGGATGAATTTCCACCACGACTAGTTGGACCATGTTGACCGGGTTTATATTTTCTTTTATTAAATGGAGATTTAGCCTGTCCCCATAAATTTACGCCTAAACGACGTCCGATTTTTAATTTTCTGGTACTGCGTTTTGCGCCATCACGTGCCATTTTTTTATCCTTTTTTTTGGTTTTCTTGGTGCCAAGCATTTTACAGAATCTTTATCTCTGTCGGGACCAAAAAGCACCGACGATTATTCAGTTCTGATTACTCAGCCTGCCAAGTTTACATACAATTATAATAAAATGCAAGTTTTTTTCTTATTAAATTATGAATTAAGGATTTACTTGATTATAATAAATCTTATCAGGAGTATCAGTACTACCAACACCATTTGGTAATGTAAAACATAAATCACCAGTGCCAGCACAGAATTTAGTTCCACCAGTTCCAGTTGTTATATAACAAGCTTCTATACTTTGTGGCAAGTTATCAGTATCAATAGCATCACTGGTGTGCCCTGCTGGGCATGGTGTTCGTTGCCCGTTTCCTTCACAATAATACCCAGCATTACAAGGCTCACAATTACCTGACGAATAATAAGTACCAGCCGGACATTGTGTCCATTTTGCATAAAGAGTTTTATCATCAGCACTTGTTGCTAATTCAGGATGTGATGATCCAAGTAGATATGGCATTGAACATGGATTTTGTAAACACCATCCTGCAAGTATATACCCAGCCTTTTGCATACCTGTACCATCTGACAAAGTACACACATCATTAAATGTACAATTTGTCGGTCCTGCACTACCTTCACCACCATTTGAATTATAAGTTATAGTAATTGTGTTTGGTTCCCATTGTGCAAAAACATTTATTTCTGCATTATTTACTGAAAAATCAAAACCTGTACATACTGCATTGGGTAAGCAACAAATACCTGTACCATCTGGTTCGGTACACCATTGTGTAAGTGTATGTCCTTGTTTTACCATTGAACCAGCACCTGATAAATTACAATCACCATCATATGTGCATTGTGTTGCGGTTGGAACAGTACCTGCACCACCATTTGGATTATAAATTATAGTAATAGTATTTGCATCGCACTCCCAATTGGTATTGGTACATTCGCCATATGTACCATTACTACAGTTTAGAAGTGGCTGAGATCCAGAATTTGCTTCCACCGTATATCCAGCGGGACAAGGATCTGGTGATGGGGTACAATTTTTCGAAGAAGGATACCCTGTACATTGACATCCATCAGTATCTATTATATCTTCACCCATAAAATAAGCAGTTCCGGAATCATACAAAGCATAATTAAATGAATAACAATTTTGGTATGGAGGGGTTGTTCCACCTGTACATTGCCAACCATTTGCTGGACATGCATTACATCCCGTTGCTTCTGATGGGTTATCAGTATACTCATTCCCATTAACCATATAATACTCAGGTTGACATACACATTGTTTATTATCATTAAGAGTCATCGCTGTTGCATCTAAACAAGTGTATTGAATGAAAGGAAATAAATCATCGTCAACAAATTTCGAAGGGTCACAAGTGTTTTTATTCCATGAATCATATCCTGAATAAAAAGGATAACAATTTGAAGGAATATTATTACAATATAATCCATTATTAGTGCCACCATTATAATTACAAAGTCCATATGGAGATGGGCAAGATTCGTCAGCAATAGCATTAAATTCAAATAAATTAAATACTATAAACAAAAATAAAAAACATTTATTAAATTTCATTGTTTTTCTATAAAAGTTCTTCCTTTTATAAATTATAGAACAATATAAATAAAAATGTGAAGTAAAAAATCCGCATTATTAATTAATGCGGATTTTTTATATTTAATAAAATGTAAGTTTTCTTATCTGCTATTTTGACAATCTGTTAATGCTGTTTGTGCAGCCTGAGTAGTAGCTTGTGCCCCCACATATAAATCCCATGCTGTCAAAGCATTACCACCTGTCCTTGACACACCTTGTAAAATTAAATATTTTGAATGTGTTTCAGAAATAGATGGTAATATACCATTAGCCCAATTTGTTAATACATACACAGAATCCCTTTTAGTATATGGTGGGGTTCCAACATTTTGCAAATTTCCACAAGCACCATTTAAAAATGATTCTGGCATTTGTGGTGTCCAATAATAAATACAAGAATCTGCATTTATTGTAAAATCGCCATTAATTCTGGCTTCTTCGGCTTGTGCGGCTGCTAAATCAGCCTCTTCTTTATCACATTTTGGCTCAACCGGATTGTCCGGAGTTGTCATGTCCTAAAATAGGTTTA